>JAFZOS010000065.1 GCA_017550535.1 Lachnospiraceae bacterium
CAAAATAACCTGCATTTACCATGCTCTGGAAGGTATCAACTGCCTTTGCAACGTCTGCATTGTCCCAGGTTGATCTTCCAAGGAAGATATCGTTCAGAGCGTCAGCACCGATGCTCTTCTCGATGATGGGCTCAAGATACTCGGTAACACACCATGTTTCGCCGCCTGCACATCCGAAAGGAATGATGCCCGCTGCTACAAGGTCGTCACAGCACTTGATGAAGTCCTCATATGTTCCGGGGATCTCGTCATAGCCTGCTTCCTTAAGAAGATCCATGTTAGCGAAAAGACCAACGATGTTCATGGTAAGCGGAACACCATAATGCTTTCCTTCGTAAGTTGAGTTACCAAGCATAACTACAGGAAGCTCATCCTTATAGTTCTGGTAAACATCATCAAGGCAGTATACCTTACCTGCAGCAACGAAATCGCCGAGGAATGCGCATGACCATGTGAAGAAGATGTCAGGCAGCTCATCAGCTGAAACTGCAGCTTTGATCTTTGTCTTGTATGACTCGTTTTCAAATGCTTCCCAGTTAAGGGTTACTTCGGGATGCTCAGCCTGCATATCAGCAATGGCTGCTTCATAAGAATGACGGTTAGAGTCACTCTCGGTAGCTATACACCACATATTAAGGGTTATAGCCTCATCTGATGCCTCAGCTGCAGGTGCTTCAGCTTCCTCAGCTGCAGGAGCGGGCTCCTCTTCCTTAGCGGGTGCCTCAGCTGCGGGTGCCTCGGGTGCTGCAGCGGGAGCTGCTGCTCCGTTACCGCCGCAAGCAGCAAGTGAGAATGCCATTACGCCTGCAAGCAGCAAAGAAACTACACGTCTCATTTTCATAATTTACCTCCTTAATAAATAGAAAAATTGTTATTTATCTCAAGCGGTTTCCCGCCTTCGACCTTGCCATCCGGCTCAATTACCGCCGTTTGCAGGGATAGTTGTCTGACCCTGCTCATTCTTTTTATCAGACACCGGTACCAACGTCCACGGATACTCGATTATCATGGTGTCACCATCAAGTCTGTAATACAGAAGCGTATCCTGAAGAGGATCGACATACATCAGTTTGATGGTTCCTTCGTTTTCCTTAACGGTATAGTGGCCATAAAAATATCCATCCTCGTTAAACTGGCCTTCCTTAGTGAATTCAAAAAGGTTCCGACCATTATCCTGAACCCATTTCCCTATGATGCCGTCATCCTTGCTGCCGCTTTCACGGTTATAAACCGCTGCCTTATAAAATACCAGCTCATCACCGTTTTGTTCATACCTGTGTGATGTCGCTTTACCGTCCTTTCCGGTCAGGGTTATGAATGATGCGTCCTTTACATATGTACACTCACTATCTTCAAAAACCGCCCTGCCGTTATCATAAAGAGTAAGTACTTCCTTATCAGGCTCATGGTTGTATGCCCAGTGCTGAGCCTTACCGCCGCAGCCGCATAATATGTTCAGTGCAAGTACCGCTGCGATAACAACGGCAGAAAACCTTGGATTTTTCATCGGTTTAAAGATACTCATCCTTTTAGTTCACAATTTATACATAAAATATACATAAGTTTGACAATTTTTTAAATGTAAATCTTTTACTACTTCAAGCACTTTTTTTACCTCTTGTGCATATATGTTGTTTTTACACAATTTTCCCATTCTATAATTGTGCAATTTCACCAGTTGTTTTCACGCTACCCCAAATCCGTTTTCCCCTTGTCACATTATCAAGTATTATGGTAAACTAACAGTGATATGTATTTATGGGAAAGCGAGGCGACCTTATGAATAACGATAATTATTACGAGATCACCCCGGAAATCATCAGGCTTGCGAATATGTCCGAGGAAGGCAACCGGATCGATTCGCAATTATACACCGAGTATGACGTAAAACGCGGGCTGCGTGACTTAAACGGAAAGGGCGTGCTCGCAGGACTTACCAATATCTCGGATGTACGCGCCAATAAGATAGTAAACGGTGAACAGGTTCCCATAGAGGGCGAACTGTTTTACCGCGGTTATAATGTCCGTGACCTCGTCAGGGGATTTACCAGCGAGGAACGTTTTGGCTTTGAAGAAGTTACATATCTGCTTCTTTTCAATAAACTTCCGGACCGTAAGGAATTAAACGAGTTTTCGGAACTTCTTGCAAAATACCGCACTCTTCCCACCAGCTTTGTGCGCGATATAATCATGAAAGCGCCCAGTCCCGACATGATGAATACGCTTGCAAGAAGTGTCCTTACACTTTATTCATATGATAATAACGCCAATGATATATCGACCCCGAATGTACTCAGGCAGTGTCTCCAACTCATAAGCCTGTTCCCGCTTCTATCCGTTTACGGATACCAGGCATACAGGCATTATCATGACGGGAAAAGCCTTTATATCCATTCTCCCAAGGATGAACTGTCAACAGCCGAGAACATATTGAGGGTTTTACGCGCAAACAAAACATATACGCCGCTTGAAGCGCGGATTCTGGATGTAGCTCTTGTACTTCATATGGAACACGGCGGAGGTAACAATTCTACCTTTACTACACACGTCATTACATCTTCGGGGACCGACACCTACTCTTGTATAGCGGCAGCGATCGGTTCTCTTAAAGGTCCGCGTCACGGCGGTGCCAACTTAAAAGTCATGGATATGTTCGCCGACATGAAAGAAAACATAAAGGACTGGAAGGACGAGGACGAGATTTCCGCTTATCTTCGCAAAATACTGAATAAAGAAGCATTCGACCACCAGGGGCTTATTTACGGAATGGGACATGCTGTATACTCTCTTTCGGATCCACGTGAGCAGATATTCAGGGCATTCGTCGAAAAGCTTGCAGTCGAAAAGGGATTGGAAAATGAATTCGCGATGTATTCAACCGTAGCCAAACTCGGGCCCAAGGTTATATCGGATGAACGAAAGATATATAAGGGTGTATGCTGCAACGTTGACTTTTACTCGGGACTCGTTTATCAGATGCTTGGACTTCCCAAGGAGTTATACACTCCCATTTTCGCAATAGCACGTATGGTCGGCTGGAGCGCTCACCGCCTCGAGGAGCTCAATAACAACAGCAAGATAATACGTCCCGCATATAAACCGGTATGTGAAGACAGGAATTATGTACCGATCAACAGCCGGCATGATTGAATTATTTTTTATTTTGAGTTAGAATCATATTAGGTTATTTAACGGTATCACGGAGGTTGAATATGAGTAAGAAAGATATAAAACTACTCGTATGCGATGATTCTATCCTCGCAAGGAAAAGCATTACCGCCATGCTCAACTCATTCGGTTATGATAATATAATCGAAGTTTCTAATGGCGAAGATGCCGTGAACAGATATAAGGAGGAAAAACCCGATGTCGTATTTCTCGATATCGTAATGCCTGTAAAAGACGGGATCACAGCGACCAGGGAAATACGGGAATTCGATCATGAAGCAAAGATCGTGGTCATATCATCGGTAGGCACCCAGACACATCTTCGTGAAGTTATCAAGGCAGGTGCAAAGGACTTTATACAAAAGCCCGTTGATAAGGACCTCCTTAAGCAGATACTGGACAACAACCTTGAGTGATCACCGTATATAACACGGCGTTGTAATGGAGAAAAACTATGAGCAATGATGAACTTGTTGTCAACGTTCTTGAAAATTCGAACTACGATGAAGTGTCGCCCTCTCTTACCGAATTTGTAAGGACATATATTGAGAAGCTGGTATCAGACATTTCCCTCTACGTTGACTCATCAATAGTGGTTGAAAACATAAGTACTGTTGACAAGTACAAGGCGTCACAGGAACTGTCCCAGGACATAACCGGTATACCTTCTGCGTATTCCGCGATCGACGGGGAACCGGCTGTGCTCACACAGTTCGCCGAGCAGTATTCAAAGCTTGGCATCGATTCGTTTGATGCACTGGCAAAAGAGGCGCTGCTTGATTTCCTTAACCTTCATAACGGGCTTTTCATAGTACTTTTAAGCAAGCTGAACATATGTGAATTGAGCCTTGATCCGCCGAAGCAGAATGAATATCTTGATATAACCACCGAAGTAAACGGCAAGATAACAATAATCCCCGTAAGGTTTTCTTTCGGGGTAGTGAAGTTTCTGTTATATGAACTTCCCGGCAGTTTAATATGATCTTTTAAATCAATATGATATCAAAGAAGCAGCCCTACAGGCTGCTTCTTACAATTTCCTTCATTTCCGATACCTCACATACGGTATCATGCAATATCTTTGCGTTCCTTATCTCTTCTACAGCGGGCGGGACCTTTACTTTCGACAGTTCGCCCAGCTTATCTATAAGGAAAAAGTCATCCGGTTCACCACTCTCCTGCCCTATGGCCTTCATTACGTTCCTTGTGAACTTATACGGGCTTGCCGTAGACACGATAACACACTTGTTTTCATCAAGGCCTTCGGCCCTGTATTTTCTTTCGGCAGCTGCTGCCACAGCGGTATGTGTATCAATGATATATCCAGTTTCCTCATATACCGACTTTATCGTTGAAAACACTTCGTCTTCACCTGCATAAGAGCCGTAGAAATCCTTAAGTCCTTCTCGCATCTTGCCTTCAAGCTCATATATGCCCTTCTCATTCAGGCTTTTCATAAGTTCGGCATTTTTCCCCGTATCACATCCGCAGGCAAAATAAATAAGACGCTCCAGATTGCTTGAGATCAGTATATCCATTGAAGGTGAGGATGTTAATATGAACTCCCTGTTCTTATCGTACCTGCCGGTTTTGAAGAAATCAAACAATACTTTGTTTTCGTTAGACGCACATATCAGCTTTCCTAACGGAAGTCCCGATCTTTTTGCATAATATGCAGCAAGTATGTTGCCGAAATTACCGGTCGGAACCACAAAATTAAGTTCCTCTCCCGCTTTAATCGCACCGTTTTTAACCATCCTGCCATATGCATAAACATAATATGCAACCTGCGGTATAAGTCGCCCTATATTTATGGAATTTGCCGAGGAAAATTCATATCCCTTTCCTGCAAGTTCCTTCTTCAGCTCTTCATCATTAAATATTTCCTTGACACCGCTCTGGCAGTCATCAAAATTGCCTTTGACCCCTATTACCCTGGTGTTCTTACCCTTTTCTGTCACCATCTGGAGTTCCTGAATCCTGCTGACTCCGCCCTTTGGATAAAACACGATGATCCTGGTGCCCTTAACGTCTGCAAATCCGGCAAGTGCTGCCTTTCCGGTATCACCGCTCGTAGCAGTAAGGATCACCACTTCCTTGTCATCATTATTCTTTTTCATCGCCGTAGTGAGCAGATGCGGAAGTATAGACAGTGCCATATCCTTAAAAGCTATGGTTTTGCCGTGAAACAGTTCAAGATAATACTGATCGCCCTTTTTAACAAGCGGCGCTATGTCCTTATCATCAAACTTATCGTCATATGCTTTGTTAATACAGTCAAGAAGCTCCTCATCGGAATAATCCGTAAGGAACTCCTTCATAACCCTGAAAGCCGTCTGCCTGTAATCAAGCTCAGCCAGCTCCGCCAGATCAAAATCAAACTTCGGGAACCTGTCGGGAACAAACAGCCCGCCGTCATCGCACAAACCCTTTATTATTGCCTCCGAAGCTGTATATTCCCTCTTATCGCCCCTTGTACTCTTATATATTATATCCATAGTTAACACCTGCTATTTACTGCCTTCTTTTGAAGAAGCATCCTTTAAATCCTTTTTATCGCGAAGCTTCTTTCCCGCGAAAACACCACATACCGCTATACCTGCCATTATTATTACAAGCAAAAGATATGATATGAATTCATTGAAAAAGCTTATCATGATATCACCGTTCCTTTCATAAACCAAGCCCTACTATAGCAAATATCAAACCTGTTCGTCAACCGTGTCGTCAAGCAGCTCGTCAGAATCAGCCGCCCGGGTTGCCAGTTCATCACATCTTTCGTTCTCGGGATGTCCTGCATGCCCCTTTACCCATGTATAGGTTACATCATGCGGTTCCATCGCCTTAAGCAGCCTCCTCCAGAGATCCGGATTGAGCACCGGTTTTTTACCTGCAGTCCTCCAGTTGTTCTTAATCCATGAATCAACCCAGTGCTGATTGAACGCCTCGGTAACATATTTGGAATCGGATATGACCTCAACCATACAGGGCTTCTTAAGCGCTTCCAGCCCGACAATGACAGCCATCAGCTCCATTCGGTTATTTGTCGTCTTTTTGTAACCGGCACTGTATTCGCGTACATGAAGCCTGCCTGTCCTGTCAACATAATGGATTATCGTTCCGTATCCGCCGGGTCCCTCGGGATTGCTCCTAGCCGAACCATCGGTATAAATCGTAACTTCCATGCAAAACCACCGTCAATCCCATTTATGTGTTTCCGTAAACTTATCCACCATAGCTTCGGCATCCTTTATAAGCCTGTCATCATAGTTCAATACCTTTAAAAGCTTGATAGCATTTCGTGAAACAGCAGGGCCTTTCTTCATCCTGTAATTAAAACACACATCATCGTCACCGGTGATCTCCTCATCGAAGTGATAATTCGTGTAATCATCATCAAGGAGTTTTGTCAGCTCAATATCATGAGTCGCCGCAAACGGTATATAGCATTTATCCGAAAAACACTTAAGTATCTGCGTGGATGCCGCTATACGCTCGATCGTGTTTGTTCCCCTTAATACCTCGTCAATACAACAAAGAACCGGATATCCGTTGTCTTTTGCATCAAGGATCCTCTTTAAAGATTTTATCTCAACTATGAAATAGCTTTCGCCGTTTAATATGCTGTCGCTCAATGCCATCGAAGTATAGATGGCAAACCTTGGCGCCCTGTATTCTTCGGCAGGCACATATCCTAAGGACTGTGCAAATATCGCCGATATCGCAACTGTTTTTAAAAATGTCGATTTTCCGGAAGCATTGGAACCTGTCAAAAGAACGGGGCCATTTGTCTCTATGCTGTTTGGCACCGCTTCTTTAATAAGAGGATGTATGCAGTTTTTGATATTATAACAGCGCTCACCATCACCAAACTCGGGTATGCATACTCTCTCAAGTCCGGCCTTGTATGATCCCGCTGCTATCGATGCGTCTATGGTTCCGAGTATCCTGCGCAGCGTTCCTATTTCTTCCGTACGCTCCTTTAAAAGCCTGATCAAAAGATTGATCATTATAAGATCGATATGGAAGAACATCTTTACATACTCCTCAAGGAGCATTGCCGGATTATCCATCGAAGCAGAACCTGTTGTTAGCCATATTGACTTTCGCAGTACACTCTTTAACGGCTCCCTGCAGTCATTCATCCTTTCAATATCAACGCTTAATACCTTAGGTGAGAGTTTCTTAAGCCTGTCGGCCGCTTTAAGCATCTTGGCCGTATAATTGAAAGTCACTATTACAGGCTCGATGGCTTTCTTCTTCTTAAGATATGTACCGATAGATATAACCATTGCCGCTATAAGCATTATGACACCGGCCCCGGGAAGCACAAATACAAGCCCGATGGCAAGCAGCATGAGAAATATCATTATATAATGCTGTATATTGGATTCGGCCTTAAGTGAATCTACATACTCAAATACGGTAACTATTGAAGTTTTACGATTGATACCGATATCATGCAGTATCTCCTGGACGGCTATCCTTTCATCCTCATGTTCTTCAAAGTACTCACGCAGTTTTACGAAATGCGAATAATCTTCGTCTATAGTATCAAGCTCCGGACACCTTAACCTGTGATATAACATCTCCTCACCAAGGATACAGCTGCATGTGTCCATATCGGAAAAGATATCGTCAAAAGACAGATCCTTCCAGGTTATATCATCAACGTAAAATTCACTTTTGTACCGTTCGGCAACCCTTTTGCTGTAACGGCATATGTTTGACATCTCGTCGGCGCCAAGAGGGAGTTCATTTTTCTTTCCCCAGCTTGTTTTAAGCCATTCCCTGTATTTTAGCTTTGACTTTCTTTCCCTTATCATACCTTCGATAAAGACTATCAGCACAAAGGCAAAGACTATGATAACAAATATCAGATACTGCATCAGAATAACCTCTTCTGGATGGCTGCCGCCTCCCTGTATATTTCTTCGGGCGTTATTCCTATGTTGAATTTGCCGTCCTCATATAGGATCGCACCGGCTATCATTGTAAGCTTAACATTCTGCTTGCTTCCGCTGTAAACCAGATTATCGGCTATATTGTTTATCGGCTGCATGTTAGGCTGTTTAAGATCGATCATTATGATATCGGCTTCTTTACCTTCGGCAAGTACATCACAGTCATCAAGACCCATTGCATTTGATCCGCCAACTGTAGCCATCTTAAGTACATCTGCTGCCCCCACCGCAGTCGCATCCTTTTCCTTAAGCTTTGCAAGACCTGTTACCAAAAACATCTCCCTGAACATATCAAGACAGTTATTCGATGAAGGTCCGTCGGTACCTATCGCAACATTGATACCTTCTTCAAGGAAACGCTTTACGGGCGCTATACCGCTGGCAAGCTTTGTGTTGGATCCCGGATTTGTAACGGCTGACATATTATGTTTCTTAAATACTTCAAAATCCTCATCCGACATATGACAGCAATGATATCCGCCGCCGCCGTAATCAAACATTCCCAGAGAGTCAAGGAAAACGGTTGGCGTCATCCCGTACCTTTCCTTACACTCAGCCACTTCACGCTCCGTCTCTGAATTGTGCGTAAACATCGGAGCTTTGTACTTGTGTGCAAGAGCGGAAAGTTTCTCAAGCAGCTCCCTGTCGCAGGTGTACTCTGCATGGAAGCCCATCATATAGCTTGATAAAGGATGCCGTCCGTTAAGCTTTAAAAAGCGTTCCTCAAACACCTCAAGCGAAGGCCCGAATTTATTTATTCCGCTTACCTGTACCACCCTCATTCCGGACTCTTCACAGGCCTTTGCAATAGCCTCGGGAGCAAGATACATATCCATGATCGCGGTTATTCCCGATGTAAGATATTCAAGGATCGCAAGTTTTGTAAGCAATGCACAGTCCTCGGGTGTCATCTTTGCCTCAAGAGGGAATATCTTTGTTTCCAGCCATTCATGCAGCGGAAGGCCATCGGCATAGGTTCGCATAAGAGTCATACCAGAATGAGTGTGGGCGTTTTTAAAGCCAGGCATAAGAAGATTGCCTCCGCAGTCTATCGTCCTGTCAAACTTCTTGCCCGCATTTGCGATATCCTGTTCGTACATTGCATCGCCTGTGTAGGTTATCCTTGTGCCTTCGACCCAAAGTTCCCCTTCAAATATGTCCTGACCATCTACCATGGTCAGGATCCGTGCGTTTTTAAATCTTATGTTCATATTTTCTCCTTTTACGCAATCGAATCGGGTCCAAAACTGTTCGGAAGCAGTTCTGACAGCGTGAATGTCTTAAAATCCGATTCACTTCTTGCAACTATGATTTTGAATGTTTCAGGATCGCTGAATTCCCTCAGTACCTGCCGGCATGCTCCGCAGGGATAGGCATAATCAGCAGTCTTAATTATCTCATCATCTTTATCGATACCTCCGACTATTGCTATTGCACAAAATCCGCGTTTCCCTTCGGACACAGCCTTAAAAACCGCAGTCCTCTCAGCGCAATTGCATAAACCGTAGGATGAATTTTCGACATTGCATCCCGTAATTATGCTTCCGTCGGAACAAAAGAGTGCTGCACCAACCTTGTACCCCGAATACGGTGCATATGCATTTATCCTTGCTGCAAAGGCTGCCTTTACCAGTTCATTATCATTCATTTTTATTAAGCTCCAGATAGTATACTTCCGCGTTCATGAGTTCAAGATCTGACGTATTTCCGTAAGCCGTTGACGCATATGGAACGATCCTTCCCGTCTTAAGCTGCTCATATATCGCATCATATATCTCGGGTGTAAAATCCTTAAATCTGCCATTGTCAAGTTCAAGCGCTATGCCGTCATTTTCGGCTCCCATCTCAAGCACATTTCCACCTATGAAAGTGCCGTTATAATAATCGCTGAGCTCGTTATATACCGCATTTCCGAGCATTTTTTTTGCGGATGTTATCACAGTATTGCTGAGCGAGCTTTGATCGATATCTACTCCTATAACCTTTCCGTCATTTTCCTCGGCCGCACTTATTACCGACCTTCCCATCGCACCGCCGCATGCGAATATCACTTCGGTACCGCTTCGGTACCACGCACCCGTCATATTCTTGACATCGTCGTTTTCAAGATAGGTATTTGCATAACAATATTTGATAGCAACATTTACCCCCATTTCTATTGCGGCATAATCGGCGCCCTGTACAAAACCATAGCCGAATTGCACTACGGGATCATCATTGGTTCCGCCCACAAATCCAAGCTGTGTGTTACCGTCCCTTACTGCACAGTATCCGGCCAGAAAACCGGCCTGTTCCTCAGAAAACATAACTGAAACCGTATTTTTTGCTATCTCACCTTCGCCCGATGCATCATGCGGTTCACCGTCAAGCAAAATGAAATCCACCCTCGGGTATTTCTGCTGCGCTTTGTATATAGCTTCTTCAAACAGCACACCCGGGCACACGATAACATCAGCTCCGTCACGTACTGCCTTTCTTATATTTTTAAGAAGAACTTTTGTCGTTGCACCGTCGGGCTCATAAACCTTGGATCTCTTTCCAGTATCGGCAGTGAACCTTGTGATACCCTCATATGCTCCCTGATTAAAAGAACCGTCATAGACAGTTCCCATATCCGTTATAAAAGCTATATCTACGCTCTTACCACATCCCGTTATTCCAAATGCCATAAGCAATGCGCATATGACACCGATCACCCTTCTGTTCATATATCCTCCTTATACTTAATACTCCCTCATATAAACTTACATAACACCAAACCGGCATATTGATTCCGTTACAAGTTTCTTAAACAACGGAGCCGCCTCATTTGCTGCTGCCTGAACTTCTTCATGCGTCAGCGGATTGGGTGACAGTCCTGCTGCAAGATTGCAGACGCATGAAATACCACATATCTTCATTCCGCAGTGGTTTGCGGCTATCGCCTCGACAACCGTGCTCATACCCACAGCATCAACTCCGAGCGATTTAAGCATCCTTATCTCGGCAGGTGATTCAAATGACGGACCCGTAAGCTGTGCATATACTCCCTCCATGAGCCTTATACCAAGATCTGCGGCACTTTCTCTTATGACCTCGCACAGTTTCTCGTCATATACCTTACTCATATCAGGGAACCTGACACCCAGCTTATCTATGTTCTGCCCAACGAGCGGATTCGGTGCAAAGCAGGAAATGTGATCGGTTATGAGCATAAAGTCACCCGCTTTAAAGTCAGTATTTATCCCTCCCGATGCATTCGTAAGGAACAGGATCTGCGCTCCCATCATCTTCATTAGCCTCGTCGGAAGGACAACATCGGATATAGGATATCCTTCATAATAATGTACGCGGCCCTGCATGCATACAACCGGCACATCGCCTACATATCCGAATATAAACTGTCCCTTGTGACCGGGAACAGTTGAGATGGGGAACCCGTTTATCTCGTTATACGGAAGTGTTGCCGATACGTCTATCTCGTTGCCGTAATCACCGAGTCCCGAGCCCAGTACAAGTGCAACCTTTGGAACAAATCCTATCCTGTCCTTGACGCTTTCATAACAGCGGCTCAACTTATCATAAATCTCACTCATTTTTACCCTCCCGTTAATTATCCCGCGGCATCCATATTATCAAGGAGGCCGGCCAGCAGTTCCTTAACCTTCTTATAATCAAATATCTCATACGCATCCTTCATCTGCTTAATTATACCGTTGATCTCGGATCCGTAATTATTTGCGGATATCTCCTTAAGTATTTCCTCACACCGCTTAAGGTTAACATTATTAAGCGCCTGCTGTAACTCTTTTACAAGCTCAATATCAAGTGCTGACTCCTCAAGATCAAGAAGGCCTTCATCCGGCGCATCGGTATCCTCAAATGCCCCTTCTTCTATCAGCATATTTTTAACCTTATCCAAAAGCTCCCTGAAGTATTCAAGACATTCGTCCAGGTTTTTCTCAATATACTCGATATTGCTGTCCTTGCCGGCATACTCAAGCTTCTTGAACAATTCGGATATATTGTATGCGCCTACACTGGCCGAACTGCTCTTCAGTGCGTGTACATTTGTCGTGAACAGTTTTATATCACCTTCAATGAACTGGTTCGGTACATCTTTCCATTTACCCAATCCTTCCTGATAATAAGTATTAAGAACGGAAAGATATACATCCTTAAGACCACCTACGTTTTCAATACCTCTATCCATATCAATGCTCAAAGGATCTCCGATGGGCGGCTCGTTTTCTGCGGTCCCTCCCCCGGCGGCAGCACTGCCTGACTGTTTATCCGCGGCATCATCTGCCTGCTCTGTGATTATTACAGCCATATCATCCGGCAGGTATTTCTTCAGAAGCCTTTCAAGATGATAATCTTTTACAGGCTTTGCAATATAATCATCAAAACCGGATTCTATAAGCCGCTCGCCGACATCCCTGCCAAGCTCGGCTGTTATGCACAATACCGGCATCCTGTTATTGCGGCCGGGCATCATCCTTATCCTGCGCAGGGTCTCTATACCATCCATTTCGGGCATGAGCTGATCCAGGAGCACCATGTTGAATTCTTCATCTTTAAGAATTTCAAGACAGCTGCGCCCGCTTGATGCCGTCTTTACCTTGACGTCAAATTTGGCAAGCATTCCGCTTAATACCTTTTGGTTTACAAGTGCATCGTCTACCACAAGTATGCTCGCTTCGGGGAAGATCACTCTCTCTGTTGTCCTCGCCCTTATATAATCATTCGCATTCCATTCATAATTGAGTGCGCTTATTATATTAAGACAGGATAACGGTTTCCTTAACAGCCTGCAGTTGCCGAAATCTTTATATGCATGACTGTAATCAGTGATCACGTAAGTTATGTCCTCACACATTGTCTGGCTTATTATATCGTGCAAGGCTTCATATGCCTTCTCCCATACAAATATGTGCGTGTATCTGTGATTCTCGATCTCATTCCTGAACGCAATGGGACCGGCCGCATATACCGGGTTCATGCTGATATCCTCCATCAGCTTCTTCCACATTGTCTCTTCATCCTTATCATTAAGGTATACGAGCACACGCCTGTCAATGCTCTCGTCCACCGAAAGCATAGGTGTATCGTCAAGGATATAATTCGAAAATTCAAAGATAATGGCAGTACCCACGCCGACTACGCTTTCAATCCGCAGGAAGCCGTCCATCATGGCAAGCAGTTCGTTACATATCGATATCTCAAGTCCAAGGCCTTTAAGCGTTGCATTTCTTCTGGAATCATATTTATTAAAGGCACCAAGGAGAGAATCAATATCCGCCTCGGGCATTCCAGATCCCGCCTCGGCGATACGGCATTTGAATCGCTGCATATGCTTTTCCGTATCCTTCTCGCTGCGGATCTCAAGCGACATGCTCATCCTCTGTGACTGCTGGATGGAATTATAAAGAAGATAAGTGAATATCTGCTTGACAGCCTGCTGATCGCCGAACAGCCATGTTGGGATATTCCTGTCAATGAAGACGAAAAACTCACTGCCCTCCTCATGCATACCACGTGCCACGTTGTCTATAACCTGGCTCATAAGCTCCTTGAAACTGTATTTACCGGGAGTCAGCTCCCATTTATTTGAGTCAAGCTTTGAATAAATAAGTATGTTGTTGACTATCCTAAGGAGCTGTGTCGATGCATCCCGAATAACCTCGGCCTGCTCCCTTGCTCCCGGAGACAGGTCTTCCCTTAAGATAAGCTCATTCATTCCCACTATGGCATTCATGGGATTGCGGATCTCATGAGTCATATTTGCCAGGAACCTTATCTTACTTAGTTCCGAATTCCTTATCGAAATATTTGAACGTTCCTTCTTTTCCTTTATTCTGTAAAACAGCATTGTCTGATAATACACTATCAAAACCGGAACAAGGCATGCAAAAAGGAAATTGATCATCCTCTCCAAAAAAGTGCCGTGCTCATATACATAATGAGTAAGCAGTTCCCTGTTGTTGTAGCAAAAGATCATTATCGCCAGATAATACCCGAATTCAAAAATAACTACAACCCATACGATCCTGCTTGATATAAGGAAAAACGTAAGCACGACAGCTGCCGCCAGATATACCGGGATACTGCTGTAAATGTGTCCTGTAGTAAAGAAAAATACCGGGAAGATCAAAAATGCTGTAATAAAACATATGACACCCGAAATGAGCTTATACTCCTTGAACCTCGAAAGAACATAAGTCAGTGACAGTATCAATATCAAATATGCAAACTCATTTATAACAAGCGCTGCTCCGTCCCTAAAAAACGGAGTCACGATCATATAAATGACAATGACGGGAAGTATGTATAAGCTCATAAGGTATACACTCTTCGAAGCCATCGGCACGTTCTCATCATACAGGTATTTGATTGTTCTTTTGATTTCTTCGATCATGTCAGGTTCCGTTTACTGTTCGTTCAAATACTCCATAAGTGAATCCGGGAGCAGGTTTTTAAGTGTCTTCTCGATCTTGTCTATCTCAATGGGCTTGCTTATAAAATCATTGAAGCCCGCATCCAGAAACATCTCCCTCGCTCCGTTTATAACATTTGCGGTCAGCGCGACAATAGGTATCGAAGATATCTCGGGTTCCTTCATTGCCCTTATCGCTTCCAGCGTATCTATACCGTTCATTTCAGGCATCATATAATCAAGGAATATAAGATCAAAATGACGCTTCCTTACAAGATCTATGCATTCCCTGCCGCTCAAAGCGGTAACTACGGTAGCACCGTATTTCTTAAGAAGTCCACTCGCAACATTTAAATTAGTCAGGTTATCGTCAACCACAAGTATAACTGCGTCCTCACATGTGAAACGTCCACGGCTTACAACTTCACGTGCATATGCGGTATCCCTCTTTGTGAGGACTGAAGCAACATTCAATATATGAACCGGACGTGTCATCACATATCCGATCTTATTTACGGTAATAAGCTCGTTCAGATTGGATAATATAACCAGGTTCTCACGGGTAAGTTCTCTTTCAAGGAACCTCATATCGCCGTAATACAACTGTGACGAAACAAATATATGCGAATAATTGTTTGTCATCACGGAATTTTCAAATGTCCTCTTATCACTTACGACTTCCGAATATACCTTAAGGGCATCGAATATCTTTTTAAGTGCTGCGCACTCGGTTTCATCGTCAACATACAGGAGAACACTGAAAATATTATGATCGCCTATATCAACTATAAGCTCCTTATCATCGGGCTGCATCGGCACACGGAATGTGAAGTTTGAGCCAACATGATAGCTGCTCTTTACCGATATCGAACCGTTCATCTTATCGATTATCTCCTTGCATATCGCAAGTCCGAGTCCCGTGCCTTCTATATTGTTTGCATCATTTTCATTAAGGTCAAACCGTTTGTAAAGCTCAAACAGATGCGGTATGTCTTCTGCTTTTATACCGACGCCCGTATCTTCCACTTCAGCTTTCAGTATTATCTCCTCGTCGCTTTGCTCATCAGCCTTTATCCTCAGTATAATATGTCCGTCCGTCGTATACTTGACGGCGTTGTTCAGAATGTTTATGAATACCTGACGAAGCCTTGGGCCGTCACCGTATAAATACCTGGGAAGAGTTTCATCGATTTCGACATACAGCTTGACCGGTGAATCCATCAAACGTACGGAAGCCATATTAACTATATCCATGA
The DNA here is from genome assembly GCA_017550535.1 of Lachnospiraceae bacterium. GTDB lineage: Bacteria > Bacillota > Clostridia > Lachnospirales > Lachnospiraceae > UBA2868. Next base: position 15,804 of record JAFZOS010000065.1, read on the forward strand.
GCAGCTGGGATAAGTCAAACCTTGCATTATTAATGCTGATCTCCTGTGATCCCGTTTTACTCAAGTCCATTACCTCATCCGTAAGGGACAGGAGCGCATTTGACGAATTAAGGATATTGTAAACGCATTCCTTGACATGATCGTTTACATCCTGATCAAGGAGCAGATCCACTGTTCCAATGATCGCATTCATGGGAGTCCTTATTTCATGGGACATGTTTACGAGGAAGATATCCATCCCGACATAGGCACTCAGTGCTTCCGCATGCAGCCGTTCAAGGTTTTCCTCCTCCTTTGAATTCAAGTACATCCTGATGCGTATGGCAAGCCCGCAGCTTATCGATGTTATCACGATACCGACAAATACGGACAGATAATCCTTGAGGCTCTCGTTTGCGATATTATCAGCAAGCGAGATACGCGTCACACCGGCATACAGTAGTATTATGTAACATAATATGTCAATTGAAGTAAAGATCACTGCATTCCTTCGTGAAAGAAGAAAAATGTTATACATAAGACCGAAAATGAAGTATACCGGTATACAGAAAGACAGCCTGGCATATTCGAAGTATATCATCGGGAAAAACACAAGATTCAGTACACACGAAAAAATGATAGCATGAAACTCGTAGCGTTTGGTCATGTTGCCTATATACATCGTATATAAAGCAAACGAAGCCATTGCGATGGCTACCAGAAATGCCCTTGCCGTAGGGAAGAAAATACGGATAAGTAACGTCGAAGACAACATAGCAATAGTTGCTATGGCGTGCATTCCGTTATAGATCTTAACTTCCGTCGGAAGATCATTTGAAAAATATCTTTTATTGATTTTGCTGAAACAATTATCCATAAAGCAAGTCAACCTTTACTGCTCGCAGCATATTCAAACCTTTCGGCACAGGAAAGGAAAATATCCACAAGATCGGGATCATAATGCGTACCGCTCCATAAAGATATCCTTTTTACCGCCTCATCATGGGTTAATGGATCGGCGCCGTCGTTATGGTTCCTGAAATTATCGTAACTGTTCACTACGGCAAGTATACGTGCCTCAAGCGGGATATCCGTGGTCATCAGCCTGTCGGGATAACCCTTTCCGTCCCACCTTTCATGATGTGAACGACACATATTATATACGGATTGAAGGAAAGTATTCCTCGACATCGATTCCGTTACCTTTTTACAGGCTTCGGCACCTATTATCGTATGGGCATGGTTGAATTCCTTTTCCTGAAGGCTTAAGTCACCCATGTCGGCAAGACATCTGTCGGTCATGCACAGCTTTCCCATATCATGCAGTTTCGAAGAAAACACGAGCATTTCCCTGTCGGAATCCGCCAGCGCATACCTGCCTGTTGACATGATCTCCTCAAGAAAGATATCCATGTATTTCTGTACCCGTTCGCAGTGCTCCGCTATCATATGCGACCTGCCTGCCATAAGTGAAGCAAATATCTCAACAAGCGCAAACTCAAGCTCAACTATATTGTGAACCTTATCCTTTAAGGTGTTTGACAAACTCTCGTTATAATGGCGAAGCTTTCTTTCTGTTTCTATGTTCTGTACATGGACTTCAAGGCGCTTACGCAGCAGTGCGGTTGTATAAGGCTTTTTTATATAATCAACGGCTCCCAGATAATATCCTTCGACCTCTGTCGTCGGATCGTCCTGAGCCGTAAGGAAGATAACTCTTACATCCGCAAGTCTCGGATCGTTACGCATCTCGCTGAGTACATAGAACCCGTTGACATCCGGCATATCAATATCCAGAAGTATGATATCCGGCGGGTCAGGCATGTCATGCAAAAACTCAAGTGCCGTTTTACCTGCCGAAACCGGAACAACTTCATATATCTCCTCAAGTATTTTCTTTGCCATGATAAGGTTTGTCATGTTATCATCGACGATCATTACCTTATACATTTCGCTCACCTTCCCAATCACTGTTTATTAAGAATCAGATTCCTTACTTTGTCTGCATCAGATACTTCATCCCGTCTTTTAAGCCATCAACCGTAAGCCTGTTCATCTTAAACAGACCCTTTACCGCTGTTTCGGCTTCACGCCACGGAGCATTACCCGGCGCCATCTTGGGATTGAGCCATATTATGCGCCTGAAATTCCTTTTCATCAGTTTAAGCCATTCATAACCGGACAACCCGTCGTTGGGTCCCCTGTAATTGCCGGTATCCGAATACAGTTCCTCGGGAGCCATTGCGGCATCACCAACTATGATTACCTTGTAATCCCTGTCAAGATTTTTGAATATCCACTCCGTTTCTATCCAGTCACCAAATTCACATTCGGGTGTATTATAAAGCCTTGCATATATGCAGTTATGAAAATAGTATGTTTTAACGTCCTTAAAATGATTAGACTTATTAACCGACTGAAACAGCTCGTTAAGCAGATTACTGTACGGTATCATGGTACCGCCCGAATCCATCAGCAAAAGAAGTTTAACTGTGTTCTTCCTCGGCCTGTCAAAAACTATCTGAAGGCATCCGCCGTTATTACAGGTTTTGTCAATCGTACCGTTTATGTCAAGTTCTGTTTTGGGCACGTCAAGTCTTGTGGAAAACTGGCGAAGCTTCCTTAGTGCAACCTGAAACTGCCTGTTGTCAAGTACGCGGTCATTTCGGAAATCCCTGAATTTCCTTTCGCCTATCACCTGGAATGCCGACTGATATCCGGTAGTCCCTCCTATCCTTACGCCGCCCATGTGCCCGCCAAGGTTTCCGAAGGAGGAATTACCCATCGTGCCTATCCACTGATTGCCGCCGTTATGCTCGCTTTCCTGCTCCTTCTGACGCTCCCTGAACTTCTCAAGTACTTCTTCTTTTGTCTCTTCGATCCTGTTGACTTCGCCGTCTATAAGCTTTTTTAACATTTCCTGCTCGGCGGTTTGTGCAAAATCACTTTTATCGAGCCATCGCTTCATCTGCTCGGAAACATCTTCCGGTTCCATATGTATGCCCTTGAAATATTCATTGAAGAGCATATCGTATTTGTCGAACTCATTTTCCGACTTGCACAGTATCATACGGGACAGATAGTAAAATTCGGTGATCCCCGAATGCGCAAGTCCCTTATCAAGCGCCTCCATAAGTGTGAGCCACTCCGATAAGGATATATCCATTTCATGATCCTTAAGGAAATAGAAATAGTCGGTAAACATTACAGCCCCCGCTTATGAATGACCGCATCAAGATCCTCATCCTTCTTTACAACAGTCCCGATAAAGGGTAATTCGGAACATATCTTTTGTGTAGGAATGCCGCCAAGCTGCAAAGCCCTTATCCAGTCGATAAGTTCGGATGTACTCGGTTTTTTCTTTACATCCCTTATTTCTCTTATCTCATAAAATGCCTTTAAGGCTTCCTCAAGGAGGTTGTCATCAAGCTTTTCAAAATGCGTCTTTACTATCTCACTCATCAGTTCCTTATCGGGAAATGCGATGTAATGGAAGATACACCTTCGAAGGAACGCATCGGGCAGCTCCTTCTCGGCATTCGATGTGATTATGACTATCGGACGGTGTTTTGCTTTAACCGTTTCCCTTGTCTCATGGATATAGAACTCCATCTGGTCAAGCTCCCACAGAAGGTCATTCGGGAACTCAAGATCCGCCTTATCTATCTCGTCAATAAGAAGCACGACCTGCTCATCTGACGAAAATGCCTCGCCGAGTTTGCCAAGCTTTATATACCTGCTTATATCGTCAACTCCCTCCTCGCCGAACTGTCCGTCATAAAGCCTTTGTATCGTATCGTAAACATACAGTCCGTCCTGAGCCTTTGTCGTTGACTTGATGTTCCATATGATAAGCTTCATCCCTAAGGATTCCGCGATCGCATTTGCGAGCATTGTCTTTCCTGTGCCCGGTTCACCCTTTATAAGAAGCGGCTTTTCAAGCATACGTGCCACATTTACCGCCGACATCAGTTCATTTGACGCTACGTATGTCGAGGTACTTTTGAACCCGCCTGCATTTATATCCATTTTGTTTCCTCTCAATTCTCACAGTTATTGCATTAAATCATATTTGTAAATAATATACATATATGATAAGATATTTCAGTTGTAAAATCAATAATAATACTGAGGTGTTCTATGATAAAAGACAAATTCGCCGCAAAACCGACTCTCCTCTCATTTGAGGTCTTTCCGCCCAAAAAGGACGACGATTTTGCTTCTGTTTTTAGCACGATCGATGAACTTTCGGTACTCGGTCCTGACTTTATAAGCGTCACATACGGTGCCGGCGGAAGCAATTCAAAGAAAACACTTGAGGTGGCTTCATATATACAGAATGAAAAAGGGATAGATGCTCTGTGTCATATGACCTGCGTAGGATATACCAAGGCAGATCTTGACAAAGCACTTGATGAATTCGATCGTTCATCCCTTAAAAACCTCCTTGCTCTTCGCGGTGACAGGCCGGTTTCGATGTCCGACGAACAGTTTAACAGCCGTGAATTTATGTATGCCAATGAAATGGTCGAATATTTAAGGAGCAAAAAAGGAAACGGCATATGCATAGGAGGTGCGTGTTATCCCGAAAAGCATCCCGAATCAGCGGATCTTAACACCGATATAACCAATTTAAAGAAAAAGGTCGATGCGGGACTTGATTTTATGACCACTCAGATGTTCTTTGATAACGAATTGTTCTACAGATATGAGGATCTTCTTGATAAAAACAACATCACCATTCCCGTAACCTGCGGGATAATGCCGATCACCCGTGCTAATCAACTCGGCCGCAGCGTTACGCTTTCAGGGTCATCGGTACCGAAAAAACTGAGCGACCTAATAGCACTCCACGGCGACGACAACGACGAGATGTTTAAATACGGAACGCAGTACGCCGCGGACCAGATAAATGATCTTAAGTCACACGGCGTACGCGGTATCCATATTTATGCCATGAACAATTCAAAAACCGTCAGGGCGATACTTGATATACTTTAAAGTTTTACTACTCCCATCCGAACGATCCGTTCTCGTCGCGGCGGTCACGCAGCATAAGATCCTTTACTGCCTCAGCAGCCGGCTTATTTTCAAACAGGATCATATTAACCTGATCTATGATAGGAAGATCAACGCCGTATTTTTCACCCAGGGCCTTGGCAGCCTTGGCGGAATAAACTCCTTCCACCACCATCTTTACCTCAGCCATCGCCTCGTCCATTGTCTTCCCCTGTCCGATAAGTATACCTGCACGGCGGTTCCTGGAATGCATGCTTGCGCATGTTACTATAAGATCACCGATACCTGTAAGGCCTCCGAAAGTTTCGAGCTTGCCTCCCATCTTTACCCCAAGGCGGCCTATCTCGGCAATTCCCCTGGTGATAAGTGCAGCCTTTGTGTTATCCCCGTATCCGAGCCCGTCTGCTATTCCTGCGGCAAGCGCCACTACATTTTTAAGCGCCGCACCTAATTCCATCCCAAGTACATCCGAGCTTGTATATACCCTGAAGTTCTCATTCATAAAGATGTTCTGAACGTATTTTGCGGTGTCCTTATCGGCAGCACCGGCAACACAGGTTGTCGGGATGCATCGTCCCACTTCCTCCGCATGCGAAGGTCCGCACAAAACAGCTACCCTGCACTGCGGTATTTCCTGCTTTATAACCTGTGACAGAGTCATCAGGGAATCTTCCTCGACACCCTTTGCAACGCTTACTATAAGCTGCCCGTCGGCAACATGATCCCTCATCATCCTTGAGGTTGAACGCGTAAATGGTGAAGGTACCGCCAAAACGAGCACCTCTTTGTTTTCGCATGCAGCTTTAAGATCGGTCGTGAAGATCATATCTTCCGGAAGCTTTACTCCCGGCAGCTTATCAAGATGCTCATGGCTTTCCTCAAGCATCTTTATCTCATCCTCAACTATTGACCATACAGTAACTTCATGTCCGTTATTATGAAGTACTATGGAAAGCGCCGTCCCCCAGCTTCCCGCTCCTATTACAGCAACCCTGGACATCTTAAAATCCTCCGTTTCTGTTTTCCTGTCACTTATCATCGTCGATCTTTATCTCGGGCTTGCCTTTTAAATATGTCTTTCTTTCATTACCGGCAAGCAGCCGTTTTATATTCTCCTTATGACGGTATATCGCCATAAATGTCAGTAATCCGAAAATAATAAAATACTCGGTAAGAAGCGCCCTGTTTGATCCCGAAGGAAATCCGTATGCTCCCTTTAAGCCAAAAACGATTATGGTTACAAACAGCGTTATATAGCCAACGATCGAACCAAGCGAAACATAATTTGTGATCAAAAAGATCACAAGAAACATACCGAATCCGATTAAAGTCACAAGTATCCCATGCTTTATCAGAAAGCAGTATGATAATGCCATCCCCAGAGTGGCTGCTATGCCTTTGCCGCCTTTAAAATTCATATAGAACGGGAAATTATGTCCCAGAATCACACCGGCCGAAGCATAAAGCGCAAGCAGGCATATGATATCACCAAAACCTTTCCCGAAAATAAGTTTTACAAGAAGCACTGCAACAATACATTTTAAGGCATCGCCCAGAAGCACCAAAGCTCCGTACTTTTTCCCCATTGTCCTTAATACATTTGTTGTTCCGGCATTTTTGCTTCCGTAATCCCTTATGTCGATCCCTTTCGCCCTGCCTACCAGGTAACCTGTCTGTATGAGTCCCAGCGCATATCCCATTATAAGACATATGATACGCTGCATCACTTCTCGCCCCTCTCCCTTATAATAAATTTAAGCGGTGTGCCCCTGAAACCGAAGGCCTCCCTTATCTGATTCTCGATATAACGGGTATATGAAAAATGCATCAGTTCCTTATCGTTTACGAAGATCACAAAAGTCGGCGGCTTAACCGCTACCTGTGTCATATAGAAAAGTTTAAGACGCTTACCCTTATCGGCCGGCGGCTGCTGCATTGCCACCGCCTCCGTCATTATCTCGTTAAGTACACCGGTCTGTATCCTCATTGAATGGTTGGATACCACCATGTCGATCATATCAAAAAGCCTGTTAAGACGCTGACCCGTTTTGGCTGAAATAAATATCAGCTCGGCATATGGCATGTATGAAAGCGTCTGCCTTATCCTGCTTTCATACTCGTATACGGTCTTGTCGTTCTTCTCGATAGCATCCCACTTATTAACGGCAATGATCACACCCTTGCCGCTGTCATGCGCAATACCAGCTATTTTTGCTTCCTGTTCGGTCACGCCTTCGACCGCATCTATTACAAGTACCACCACATCGGAGCGTTCAACCGCACTTACCGTGCGTACTACCATATAGTGCTCAAGCTCTTCCTTGACCTTGTTCTTACGCCTGAGACCCGCAGTGTCTATAAATACATACTCCCTGCCGTTATGCATTACCGGAGTATCCACCGCATCCCTTGTTGTACCGGCGATATCGGATACGATAACACGATCCTCGCCTATCAGCTTATTTATGATCGAGGACTTGCCCACATTCGGCTTACCGACTATTGCTATCCTCGGACGTTCGTCATCCTCGTCGTTATTGCTTCCTTCGGGAAAATACGAAACGACCACATCGAGCATATCACCGAGTCCCATCATATTTGCCGAAGATATCGCATATGGCTCGCCTATTCCCAGGTTATAAAACTCATATACGTCGTTTCCGTATTTTTTTATATCGTCGACCTTATTAACTGCAAGCACCACCGGCTTCTTTGCGCGCCTTAACATATCGGCCACTTTGCTGTCGGCATCCTGCAGTCCCTGCTTTACATCCACCATGAAAATGATGACATCTGCGGTATCTATAGCTATCTGAGCCTGCTCGCGCATCTGAGACAATATGATGTCCTTGCTTTCGGGCTCGATACCGCCGGTATCAATGAGCGTAAAATCATGGTCAAGCCATGAAACCTCGGCATATATCCTGTCCCTTGTGATCCCGGGTGTATCCTTTACAATGCTTATCCTTGATCCCGCAAGCGCATTAAACAATGTCGACTTACCGACGTTGGGGCGCCCTACGACAGCCACTATCGGCTTACTCATAAATCTTCTCTCCCACTGCCTTTTCCACGAAATCCCATCCGCTTGATTTTACAATATCTATGGGTACTTGTAAAGAATTTTCAAGGTCCGGAAGGCGCATGTCATCAAGGAAAACGTCCTCTCCCGAACGCAGTACACAATGCGGCAGTATCAAACACTCGCCCAGTTCTTTCCCCTCAAGCTGAGCCTTTATATCACGTCCCGTGAGAAGCCCCGCAACTGTGATCATTTCACCGAAGAAATCATTCCTGATATCATATACGTTTATCTTAAGACCGGGCATTATATCCATAAGCCTTTCGGCCATATCCGATATATAGGGAGTCGCTAGCCTGCCGGTAGCCACCGATACATTTCTTTTAATATCTGTAATACCATCATGAGTTTTTATATACCCGGTCAGGTAGTCAAGTGCCTCATCAAATTCATCCAGCAAAAGGCGTATCATACCGACTCCGTTTTCAAGCTGGGGATATCCGTCATATCTTTCTTTCTCTGGCATTTCCCTTCCTGCGAGCAGATAAAATTCATCCGAAGCATGTACAAAATGGAGCCTGCATTTTTCATAAGCTGCGTTCTGAAATTCCTCGATAAGATCTATGGTTCTTTCCGCATCTTTCCTGCAAAACGGTTCAAGAGGATAAAGACCGTCCCTGTACTTTGACAGTCCGACCGGCACGACAGAAACGCTTTCAAGATACGGGATATATTTCATAAGGTCTTCTATGCTACGCTTAAGTTCGTCTCCGTCATTTATGCCCTTGCAAAGAACTATCTGACCGTTCATCGTAATACCGGCATCAAAAAGCCTGTCCACCTTTTTAAGCGCCTCGCCTGCGAACCTGTTATTTAACATCATGCACCTTAATTTGGGATTGGTTGTCTGAAACGATATGTTTATAGGTGACATGTGATATTTAATTATCCTGTCAAGATCGTGATCGCTCATGTTTGTGAGCGTTATATAGTTGCCCTGAAGAAATGAAAGCCTGGAATCGTCATCCTTAAAATACAGGGTAGAACGCATCCCGGGCGGCATCTGGTCTATAAAGCAAAAAATACACTTGTTATTACATGATCGGTAACTGTCCATAAGACCGTTATCGAATTCTATCCCAAGGTCCTCATCCGGTTCCTTGTCGATCTCGAGAAGCCACTGATCGCCGTCGGGTTTCTCAATGAGGACTTCAAGGTAATCATCCGAGGCAAGGTACTGATAATCGAAGACATCATCCATCTCCTGATCATTGATCTTAAGGAGAAAGTCGCCTGCCTCAATGTCCATCTCTTCTGCTATGCTGTTATTTAATACCCGGGCTATCTTGTGTTTCTTCATTTAACTAATGCCGGTCGATCCGAAACCCCCGCGAGCCTCACCGTCATCGGTGGGTGCTGCCTCCACAAATTCAATCACCGGTTGGTGTTTTATGATGCGGAACTGACACACGCGGTCATTTACATGGATCTCGGTATCCCGGACAGCATAAACGGGCATCATGAGCACATCCTTGCTGCTTGTCTTGCCGTAGGATTCATCAACCACTCCGATGCTGTTTGTCTGGATTATGCCGAAGTTTTTAAACGTTGAACTGCGCGGAGCTATGAGCATCTCGTATCCGTCAGGAAGGCTCATTGAAACACCAAGATTGATAAGGTGAAAATCACCCTTCTTAAGCGTTATATCCTCAGCAGAACGCAAGTCGATCCAGTCGGACTTGCCCTCGATGTATGTAAGCTTGTCGATCTTGTCGGAAAGGTAAGTTATCTTTATTGTTTCTTTCATGGTAGTTCCTCCATAATTATTCAGTACAGACTCAAAATGCTTCGCATTTTTCGTTGTCCAAATCCATCCAATACAGAAATTTATTCTTACGCTCATATGCAAGCATATCGCGTAATAATATATTTCTGTGCTGTACTGAATAATTATTCATAATAGTCGGGGCAGTGGATAACGGGTGTTAAAGGATTGTCGCTGTTAAGGGTTTCCTGAACATCGATAACTCTTTGATTGCTACTGCCCTTCCACCTTAACTTTACATCCTTTTTATCCGCTTCAAACTCACCGTCTACCAAAACATCAATATATTTCATAACGGGCAGCTCATATATGCTTTCCCAGTCCGCACCGGTATAAAGCCAAATTGTTTTATCGGGATACTTATCCCTTATCTCACCTGCAAGCACAGTTATATCCATAAGGTTTGCCTGATGAAGGGGATCGCCCCCGCTTAAGGTGATGCCCGAAATATAATCCCTGTCAAGTTCATTAAAAAGTTCCTGCTTAACTTCATCGTTAAAAGGAAGTCCCCCGTCGGGATCCCATGTAACGGGATTGTGGCAGTCCTTACAGCAATGATCGCATCCCGCCACCCACAGGACAACACGCAGGCCGTCGCCGTTTAGCATATCGTCCTTTGTTATGTTGTGGTACCTCATGTTACATGCTCTTCCTTTCCGCTATCTCGGCCATCTTTGCATCATTAAGCCTTGTATCTCCGTGCACGCGGCTGTAAGATAAGTAACCGTTCATCCTGTCGATCTTGGTTAAATTCCTGCTCCCGCATTTGGGACATACATCCATTTCAAGTTCCTGATGTCCGCAGTCATCGCAGTATGCAAGCGACATGTTGACACCTTCGTAAAATCCCATTTCCATCGCACGTCTTATAAGGGTTTTGATAGCATCAAGATTGTAATCGATCGGATACTTAACGTACTGTATCTTCCCGCCGTTACTGAGCTCCCAGAAACGGTACTCAAGATCCTGCTTTTCTATCGGCGTTATATCCTCGGTCACATGACAGTGGAAGGAATTTGATACGTACTCTCTATCGGACACATTTTCGACAATACCGTATTTCTTACGGAACTGTTTTACCTGCAGTCCGCACAGGCTCTCGGCCGGAGTTCCGTATATCGCGTAAAGGTGTCCGTCCTCTTCCTTGAACTCATTTATCTTCTTATTGATGTAAGCCAGAACTTCAAGTGCAAACTCGCCGTCCTCAACAAGCGACTTTCCGTTATATAATTCCTGAAGCTCGTTAAATGCGGTGATGCCGAATGATGCGGTTGCCGACTTAAGGAGCGGTTTTATCTTGTCGGTAAGCTTAAGATGCCCGCCATAAAAGCCTCCTTCGCAATATGCAAGAGGATTGGTCGAAGCCCTCATCTCGCCAAGATAAGCGTAAGTCCTTTTATGGAGTCCCCTTATAAGGTTAAGATAATAATCAAGCACCTCATAAAAATCCCTGCTCTCCTGCCTGGACTTTGCAAGTATCATCGGAAGGTGCAGCGATACCGCACCCACGTTGAAGCGGCCTACGAACACCGGCATATCCTGATCGTCAGCCGGATGCATTCCGCCCCTTTCATACCATGGCGATAAAAAAGCCCGGCATCCCATCGGGGAAATGATCTTCCCGTATTGTTTGTACATGCTCGCTATATAACCCTTGCCGGTAAGGCTTAACCAGTCGGGATACATCGTTTTACTTGAGCATTCAACGCCGGCCTCAAACACGTCCTCGAGCTCCTTGCCCGGTCCGTGAAGGTTTTCATCATATAAAAATACAATCTTCGGGAACAGTACCGGTTTCTTGCAGTCAGCCTTTCCCTGTCCCTTGCGCCTTACATTGAGCATTGTTATTGTAGCCAGTTTTGCGAACCTTCCCGTTCCCGTTCCTGCCGTTACAGTTATAAACGGATAATCACCCCTCGAGCTTGCTACAGTATTGAATTTATATTCCCATCCCTGGAAGCCCTGCTCATAATCCCTTTTCACATCGTTATAAGCAACCTCCTCGGCCTTTTCCTTATCGATACCGAGTTCGGTATATTTCTTTATGTATTTCTGATATGATTTTTCTGCATAAGGTTCAAGGATAAGGTCTACCGAAGGCACGGTAAAACCACCATACTGCTGCGAAGCCGCGGACAGCACTATATCACCGATGACATCAAAACAGGTATCAAGTGCCTTGGGCTCATTGTACCAGATATTACCCATTTCAAAACCACCTTTTAATACCGTTGCGACATCAAACAGGCAGCAGTTCATGGTATCGCGCCTTGCTGACATATCATGGACATATATATATCCGTCACGGCATGCCTGAATCTCTTCGGTAGTCATGAAAAACTTCTGATACAGCTCTTTGTTGAGCTGATTAAAGATAAGGCTCCTTTTAGTGGATACGAGCGCAGAATCGGTGTTAGCGTTTTCCTTATCGCCGACATACATGATCGACTGACTCTTTTTATATACATCGTCGAGCATCCTGACGAAATCCTGCTTGTAATTCCGATAATCCCTGTATGACTTAGCCACTATCGGCTTGACTTCCTCAAGGGCGCTTTCAACAATGTTATGCATAACGGGGATAGGGATCTCATCAACATCAAGCTCATCAACGCGCTCAACCACTTTTTCGCAGATGAATTCCTTCTCCTTGTCGGTAAATTTGGTAAGAGCCCTGTATGCCGATTTGCCTACCGCATCGATGACCTTCTGGACATTGAACGCTTCGCGTGTCCCGTCCTTTTTGATCATCCTTACATCCCTTTTGGGTTTGTAAGCCTCAGAATAATTAACTTCTTCCGTTTTAACTTCTTCTGCTCCCATTTATGCCTCCATAAGATACGATCAACCATATATTGTGTTATTTAGACCGGAAACAACTATATATTGTGTCCGATAATAACTATAACAAGCACCCGAGCATAAGTCAACAACTATATGACAGCCTTAATATGCCGAAAGGTTATCCTTTAAGAATCCCTTCATGCCCGTAACCGCTTCCGAAGGACTTATAATCCTTATATCAGGCCCGACCGAAGCTACCCAGCCGTAGAACTGACTGCTTAAAACCGCTTCCGTATGAACGTTGACAACCCCCTTCTTTTTGGATGTTATCTTTATCTCCTGTCCGAACCTGTCAATGAGAATACCTATCTTATCATCGGGGCATTCAAAACATACCTTTACCGATTTGCCGCCAAACATGCCGAACATCTTACCCGAGTAAGCGCTTAAGTCGACCTTTTCCGAAGGCTTATCACGCCGGCTCCCCGTGATCACGATATCCTTTATCTTATCAACCCTGTAATGCTTGATGATCCCTGCGGCAGAATCATACGCCACAAGGTAGTAATATTCATCATCCCAAATAAGTGTTATCGGGCTCACCTCATAATCCGCCCCGTTCTTTTTGGGATAAAGCTTAATATCGATGCCCCATTCACAATACTTAAAGCTTATTTTCCTGTTTAAGCGTATAGCCGAATTGATATCGTCAACCGTGTATAAGATGCTTTCATTCTGCCCTTTTATTCGGTTGATGCTGTAAAGCTGCCTTTTAAGATCGTCCGCATCATAATCGCAGGCAAAGGATGAGAGCTTTTTAACCAGCTGCTCCGACTTTTTCTTTGTAATGAATTTGGACGACATTACCGCATCAATGAGAAGCTTAAGCTCCGCCAACTCAAATTCCCTGCTCCCCATAAAGAAACCGCCGTCACGACCGTTCAGTTTCATTATGTCAAGTCCGTATGTGGCAAGCATCTCCATATCACTGTAAATGCTCTTGCGCTCGGCTTCCACATCGTGATCACGCAGCATTGTACATATCTGCTCGGCACTTAGCGGATGTTCCTCATCCGAATACTTATATAATATGTCCCTTAAGTACATTATCTTTAGTTTCTGATTAAACGACCTGGGCATGGCTGCACCTCCTAACTATCGGCTTATTGAACGCTTCATCAAACAGTATACACCATATATTGTAGTTATAGTAGATTTTTTTTCAAGATAATGTTACAATTCAGTACAGTTGATCATTTAATAAAGGAGTCGGAAATGAAAACAGCCGGAGTATTTACGGCGACAAAGAAAAACGGCGATAAGTACTACAGGGCATCCCTTACCTATCGCAACAAGCATATAAGCCTAGGCAGCTATGACAGTGAGGAGCTGGCGGGAAAGGCTTATTCATTTGCTCGTTCTTTGATAAAGAGTACCCGCTCCATTGAGGAATATGACCCTTCATGCGGACTTGATTTTGAGAAATATGTGGTATTGATAAACTTCAGGGATAACCGGGTTTATATCCACAATCCCATATATCTTCAGAAACACTTTTTCCTGTACTACCTTGACAGGGATCATGTTTATAAGTTTGATGTTGAAGATCTTTTCTATTACTCAGAGCACAAAATATCCCGCCGCGGCGACCATCTTTTTGTTGCCGATTACGGAATGCAGGTAAATTTACGCTCACGCTACGGCATAAAGAAGCATGCGGTCCTTAACAGGGATTACAGGTTCATAAATAACGACAGGTTCGATTACAGATATGAAAACATTGAGATAATAAACCGTTATCACGGTGTAAGGAAAAAAACCTATAAGACAGGACGTATAATCTACAGGGTGGTCATACTGATAAACGGCAATTATACCGTCGGGTCATACCCATCCGAAGAAATGGCTGCCATTGCTTACAACAAAGCAGTCGATATCGTAAAACGCGTATATCCTTCACGCTCATATGAACAGAATTATGTCGATACCCTTTCACCCTCGGCATACGCCGACATTTATACCGGCATTGAAATATCAGAAAAGATAACTTCCCTTTTAAATACTACTTCTCCTTCGACCTGATAAAATACAGGTTAAGGTCAACCTCACCGGTTATACCGTCAACATGGCCGTTTCTTGTATACTGCCACATGGAAAAACCGTAAGGATAATCGGTACCAACATCATCCTTTATCTCATCACACAGCCATACATCATATTCCTTAAGCTCATCAGGCAGCATTCCCGCAATAAGCATATCCTTCGTCGCATAAATGACAGGTTTATATCCAAAAGCCTTTATCGTTTCACAGAATTTCACCGTAAGCTTCGTACGCTCCGAAGCGCTCAGCGTATCTGTACGCGCTGTATCGTTATCAACCCATTCGACATCGACTGCGACAGGATAGGTCGTGCCGTAATTTAAAAGTGCTCCCGCGGTAAAGTTGGCTTCCTCCACTGCCTCATCCTCAGTTATGGCCTGTGAAAAGAAATACACACCCGTATCAAGTCCTGCCGCCCTTGCTCCCGTAATATTTGCAATGAAATTCTCGTCAAGCATCAGCTGTCCGCTGCCATACCCACGGGCCCCTATCCTTATCATTGCGTAATCAATGCCATCGGCCTTAACCTTCGCCCAGTCAATGGTCCCCTGATACTTTGATACGTCTACTCCCCGCCTGGTCGTGTAGTTCCGGTCCTTATACTCGGGCCTTGTCGAATTCATGCTCAGGGAACCCTTAAAGTCATAATCATTACGGTCAAGTCCTTCGATCATCTCATACCATTTTTCATCCTCACCCTTTGCCTTTGCCTTAATATGCTTCCCGTCGTCTTCATCATCCTTTTCATCGGGTGAACTATCCATATTATCGGACATTATCTTATCCTCGGATAATGATGTGTCCGCCTTCTTTTGTTCGTCATCTTTTTTGTTATCAGGCTTAACATCTTCGTCCCTTTTCGGCTTATTATCGTCATCTTCATACATATCCCAGAAATCAAGATCACTCGAAGTCAGACCGCCGGAACTTAAAGTTTCTTCATCGGGTGCATTAAGGTTTAATTCCTCTTTGGTCTTTTCAAGCTCATCATCAAGGGCTCGTCTTTTATCCTGCTTTTCTTTTGTATTTGCATATATTACAGCAAGGAAAAGCAGCATAACAAGCGAGACGGCTGCCACAAAATACACTAACGCCTTTTTATATGATCTGTTGCCTTTATTGTCATGATCATCGAAAAAACCTGCCATACAATACCTCGTCTTACGCTTTGACCTTTATTTCATAACATGATATCATAACGCCATGAAACATTCAAATCATCACAGGTTATTAATATGCCTCGCACTTACGGTGGCGCTCATCCTTGAAGGCTGCTCACTTTATACATCCCCGAATGCTCAGGTCACCGTGTCCGGCTTCTACTTCGATACCCTCGTAAATATTACAATATACGGAACCAACGACAGATCGCCTGCCGATGAATGTCTTGAAATCTGCTCATACTATGACGGGCTTCTTTCCATGACGGTTGAGTCAAGCGATATAAGCAGGATAAATAATGCAGGGATCGAGCCCGTAAAAGTATCCGTAGAAACCATCGATCTTCTCGAATATGCGTACCGCTGTTATGAATCATCGGACGGACTGCTTGACATATCGGTGGCACCGGCCTCGCGCCTATGGATGACGGCGCGCGAAAGCAAAAAGCTTCCGGATAATGATTCCATATCAGATGCTGTTTCGCTAACAGGTCTTAACAGACTTAATATTGACCGTGAAAGATCTGTCGTAAGCAAGGATATACCCGGGCTCTCACTTGATGTCGGTGCCCTCGGAAAGGGTTATGTTGCCGACAGGCTTAAAGAAATGCTTGTGTCAAAGGGAGTTAAAAGCGCTGTCATATCGCTCGGAGGCAATATCATAACGATAGGGAACCGGCCTGACGGCACACCTTTTAAGATCGGGATAAAACAGCCGTTTTCGGATAACGGCAGTGTGGCCGCCACGCTTAATATTTCGGGAATGTCCGTAGTCACATCGGGAATATATGAAAGATACTTCATTGTCGATGATAAGCTCTATCACCATATACTCACCCCGCAAACCGGCATGCCCGCAGATACAGACTTATCAAGCGCTACGATCATAAGTTCATCCTCGCTTGACGGCGATGCCCTGTCAACCCGGTGTCTCCTTTTGGGACTTGATGATTCCATGACTCTTATAAAAAACACCCCCGATGCTGAAGCTGTTTTCATCACCAGGGATAATAAGCTTCATTACACCGAAGGCGCCGATAAGTATCTTTAATATTTCAGGCACTGCCTATAGCATTCTTTGGACATTTTTTTGCACACAGGCCGCATCCGACACACTTATCCTGATCGATACGGGCAAGCGAATCGGTGACAGTGATCGCCTCCTTGGGACATTCCTTAACGCACAGGCCGCATCCTATACATCCGGCCTTGCATACCTTCATAACAAGGGGGCCCTTGTCCCTGTTCATGCAGTCCACAACATATTTTGCCTTATACGGGATCATTTCTATTATATGCTTGGGACAGGCATCCACACACATGCCGCAGGCCCTGCATTTATCCTTATCAATATGTGCGACACCGTCAACAATGCTGATGGCTCCGAATTCACATACGCTTACGCAGGTACCGAATCCCATACATCCGTAATCACAGCTTTTGGGCCCTCCTGCAGGAACGAAATTAGCCATCCTGCAATCACTGACACCCTCATAATTATAATTGTTAAATGTCATTTCGCATGTTCCGTTACACTTTACATGCGCGATCATTTTATCTGATGTATCGGCTTCAACGCCCATGATCTCTGCAATTTCCCGTGCAACGCTTTCGCCGCCCACGGGACAGCCCGAAACGGGAGCTTCACCGTTTGTTATCGCCTCCGCCAGCGCATTGCAGCCTGCATATCCGCAACCTCCGCAGTTATTTCCGGGAAGCGCTTCTATGATCCTGTCAGTTACCGGATTTGTTTCAACGCTGAAATAGCTGCCGAACACACTTAAAAATATCCCTATTAACAGTCCCACTCCGCCGACCACGCTGACGGCTATGATAATCCCTGTTATATTCATATCACCGCACCTTCCAAAAAGCTATTTAAGACCCGAAAAACCAAAGAACGCTATTGCCATAAGACCGGCAGTCACAAGTACTATCGGTGTTCCCCGAAAAGCCTTCGGAACATTATTGTATTCGATCTTCTCCCTTATACCGGCCATAATTACTATGGAAACAAGGAAGCCGACGGAAACGGCCAGCCCGTTAACCACACTTTCAACAAATCCATATGAATTCTGAACATTCTTAAGTGCAACACCCAAAACGGCACAGTTTGTTGTTATAAGCGGCAGATACACACCAAGCGCATTATAAAGACTCACTACCTTCTTCTTAAGGAACATTTCGACAAACTGTACCAGCGCCGCTATGACCAGTATAAATACAATGGTCTGAAGATAAGTTATATTAAGCGGAATAAGCAGGAACCTGTATATGAGTGAGGTGACGGCCGAAGCAAGTGTAATGACAAACACTACGGCGGATCCCATGCCGGCAGCAGTTTTAACCTTCTTTGACACTCCCAGGAAAGGACATATACCCAGGAACTGGCTCAATACCACGTTATTTATAAAAGCCGATCCGATGGCTATAGTAAGCAGTTTTCCCATTACTTAACACTCCTTCCCATGCATCCCTTCATCGAACATCCGGCACACATGCTTTCATCACACTGTGCAACAGCTCCGCCGTTTTTTCCGGCCGATGCCTTAACCTTGTTCATTAACGCAGTAAGTATCGCCAGTACAAAGAAGGCTCCCGGAGCAAGTATGAATATCGTAAGTGTCGGAAAATCCTCGGGGATGAACTTAAAACCAAATGCCGAACCAGCGCCGAGTATCTCCCTGACAAGACCAATAAGCGTAAGCCCTAAAGTAAATCCGAGTCCCATGCCGATCCCGTCAAAGACAGACGGTATCACTTTGTTTTTTGAAGCATATGCTTCAGCCCTTCCAAGTATGATACAGTTTACGACAATTAAAGGTATGTAAATACCAAGGGCATCATAAAGCGAAGGTATATATGCCTGCAGAAGAAGCTGCACTATGGTAACAAAAGACGCTATTATTACTATGAATGCAGGGATCCTTACGCTGTCGGGTATAACCTTTCTTAACATGGATATAAGAAGGTTTGACATTATAAGTACGACCGTCGTTGTAAGCCCCATGCCCACACCGTTAATCGCGCTCGTCGTTACCGCCAGTGTGGGACACATACCCAGCATCAGCACAAGCGTCGGATTTTCCTTAATTATCCCGTTATATAACCTTTCTATCACCTTACTCATCCTGACCTCCCGCCAGGCTGCCTGTGTAAACAAGCCCGGCATTTACCGCATTGACCATGGCATTTGTCGTAATAGTCGCACCGCTTATGGCATCAACTTCATATTCAGCCGAAGCTCCCGACTTTGTGTAATTAAACTGCGATACCTTTTTATCCTTAAACTGTCCCTTGAACTCCGCAGTATCGGCTTTCATACCGAGTCCTGCCGTTTCGGATATGGACAGTATCTCGATCCCGTTCAAAACCCCGTCAAGGCTTATGCCCATCGATATCGTTATATCACCGCCGTAACCTTCTGATGTTGTTACCGTAAGCACATACCCCAATGCCTTGCCCGAAGCATCCACGGCTGTCAGGCATTCGTCTATGCTTTCCTTATATAAACCGGAACCGTTTAACACATCCTTTGAAGATGCGATATCTATCTTATCCGATGCTTTAAAATCAGCCGCGGCAGGGAATACCGCCCTGTATGCATTATACTTGGCTTCCAGTTCCTTAGCCGCAATGGGATCCTTGGTAAGTTCGTAAACATAGCCCAGTAACAGGCCCGCGACTACGGTTATAAGGGTCAGCGTGACCACGGACTTTACAGCGTTTTTCATCACACCTCACCTCCCTTTCCGAAGCACTTGGGAAGCGTAAGCTTTTCAATGAGAGGAACAAGCAGATTGCAGAATACTATCGCAAAACTCACTCCCTCTGCTGAACTTGAAAAGCACCTGAATATCCCCGTCATAAGCCCGAGGCATATTCCGTAGAAAATCTTCCCCCTGTCCGTTATCGGACATGTTGCATAATCGGTCGCCATGAAAAACGCACCCAGCATAAGGCCGCCGCCTGCAAGCTGCGCTGTCAGGTAATTTACATCCCAGCCCCTGCCGGCAAACAATCCCATAAAGATCACAAAGGTGATAATATACGAAGCCGGCACCTTAAGGTCTATGATGCCAAAAGCAAGCATTATACAGGCTCCGGCAACGATCGCGATAACCGATGTTTCACCGACGGTTCCCGCGATATTTCCGAATACCATATCCCTTACGTTTACCGAGCTGCCTGTTCGTATCATCATAAGCGGCGTCGCTGAAGTCATTCCGTCATAATTAAAATCAGTCATCCTTGCAGCGAAGCATATAACCAGAAAACACCTGCCCGCCAGCGCAGGATTCATGAAATTCTGTCCCAGGCCGCCAAACAGCATCTTCACAAAAACAATTGCGAATACTCCTCCTATAACGGGAAGCCACCAAGCCGCCGTCGGAGGCATATTAAGAGCCAGCAGCAGACCTGTCACTGCTGCACTAAGATCACTTATCGTGATATCCTGTTTCATTACAAGCTCATATATAAGCTCGGTCAATACGCATGTCAGAACACTTACAACGATCAGTATGGCTGCATTTACCCCGAAATGATATATTCCGTAACCCGCTGCCGGCATAAGGGACAAAAGGACCAGGCCCATTATCTTGTCCGTACTGTATTTACTTCTAACATGAGGCCCCGCGGAGACATTTAAAAGCTCGTTCACCCTTTCTCCCTCCTATTTCTTTTTCTTTGCAAGCATCTGCTTGCGCATGGTCTTTATGCTCTGTGTAAGCTGACGTTTTGCGGGACAAACATAAGAGCAGCAGCCGCATTCACAGCATTCCATGCCGTTATACAAAAGGAATTTTTCCTCGTCCCTGTTCTCGGCAAAATCCGCGAGCCTTGCAGGTATGACCCTTCCCGGACATACTTCCGCGCAGCGTCCGCAGTTTATGCAATTTGACGGCTTGCGCGCGGCCACTTCATCCTTTGTAAAACAGGTGATGGCAGATGATGTTTTTATTATCGGCACATCCAGATCAAACATCGCAAATCCCATCATTGGTCCACCGGATATTATCTTTTCGGGCGGCGAAACAAATCCTCCCGAAGCCTCGATAAGCTGCCTGTATGATGTACCCAGGGGTACCAGATAATTTTGCGGTTCCCTTACGGCATCTCCCGATACGGTTACGATACGCTCGGTCAGCGGACGTTTTTCTATTATCGCATGATATATAGAGACGACCGTATCAACGTTATTAACGATGCAGCCTGCGTCCGCGGGAAGCATCGATGAATTAATGGCTCGCCGCGTCGTAGCATATATCAGCTGGCGCTCGGCCCCCTGAGGATACTTTGTCTTAAGTGCCTTTACGCTTATTCGTTTTTCATCAAGAGTCAGTTCTTTCAGCTTTCTTATGCAGTCGGGCTTGTTATCCTCAACCGCAAGTATCCCTTCGGCATTTTCAAACAGGCATAGGATTATCTTAAGACCCGCGACCAGCTTATCCGGCTCCTCGATCATCCTGCGGTAATCGGAAGTAAGATAAGGCTCGCATTCCGAACAGTTGACAATACAGTAGTATATTTTGGAAGGATCCTTTGGCGATAACTTGACATGCGTAGGGAAGCCGGCGCCTCCCATTCCCACGATGCCCGCAAGCTTTATAGCATCGATAACCTCCTGTTTGGACATTTCGGCTATCTCGCCAACCGGAAGCGGCGGTGCCGTTTCAAACAGTCCGTCACCCTCGATAGTTATCGATTCGACCATGTCGCCTGTGGCGACCCTGTGTTTTGCGATTGATTTTACGGTTCCGGAAACGGAAGAATAAATATTAGAGGATACGAAACCACCCGCTTCGGCAATGAGCTGACCGCTAAGGACCCTCTCGCCCTTTTGTACCACGGGCTTTGCGGGAGCGCCTATATGCTGAGATAACGGATATACCATATCTCCTTCGGGAACAAACCTTTTTATGGGCTTGTCCTTTGTCAGTTCCTTACCCTCATACGGATGGATACCACCCTTAAAAGTAAAACCGGACATTTAAGCACCTCGATAAGTTGTTTTATAAGGAATATTATACAAAATTTTATTTAGTATTACCACTTAATAAAGTAAATAATCCGCAAATATGTTATACTCAATTATATTTTCAGGCAGGAAACGGCACATGAAGGTTTTTACCGAAGAATACAACAGCATACATCCGGGATATCCGATAAACGAACTTGCTTCACCGGATAAGATATTGTTTATTGATATCGAGACGACCGGTCTTTCAAGGGCTCGCTCAAACCTGTATCTTATCGGATGCGGTTTTTTTAATGACGATGGCTACAATACGATACAGTGGTTTGCACAGTCAACCGATGAAGAATCACTTATCATAAAAGAATTTTCAACTTTTATCAGGGATCGTTTCACACTCCTTATGCACTATAACGGCAATCATTTTGATATACCCTACCTTAAGTTTAAGTGTGATTCTTACGGACTTGCCGATCCGTTTGACGGACTTGACAATTATGATATCTACTGTGCCGTAAAACCCGTCAAAAATATACTGGGACTTACTTCCCTGAGGCAAAGATGCGTTGAGCAGATGCTTGATATAAACAGCGATGATCCTTATACCGGACGCGAACTCATAAGTGTTTACCATGAATATTTAAGGACGCATGATGAAGGAAACGTTGCTCCGCTTATATATCATAACAGCGAGGACCTTAAGGGAATGGCTTATATCCTTCCCATACTTCATTATACATCCCTTTCGGATGCCGAGCTTATATACGTATCCCATACCATACATGACTTTCAGGATTTAAAAGGCGATCACTGTATGGAGATACTCGCCTCATACCGGCATGATCTAAATATCCCCAAAAGCATCACAATACGCCACGATGATATAGCTCTGTCGGTCCGCAGGGACAATACCGCAGTTATACGTATTCCCTTAACAAATGGAACGCTTAAGCATTTCTACGGCGACCCCGGAAAATATTACTATCTTCCGGCCGAGGACTGCTGCATCCTCAAAGAAATGGCGACGGGTGTAGACAGATCCCGTGTTGAAAACGCAAAAAAAGAGACCTGCTATACAAAATACAGCGGCCTCTTTATTCCTGCAATCATCGATCACGAGATCGAATTCAAAACCGAAATCACATCGAAGCAGTCATACATTCCGTTCAATGAATCCGACGCTCCGCGCCTCCTTGACATGATCGGAAGGGACATCCTCCGTCATACCTTTTGATAATAGAATGAGTTGCGGCGTTCAAATCCGAATGCCTTGTGGTTCACGATCTGCTCGGTACTTCCGATGAACAGTATTCCGTCCTTTACAAGCGATGCATTGAACTTCTTGTAAATCTCATCCTTTGCTTCATCGGTAAAGTATATGAGTACGTTACGACAGATGATAAAATGACATCCCGTCGGATACGGATCCTTTAAGAGATTGTGCTCCTTAAACTCAACCCTTGCCTTTATCTCATCCGAAACCTTATATGAAGATCCTATCTTGGTAAAGTACTTCTTTTTAAAGTCATCAGGAACGCCTGCGATACTTTTTTCAGCATATATTCCCGTTTTTGCCTGCGCTATGACCTGCTTGTCAAGATCGGTCGCAGTTATCTTTATCTGATTCAGCGGTATATGCCTTGAAAAAGCCATCACCAGCGAATAGGGCTCATCACCGGTCGAGCATGCGGCGCTCCATATCTTTAAGTTCTTTCCGTACTTGCCTATTATTTCAGGTATGAACGTCTTATCAAGGAGCTCCCACTGATCGGTGTTCCTGTAAAACTCGGATACGTTGATCGTAAGATAGTTAACAAACTCCTCAAACAGCTTGGTATCCGATTTTAACTCCTTAACAAAATCCTCATAACCGGATATCTTGTGCTTATTTATCAGGGTATCGATCCTTCTTTTCATCTGCTTTTCCTTGTAAGCCGTAAGATCGATACTTGTCATCTTCAGTATTGTTGCTTCAAACTGTTCATAGGTCATTGCCATGGGATGACTTCTCCTGTCTTAAGATTTATTCGCCGTCTTTTTCTTCCGCAGCCTCATCAGCCGCAGGAGCTTCATCGGCTTCGGATTCTTCAGCCTTAGCTTCCTCCTCGGCCTTTACTTCCTCAACGGCCTCGGCTTCCTTAGCCTTTTCTATCTCGGCATCTATGTCAACGCTTACCACTTCATCATTATCTTCAGACTCGGCTGCTTCATCCTTCTTCTCAGGCTCGATCATAGCCTTGATGCTTAAGCTTATCTTCTTATCCTCGGGCTTAAAGTCAACGATCTTTGCACTTACCTCCTGACCTACCTTAAGCACATCCGAAGGCTTTTCTATATGCTCCCTTGATATCTGAGAAACATGAAGGAGTGCATCGATACCGGGTTCAAGTTCGACAAATGCACCGAAATCCGTCATCCTCGCAATCTTACCCGTAACAACCGTTCCTATGCTGTATTTCGTCTCAGCATCATTCCAGGGATTCGAATCGGCGAACTTAAGTGATAACGCGATCTTCGTATCCTGGATATCCTTGATGAGAACCTTTAATTCCTGACCGGGCTTGAATACTTTCTTGGGATTTTCAACCCTGCCCCATGAAATCTCGGAAATGTGGAGAAGTCCGTCCGCTCCGCCAAGATCAACGAAAACACCGAAATCAGTAACATTCTTTACTATACCGTCGACAACATCACCGACTTTGATCTTAGCAAAGAGTTCCTTCTGAAGCTGTTCCCTTTCAGCCATAAGGAGCTGCTTGCGGTCACCTATTATCCTGCGGCGCCTGGGATTGAACTCGGTAATCACGAACTCGATCTCCTGTCCGAGGTATTTGGAGAGATCCCTCTCATAAGAATCGGAAACAAGACTTGCGGGAATGAAAATCCTCGATTCCTCTATCACTACACTTAGACCGCCGTCAAGTATCTGTGCAACGGTAGCCTTAAGAACTTCCTTGTTGTTAAATGCTTCCTCAAGCCTCTTATTGCCCTTGTCGGCTGCAAGACGCTTGTAAGTAAGCTGTACCTGTCCGTCGCCGTCATTAACCTTAAGTACCTTGGCCTCCATCGTATCACCGACATTTACACATGTGGTGAGGTCAAGGTTCGGAGTATTTGAATACTCGTTCCTGCTAATGATACCATCGGACTTGTAACCGATGTTCAGGATTATCTCATCGGGTTTAACGTCAATGACCGTACCTTCAACTACCTCTCCGTTATGTATTGTTTTGAGTGATTCTTCCAACATTTGTTCAAAAGTTTGCTCTGACATAGTTTTGAACCTCCTGTATTATTTTTTTTGGGGTGGAAGCCCCCGCTGTAATACCAACACATTTAATGGATTCGATTGAATTAAGTACCAGGTCATCCAACGTTTGAATGTATTGCGTGTTATCGCATTCACGCTTACATATCTCGTAAAGTTTCTGTGTATTGGAGCTGCCTGCTCCGCCTATGACTATCATCGCATCTACGCAGGACGCTATTCTTTTCGCCTCCGTCTGGCGCTCCTCCGTAGCATTACATATTGTATTGGCAACAATAACATGATAACCTTTTTCTTTGAAAATTTCAACTAATTCTTGAAATTTGTTCCTGTTGAACGTGGTCTGTGAAACGACACACAACTCGCGATTATCGGGCATTGTGAAATCGTTTGCCTCGTCCTCATTCTCTATTACAGTGAAGTCACCTTCAATGTAACTTACTATCCCTTTAACCTCCGGATGCTCCCTGCTTCCGATAACCGCTATATGCCTTCCCTGTGTACTCTCCTGTTTTACTATTTCGTGTATCTTCTTGACAAAGGGACAGGTTGCATCGACGATCTTAAGTCCGCGAGCGTTTATCATGTCATATATTTCCCTTGAAACCCCGTGCGATCTTATTATGACCGTTCCTTCGGAAATCCCCTCCAGTTCATCTCGTGAAACGATTATCTTAACTCCCTTGTCTTCGAGCTCCTTTACGACCTGCTCATTATGTATTATAGGGCCGTATGTATATATACTGCCGCCCTTTTCTATCTGTTCATAAACGGAATCCACCGCTCTTTTCACGCCGAAGCAGAAGCCCGAATTCTTTGCTACCTTAACTTCCATACCATGCTCCGAAAATACTTACCTTCCGTGTTCTTTTATTATGCCGTTAATGGCATTCACCACTTCTTCTATGCCCATATCGGAAGTGTCGACTTCGATCGCGTCATCAGCCTTCTTAAGCGGTGATATCTCTCTCGTCATGTCGCGTTCATCGCGCTCCCTTATCTCCTGTTCTATCACCTTTAAGTCGCTCTCTTCACCCTTTGCGATAAGTTCATCGTATCTGCGCTTTGCCCGAACTTTCACAGAAGCCGTCAGATATATCTTAACTTCCGCATCAGGAAGGACCGTCGTTCCTATGTCACGTCCGTCCATAACTACATCGGTGCTTTCCGCAAGCTTCTGTTGCAGCGATACGAGTTTCTGCCTTACTTTTCCGTTTACCGAGCTTGCGGAGGCCATGTTTGAAACCTCCTGTGTCCTTATGAGCCCGTTTACGTTCTCGCCGTTTAAGATGACATTCTGCTCACCGTCAATGTACTTTATCGAGATGTCTGCATCTTCGCAGGCACTTTCTATACCGGCCTTATCTTCCGCGCTTATGCCCCTGCGCAAAAGATATAAAGCCATTGCACGATACATCGCACCGGTATCAACATAGATATAACCCGATTCCTTCGCAAGCCTTTTTGCTATGGTACTTTTGCCCGCTCCTGCGGGCCCGTCAATTGCTATCTGCATTTTCTACCTCCTGTGGGACACGGGGACGGTTCTTTTGTCCCGCCAAAATCGTGGGACATAAGAACCGTCCCCGTGTCCTACTTAAATCTTAGTACATGAAACACCTGCAAGGTGGCCCGTCGACCAGGCTATCTGCAGGTTAAATCCTCCAGTCAATGCATCCACATCGATCATCTCGCCGGCAAAATACAACCCCTTTATCTTTTTGCATTCCATGGTCGATGGATTTATCTCCTTAACGCTTATTCCGCCCCTGCATACAATGGCTTCATCAAACCCCCGGCTGCCGCAAACGGTAAGGGTAAGATCCTTAAGAATGCCAAGCAGCGTTTCCCTTTCCGCCCTGGTGACCTCGTTTACCTTCTTTTTCGGATCGATACCCGTTAACGATACAATTACGGGAATAAGCTTTGAAGGCAGGAGTTTTGACAGCGAATTTCCAAACTGCTTATTCTGCTCACCCGCAAAATCACGCAGCAAGCGCTCATCAAGCTGTTTACTGTCAAGCGCGGGCTTTAAATCTATATGAAGCCTAAGGTCCTTATCATACATATCCTTTTTTATATATGAACTCGCACTTAATATAAGCGGGCCGCTGACTCCGAAATGGGTAAAGAGCATCTCGCCAAAGCCCTCGTATATCTTCTTACCGTTGCATTCAAGCATCGCGGATACATTTTTAAGCGACAGTCCCATAAGGTCCTTAACGTATGCTTCGCCTGTGTTAAGCGGTACAAGTACGGGTGTAAACGGCTCCGCTCCTATCCCGATATCACCTGCGATCCTTATCGCATCATCCGTAGATCCGCACCCCGGATAAGACCTGCCGCCAAGTGCAAGGATCACCCTGTCCGCCCCGATCTTCTCACCCTTATCCGTTATCACATGAGTAACATGGCCGTCACTTATGCCAACAGATTCAAGCGACGTATTAAGCCTTATCAAAACCCTGTTTGAATTAAGCTTTCTCTTAAGAGCCCCGATAACATCGGATGATCTGTCGGATGCGGGAAATACCCTGTCCCCACGCTCCGTTTTAAGCTTAAGCCCGAGGCCTTCGAAGAAATCCATTACTGCCGTGTTGTCAAAACCATAAAAGGAGCTGTACATGAACTTGGGATTTCTCATCACATTTGAAAAAAAGCCGTCACTATCGCAGGCATTGGTAAGGTTGCACCTTCCCTTGCCGGTAATGAACAGCTTTTTTCCCAACTTCTCATTCTTATCGATAAGAAGGACGTTATCACATTCATCCGATGCGGCTGCGGCAGCCATCATGCCGGCTGCGCCCCCGCCCACAATAACAATCCTCATATGCCTCCGTACTGCCTATGAAATGAAGCCCTTGATGGCATCCTTCAACATTCCTTCGGCTTCCTTATCACTTAAATCGAATTCTCCGGTTATCGTCATTCCTGCCATGCCGTGCATGAAAATGAATACCTTTGTAAAGATGAGCTCGACATTGTTCATGTTAAGATTGGGGATCTTCTTTATCTCCTTCATGACAAAGGCATGCTCATTGCCGTTTATAAGCTCATACAGCGTGTGATTCTTATTTCCCGAAAGGAATAAAAGCTTGAATATGTTCTGTTCCTTCTTGGCAAAATTGATATAGTTAAGGCCCATATTGACAAAGGGAGTATCATAATTGCCGTGATTGCTTATACAGAAATCCTCATAATACTTCCTTGCCTTCTCGAACAGTTCGGTAAGAAGCTCCTCCATGTTGTCATAAACCCTGAAGATCGGCTGAGTCGAACAGCCTATATGCGCAGCGAGCTTCCTTGCAGTCACCGCCTCAATTCCATCCTTCTTAAGCAGGTCAAATGCTCCGTCGATGATCATCTGTTTTGTGATTGATTCTTTCCTTGCCATCCTATCGTCCTTTCCCTAACTGTAACTTGATCAAGCAGCCTCATATGAGACTGCTTGACAATTATAACATACGTTTTTTTATTTTGTCTATATTTTCTTTAAACTAAACGGGATAGGCTCCGTTTTCAGAGTCAAGCTTCTTTGCATCCACTCCTGTCTGCTGTGCTTCACGATACTTGAAGAAATCGATGGCAACCTGCGGGAACAATGCATAAGACAGTACATCCTCATCCTGCTGCTTGTACTGCTTCATCTCGGCTTCGATCTTGTCCATCTCATTGGTAAGCCCCGCCGCATCGGCCGAACGTGAAGTGAACCTTTCCTCGCCGGGGATAACCTTGTCTATTACTTCCTGATTCATGGGCTTAACAGTCTGGCCGTACTTACCGCGCAACAGATCCTTGAACTCGCCGGTAGCCATCTTGTACCTTTCACCCATAAGAACGTTAAATACAGCCTGCGTTCCGACGATCTGTGAAGACGGAGTAACAAGAGGCGGCTCACCGCAGTCCTTACGAACGCGAGGGATCTCCTCAAGAACTTCATTATACTTGTCTTCGGCATTCTGTTCTTTAAGCTGGCTTACCATGTTACTGAGCATACCGCCGGGAACCTGATACAGAAGGGTCTTAATGTTAACACCGAGTACCTTGGGACTAAGCAGGCCGTTTGCAAGACATTCCTCCCTGTAAGGCCTGAAGTAATCGGCTATCTCGGCAAGGAGCTTCTGATCATAACCGGTATCATAAGGTGTACCCCTGAAGGTCTCAACCATAACTTCGGTAGCGGGCTGTGAAGTACCGAGTGCAAGCGGTGACATTGCACAGTCGATAACATCAACGCCTGCCTCAACAGCTTTAAGATAGGTCATTGAAGCCACGCCTGATGTGTAATGTGTATGAAGCTGGATGGGAAGCTTTGTGCTTTCCTTAAGGGTCTTTATAAGCTCCGCAGCCCTGTAAGGAACAAGCAGTCCCGCCATATCCTTAATGCATATGGAATCAGCTCCCATATCCTCGATCTTCTTGGCCATATCTGCCCAATACTCAAGAGTATAGGCATCGCCGAGTGTATATGAAAGCGCGATCTGTGATTCTCCCCGTCCTTCACGCTTCTTTATCTCATTGGTGGCGTCAACTGCCGCCTGAAGATTCCTTATATCGTTAAGGCAGTCAAATATACGGATTATATCGATACCGTTGGCGATCGATTTCTCAACAAACGCATAAACAACGTCATCTGCGTAAGGACGGTATCCAAGGATATTCTGTCCCCTGAAGAGCATCTGAAGTTTGGTGTTCTTTGCGCCGTCCCTTATCTTCCTCAACCTGTCCCAGGGATCTTCCTTAAGGAAACGGAGAGATGCATCAAATGTGGCACCGCCCCAGCACTCAAGTGACTGATATCCGACTTTATCAAGTTTATCAAGGATGGGAAGCATTACTTCGGTAGGCATCCTCGTGGCGATCAGTGACTGATGCGCGTCACGGAGAATGGTCTCGGTAATCTTGATGGGTTTCTTTTCAACTTCTGCCATTATCATATCCTCCAATTTTTTAATATATCTTAAAAATCAATGACTTAGAATACTCCGAACACTGCCATGAAGGTACCTGCCGCAACGGCTGTACCGATAACTCCCGCAACATTCGGTCCCATGGCGTGCATGAGAAGGAAGTTTGTTGGGTCGGATTCGGCGCCGACCTTCTGTGATACCCTGGCTGCCATAGGAACGGCCGATACACCCGCCGAGCCTATAAGGGGATTAACCTTGCCCTTTGTCGCAACACACATCAGCTTACCGAAAAGCACACCTGCCGCTGTACCGAACGCAAATGCTATAAGCCCGAGAACAACGATCTTTATCGTGCTCCAGTTAAGGAATGCTGCCGCACTTGTGGTCGCA
This sequence comes from Lachnospiraceae bacterium, assembly GCA_017550535.1. Taxonomy (GTDB): domain Bacteria; phylum Bacillota; class Clostridia; order Lachnospirales; family Lachnospiraceae; genus UBA2868. Next base: position 46,240 of record JAFZOS010000065.1, read on the forward strand.
CCGACGGAAGTACCGAGGATGATAACAACGATGTACATAAGTGCATTGCTGGCTGTTTCCTGCAGCTGACGTACAACACCGGATTCCCTGAAAAGGTTACCTAGCATGAGCATACCTACGAGAGGCGCTGTCGTGGGAAGTATGAGACATACCACGATAGTAACCACGATCGGGAAAAGGATCCTTTCAAGCTTGCTTACGGGACGGAGCTGTTCCATCTTTATAGCCCTCTCCTTCTCGGTTGTAAGGAGCTTCATGATCGGCGGCTGGATAATGGGAACCAGAGACATATACGAATATGCTGCAACCGCGATAGGTCCCATGAGCGCCGTCTGACCGAGCTTACCCGCAAGGAATATCGATGTGGGGCCGTCAGCTCCTCCGATTATCGAAACTGCTGCTGCTGCCTTATCATTGAAACCGAGAGCGATCGCTCCGAAATAAGCTGCAAATATACCGAACTGGGCAGCAGCTCCCAAAAGAAAGCTCTTGGGATTTGCAATGAGAGGACCGAAGTCCGTCATCGCGCCGACACCCATGAATATAAGCGATGGAAGGATTGCCCATTCATCCATGAGATAGAAATAATGAAGCAGACCACCCACTCCGTTTGCGGATTCCTCAACCGTCATCATAATATCCGGGTAGATATTAACGAGCAGCATGCCAAAGGCTATCGGACATAACAGAAGAGGCTCGAATTCCTTGGCGATCGCCAGATATAACAGACCGCAGGCAATTACTATCATCAAGCCGTTTTTCCAGTCCAGATTAAAGAAAGCCATCTGCAAAACGAGATTCCGCATTGTCTCTATAATATATGACATTTTATGACCTCCGTATTAATAAGATATTCGCCTGGTACTTTAGTTAAGAGTTGCAATGCATGCACCTGCCTCAACCGCATCGCCGACCGCAACATCAATGCTGGCAACGGTTCCGTCCTGAGGTGCCACTACAGGGATCTCCATCTTCATGGCTTCAAGAATGATGACTGCATCACCCTTCTTAACTTCCTGACCTACGCTTGCTTCGATCTTGAATATCTTACCTGCAGCACCTGCTTCAACCTTTATTGAGCCTGCGCCTGCCGAAGACTTGGGTGCTGCTGCGGGAGCTGCCTTGGGTGCTGCCGGTGCAGCCTTGGGTGCTGCTGCAGCCGCTGTGCCTGCTCCTTCTTCAACAGTAACATCATATACGTTTCCGTTAACAGTGATTGTATAATTCTTCATTTTGATCTCCTCCTGATATTTAAATACTCAACTTAGTTTTTATTCCACTTATTATTAGCCCTGCGCCTTATGCTCCTTACAAAATATCCGCCTGAATCCTGCGGGCTTACTACACCCTTTTCGGATTCATAGGCTGCTATCGCGGCTGCTATAACAACAGCCAGTTCATCATCCTGTGCCACAGCCGGAGCGGCAGCAGCTACCGTACCTGCAGGTTCACGCACCGTATCGGCAGCTTCTTCAGCGGCCCTCTTCTTATCATTTGCCTTATCCTGAGCCTTGTTAATGAACTCAAAGCAACTTATAAGAAGAGTCAGCAGGATCAAAACAATAAACACGGTTCCCATACCAAGCAAAGTATTCAAACCGGCATTTCTCATCTTCTCGGCGAAGGTGTAGTTGATATTTACCGCATATGATGTCAATGTCTTGGCATAATCATCCTTATAGATAAACTCGATGACAGCATCCTTATTCTGAAGCTGTACATCCATGTCTACTATGAGGGTATCGCCCTTCTGACCGTATGTAACGTTTGATTCACCGACATTTACAAGTGGTCCGAATTCCTCAACCGCCTTGTTCCATGAATCGATTCCGGTGATAAAACCGTTTCCTTCAATAGGAAAACCGATAAGATTTGTAAACAAATACTCGGTAAAGTCCGCACCCTTCTCGGCGAAGGTGTTGACTCCCGTTATCTCCATTCCCGTCTGATATGAAATGCTCTGGTATACCTCAGGCTTATCAGACAGTATGTAGTTGACTATAACGGACGAGCGCTCAAGTACATCTGCCGAATCTTCGGGCGAAACCGGTTTGGTATCACTGCAGGCCGTCAGTCCGAAAAGGCAGATACACATACATAATACTGATAAAAACTTTTTCATATTACGTTTCACCATACCTTTCTCAGATTGCGCCATGCTTCTTATCGGGACGCCCCTCCCTCTTTGTGAACAGCATTTCAAGTGCTCCTATAAGATACTTACGCGTTTCCGAAGCATCTATTATCGTATCGACATAACCGCGGCGTGCGGCGCTTTCAACACTTGTCTGAACTTCCTTATAAGCCTTTATCAGTTCGTCTTTATTGTCTTCCTTCTCAAACAGCACCTTTGCAGCCTTATCGGCATCCATCATTCCAACGGAAGCATCCTTCCATGCAAATGCCATGTCAGCGCCCAAAGACTTGGAATTCATAACTACATAAGCGCTTCCGAATGCCTTGCCTGTTATTACGTTTATCTTCGGAACCGTCGCATTTGAAAAAGCATATGCGAGCTTTGCCGCAGCATTGCCCATCCTCTTTTCGGACTTGAGTGTAGACTTGAAACCGTCAACACTTGTAAGTGTTATAACGGGGATATCAAATGCATCACAGAAATTAACGAATTCGGCAGCCTTATAGCATCCTCCGGGTGTCAGTACCGAAGGGTACTTTTCCGCGACTTTACCTTCATCATCGTACTTCTCGGTCCTGTTCGCAACTGCGCCTACCGTTATTCCGTTAAGCCTTAAGAATCCGGTCACCATGGTAGGAGCATGTCCTGCGCCGATCTCATAGAATACCTGGTCATCCGCGATCCTTGACAAAGCTACCGATGCATCCTTAATACATGCGGTTATATCACTGCACAGCCTGTTGGGATCATCGCTGCATTCATCAAATGCCCCATTTTCATCGTTATTCTCGGGAAGCATGGAAACAAGATCCCTTATCTTACCGTAAAGCTCGACCTCATCGTCAACAACATCAACGTCACCGCACTCATTAAACCTGAATGCCGCTGATGATGTGTCGAGTTTCTCCTCGTAATTGCCCTCGATAGCATTCGGAGAATTGACATACAGCTTGCCCTTTGATGATTCCATGAATGTGAAATCGGTCATCGAAGGAAATAATGCCATGCCGCCTCCGCAGCTTCCGAATACCGCGGTTATCTGAGGGATAACTCCCGATGCCATTGACTGTGCCTTATAGATCTCACCGAAAGCAGACAGCGCATCGGTTGCTTCGATAAGCCTTAATCCGGTAGAATCAATAAGTCCTATCACCGGCGCACCTGTCTTCATCGCGAGATCGTAAAGTGACACTATCTTCTTAGCATGCATTTCACCGATGGATCCGCCCATAACCGATGCGTCCTGGCTGTATACATATACCAGGCTGCCGTTTATCAGACCGTATCCTGTAACAACTCCGTCAGACGGAGCAGTCTTGGGATCCATATTGAAATCCGTGGCCCTGGCCGTGACCATCGCACCGATCTCAACAAAACTGTTTTCATCGAGCAGGGAATTGATCCTTGCGCTCGCTTGAGAAGTGTTACTCATTTTGTTCAGCCCTCCATCTTATTATTTTATGGCTATAAACAAGCCCTTGCTTAAACTATGATCGTGCAGTAACGCACTGTAAGTCATTATAGCACACCTTGTATCCGATTCATAGCGATTTTTTCACAAAAAAATAAGGATGGCAAAAATGCTCATCCTTATATATCAAGCTTCAGCGAGGCCTCCTCGGCCGCCTCCTTTTTAAACTCCTCGATCCTGTCGGGACTTACCGTAGGCAGATCATCAAGTGATGTTACATTAAAACTCCTCAGGAACTCCTCGGTCGTTCCGAACAGCAGGGGCCTTCCCGGGGCCTGCAGCCTTCCCAGCTCGGTTATCAGCCCGCATTCCATCAGCCTGTTTACTGCCCTGTCACAGTTTACCCCGCGGATCTTTTCGATCTCAAGCTTCGTAACCGGCTGCTTATATGCTATGATCGAGAGTGTTTCAAGCATGGAGTCGGTAAGCGAATAGGATTTGGGAACCTTGGCTATCTTTATCAGGTGTTCATACATTGATGCCTTAGAACACATCTGAACCGATTCCTCAAGCTCTATTATGGTAAATCCGCAGTCATCATCGTTATCGTACTGTTCCTTAAGCCCTGCGACAAGCGACTTGGTTTCCTCCACATCCCGTCCGAGCACTCCGGCGAGCTTCTTATATTCGACGGAATTACCTACGGAAAACAGTACTGCACCGATCACTGCCCTGGGATTTTCAACAGGTACGATGACCTCCTCACCGGCATCTGTCGCTCCGCCCGATCCTTCATTATTAATTTCATTATCAATATCGGCATCAACCGCTAACTGTTCATTTTCCTGTGTCACTTAAACACGCTCCGCATTTACTGAGATCATCATGCCGCCATCTTCGAAGTTATCATTATATCATCAAACAGCGCTTCCTGCGCTATCACTACCTGTCCTACCTTTATCATTTCAAGGATAACGAGAAAAGTCACAACTATATCCATCTTGGAGTCCTGCTTCTGCAAAAGATCCCTGAAGCCGAACCTCCTGTGGCGCCTTATATAGTCCTCAATATATGCCGTTTTCTCCTCGAGGCTGACTTCGTCCTTCTCGATCCTTCCGAACTTGCTCCTGATGGGATCGATCTTATCAACCTGTCGCTTCATCATTGACTTGAATATCTGATTAAGCCGCGCAAGATCCATGTCACCTATCAGCTGTTCATAATCGATCGGCTGCTCATACTCCTCGATCTCCCTCGGCATTGTGGGCTTTTTGAACAGTGTCTTGCCCGCATCCATATGCATATCCTTAAGCTCGTAGGACATATACTTATACATCTTGTACTCGATAAGCTTCTCAACGAGCTCAGCCCTCGGGTCTTCCTCCTCGCCTTCCTCATTGACTTCCTTCGGAAGCAGCATCCTGCATTTTATATCAAGCAGCGTGGCGGCCATTACAAGAAACTCGCTCATGATGTCAAGGTCTTCCTTCTGCATCTGTTTGATGTAATCAAGATACTGGTCGGTTATAAGAACGATCGGGATATCGTATATATCAACCTTGTTCTTCTCGATCAGATGGAGCAGCAGGTCAAGCGGCCCCTCAAAAACCTGTAATTTCACATTAAGACTCATATCATTCCCTCTGTTTCAAAGTCCTTTTGATCCCTGTAAATATCCGCGATCACTATCTCGGCTTTATTAAATATCCTTACAGGTATCGTATGCGTTCCCAATCCCCTCGTTAATATCATCGTTGAGCCGTCCTTTAAAAACACGCCGGCATCATATCGTGGGAACAGCTTAAGCTGCGGTGATAACACTCCTCCAAGCAGGGGCAGGCTTATTATCCCGCCGTGAACATGCCCGGACAGAACGAAATCCGGCTTCCATAACGCAAATTTTTCAAAATGTTCCGGGTTATGTGCAATAAGCACCGAAACCCTTGATGTGTCGTTACTTCCGAGCTTATTATCAAGATGATCATCCGGTATCTGCCTTGTTTTTAACCTCCGGTAGTATTCATGTGAAAGGTCAAGGCCGTATATGTCGATCCCGGCCTCATCTATGGATACTTTTTCATCAAGCAGCATTGGTGCGCCTATCTCATCAAGCCTGTCGCACAATCGCTCAAACTCACCCGGATGATCTTTGGGACATCTCCTTAGTTTTTCCTCATGATTGCCTATACCGTAATAAACGGTATATTTTTTCGCAACCCTTTCAATAAACTTAAGCGCGTTGGAGTCATGACATTCCGGCTCCAAACCGGATGTGATCATATCACCCGCCAAAAAAACCGCGTCAGGTGCTTCCTCATCCAAAGCCTTTAATACATCCCGGTTATCATTACCGAGATCACAGTCATGCAGGTCGGAGATCAGTGCCATTCGAAAATGGGGAACCTTAAGCTTTCCGTTTACAAAGCTGTATCTTACTACCTTAAAGCCCCTGCTCTCCCTGTATACAAACAGGATCAGCAGCAAAACCGCAAGTGCTGCCGCCGCTGTAATGCATATCGCCTTAAGGGACGCGATCATAACCACCATATATGGTCCCCCTCCACAACATGTTGTATTATATCACAACCCATCCACAAAATCTAGCACAAAATAGAAATCCTCCGAAATAATTCGGAGGATTTCCATATCTTCATTATTATATTAATTGTATTTACGCTTCCTGGCTGCTTCGGATTTCTTCTTCCGCTTAACGCTAGGCTTCTCGTAATGCTCTCTCTTACGGATTTCCTGCTGGATACCGGCCTTGGCACAGTTCCTCTTGAAACGACGAAGAGCGCTATCTAATGTTTCATTCTCTTTTACGATCACGTTTGACATGCTTCCCAACCTCCCCTCGTCTTAAATTATGCATCCGACATAGGGTTTTCGCCTTCTTCAGGCGCTGCACTAGAAGTTATTATATACACGAACGCCCCGATAGTCAACTCATTTTTAAAACAACGGGCAATTTCTATTTTATCTGTCCTTCAAGCACATTTACCGCTTCCTCAAGCGCCCTGTCTATCCCCGAAGGGTCCTTGCCGCCCGCCTGAGCCATATTGGGCCTGCCGCCGCCGCCACCGCCTACAAGCGATGCGATCCCCTTTATCAGATTGCCGGCATGCGCGCCCTTACCCATAGCGCCGTCCGTTGCCATCGCCACAAGGCTTACCTTGCCATAGGCGTCAGACGCAAGAAGGATGACGCCCTCTCCTATCTTGTCCTTAAGCTGGTCGCCGAGATCCCTTAATCCGTTCATATCAACAGCGGGAACTCTTACGGCAAGAAACTTAACACCTTTAACCTCAGTGACTTTATCCATCACATCGCCCATAGCATCCTTTGCTGCCTGACTCTTAAGTGAATCAAGCTCCGACGAGAGTGACTTCAACTCGCCCTGCAGCTTTTCGATCCTTTCAACAACATCAGCGGGAGCTGATTTAAGAGTCTTAGCCGCCTTGTAAAGTGTTCCCTCGATATCCTTATAATATGAAAGCACACCGCTTCCCGTAAGGCCTTCCACCCTGCGGACACCGGCTGCTATACCCGATTCGGACATTATCTTGAAGCACCTTATATCACCTGTCTTGGCCACGTGTGTACCGCCGCACAGTTCCTTCGAAAAGTCACCCATCCTGACAACACGTACCACCTCGCCGTATTTCTCGCCGAAAAGTGCCATCGCACCCGACTTGACCGCCTCATCTATGCTCATCACATCGGTAACGACCGGAATATCCTCTACTATCTTATCGTTGACAAGAGCTTCCACCCTGTCAATCTCATCGGTTGTCATCGCGCGTGAGAAAGAAAAATCAAACCTTGTCCTCTCGCCGTCCTGGTATGAACCCTGCTGTTTTACCTCATCGCCGAGCACCGTCTGGAGTGCCTTTTGAAGCAGGTGGGTTGCCGAGTGGTTCATGCAGGTACGCTTCCTGTTAAACGCATCAACCGAAAGGGTGACCTTATCGCCCTTACTTATTTTTCCCTTCTTAACTGTGCCGACATGACCGATCCGTCCACCGTCAAGCTTTATCGTATCGATGACCTCAAACTCAAATCCGTCACTACTGATGATCCCGAAGTCGCCCTTCTGTCCGCCCATTGTCGCATAGAAAGGAGTTTTGTCTGTGATCACGGTACACTGCGTGCCTTCACCGGCTTCATCTACAAGTTCATTTGCCGCTATCGCAAGGACCTTGCCTTCGTCGGTGATCTTAGCGTAACCCGTAAATTCGCTGGTCACTGAATCATCGAGCTCACCGAATATAGCAAGATCATCGGATGTTTTAAGCGAGAAGTTTGCGTTATCCCTTGCCTTCTGCTTCTGCTCATCCATGGCCTTTGCAAAGCCTTCCTCATCAACGGACAGGCCCTTCTCGGCTGCCATCTCGACAGTAAGCTCCAAAGGAAATCCGAAGGTATCATACAAATAGAACGCATCCTTGCCGGAAATGCTCTTACCGGCTCCCGCGATAGTCTGATCCTGGATCTTTATAAATTCCTTCATTCCGTTTTCAAGTGTAGCCGTGAAACGGTCGATCTCCTTCTTAAGCTCCTTTAAGACAAACTCCCTGTTCGTAACAAGGTTTTTATATGAATCGGAATATACTTCATCTATGAAGATCTTCGCAATGTTAAGAAGGTCATCCGTGGAAAGTCCCAATATCCTCGAATGCCTTACCGCACGCCTTATAAGCCTTCTAAGCACATAACCCGCGCCGCCGTTTGAAGGGATGAGCCTTGCCTCATCGCCTATGAGCATGACCGAAGTCCTCATGTGATCGGCCAGTACGCGCATCGAACGGGTCATGTCGTCATCGTTGTCATATTTCCTGCCCGAAATCTTTTCAACATACGCTATCACGGAAGCGAAAAGATCCGTCTTGTATACATCCTTTGTACCGTTAAGGAAAGCGAGGTTACGCTCAAGTCCCCAGCCGGTATCCACATTCTTCTTATCAAGCGGTGTGAGATGCCCGTCCTTATGCTTTTCATACTGCATGAAAACATCATTGCCAAGCTCAGTGTACTTGCCACATGAACAGCCCGGTCCGCATTTAGGACCGCAGTCGGGAACGTCGGCTATATAGAACATTTCAGAGTCGGGACCGCAGGGTCCGAACTCAAGTCCCCACCAGTTATCCTCTGCGGGAAGATAATATATATTCTCGGGTTTGAAACCCGAATCGATACGGCACTTGGCGCCTTCCTCATCCCGCGGCGCATTTTCGTCTCCCTCAAAAACCGTTGCCGCAAGATGGTCCCTGTCAAAGCCGAACACCTGCGTAAGAAGTTCATAACTCCACTTGCAGCGTTCCTCCTTAAAGTAATCGCCGAGGCTCCAGCTTCCCATCATCTCAAAGAAAGTCACATGAGACTTATCCCCTACAGAATCGATATCATTTGTCCTTACGCAGCCCTGTACGTTACAAAGCCTTGTACCCATGGGATGCTTCTGTCCCAGAAGATACGGCATCAGCGGCTGCATCCCGGCCACATTGAACATAACACCGGTGGAACCGTCCGATACAAGGGACACCGCACCCACATCAACATGACCTCTTTCCTTATAAAATTCCTTCCATGTATTTCTTAATTCCTTAGACGTAAACTGTTTCATTTTAAACTCATCCTTATCATGATCCATTTATTTCTACAAAAGATATACTCCCTTTGAAAGTGCTTCTTCCGCCACGCCTTCCGGCCATATTGAGCTTTGAACCTCTCCTATATGTGCACGCCTCATAAAGAACATGCATATCCTCGACTGACCGATACCGCCGCCTATGGTATAAGGAAGTTCCTTATCAAGTATCGCCTTCTGGAACGGCAGCTTTGCCCGGTCCGGACATCCGGCTTTGTCAAGCTGCGATATGAGTGATTCTTCATCGACCCTTATACCCATGCTTGATAACTCAAATGCCCTGTCAAGCACCGGGTAATACACGATTATATCGCCGTTTAATTCCCAATCGTCGTAATCCGGCGCACGTCCGTCATGCTTTTTGCCTGACTTAAGAAGATCTCCTATGCGCATCAGGAATATGGCTCCATGCTCCTTTGCGGCAAGGTCCTCCCTTTCCTTCGGCGTTTTGTCGGGCCACTTATCCTCAAGCTCCTGCGTAGTCACAAACGTTATATCATCAGGAAGTATCCTTGCTATATCGGGATGTCTGGAATTAACAAACACTTCCGTGTTCCTGATCGCTTCATAAACCTTACGGACTATATTTTTCAGCGTATCCTCGTTACGTTCATCCTTATTGATTATCCGCTCCCAGTCCCACTGGTCCACATATAACGAATGCAGGTTGTCGGTATCCTCATCCCTTCTTATAGCGGTCATATCGGTATACAGGCCTTCGCCGTGGGTAAAACCGTATTTTTTGAGCGCCATCCTCTTCCACTTGGCAAGCGAATGCACTATCTCAACTTCCTTATCGCCCTGTTCCCTGATACCGAAGGTAACCGGCCGCTCAACGCCGTTTAAGTTATCGTTAAGTCCCGATTCGGGCCACACGAATAACGGGGCCGATACACGCGTAAGATTAAGTTCCTTGGCAAGTGCCCTTTCAAAATAGTCCTTTACTTCCTTAATAAGTACTTCCGTTTCTTTTATTGACTGCGGGCTTTTATATCCCGCAGGAATGTATAATCCTTCCATTTCCTTCGACTCCTAAAGAAAAATTGCTCAACAATAGCTATTGTAACCTTGCAGGGAGCGCTTCGCAAGTGTTTTATCACATCTGATGGCGTACCACCCTGTATTCGTCTCCGTTCGTATAATACGGACATCCCTTAAAATCACGTTCCATAAGCCTTGCATAGTCATCCTCATCTATATCCATGTCACAGATATAGTCTTCATATTCCTCATCATAGAAATAATATGCACAGCTGTTGCAGCTAACGTTCATCATTCCTCCTTAATACGGTCAGGCAAACTGACTGTTATAAAGTTCATAATAGAATCCCTTCATTTCAAGCAGCTGTTCATGACTGCCCTGCTCTATTATCTTTCCCGCCTTCATGACAAGGATATGGTCTGCGTTCCTTATCGTAGACAAACGGTGAGCAACTATGAAAGACGTACGTCCTTCCATCATCTTAAGAAAGGCATCCTGAATCTTAAGCTCGGTCCTCGTATCGATTGACGAAGTAGCTTCATCAAGAATGAGCATCGGAGGCAGCGACAACATGACCCTCGTAATGCATAAAAGCTGCTTCTGGCCCTGTGAAAGGCTTCCGCCGTCCTCACCTATAACAGTATCATATCCATCCTTCAAGCGCCTTATGAACGAATGTGAATGCACCTCTTTTGCCGCTCTTATCATATCCTCATCCGAAATGTCCCTGCCCATCTTTAAGTTATCCCTTATGGTCCCGTACCTGAGCCAGGTATCCTGAAGTACCATACCGTAGGAACTCCTGAGATCATGCCTTGTCATATCCCTTATGTCGGTTCCGTCGACTGTTATACTCCCCGAATCCACGTCATAAAAACGCATCAGCAGGTTTATGATGGTTGTTTTTCCGCAGCCGGTCGGACCAACGATCGCCACATGCTCTCCCTTCTTAACGTCAATATTCAGGTTTTCTATCAGTGATGCTTTTTTATCATACGAAAAGTCAACCTCACTGCACTTAACATTTCCCTTGGGATATTTACCGTCCCCATTTACGGCATCACCTGTTTCCTCTTTTTCATCCATGAACTCAAAGACACGCCCTGCGCAGGCAAGTGCATTCTGCAGTTCCGTAAGCACACCCGATATTTCGTTAAAAGGTTTTGTATATTGGTTCGCATAGCTTAAGAAGCTTGTAAGTATACCTACGCTCATCCCGCCCGAAAGTACACTCATCGCTCCAAAGAGTGCGACCATGGCATATACTATGCTGTTTACAAACCTTGTTCCCGGATTTGTGAGCGATGAATAGAACAGTGCTTTTCGTGATGCCCCTTCAAGCCTTGTATTTATTTCATCAAACCTGCTTACAGCCTTATCCTCGTATGAGAATGCTTTTACCGTTTTAAGGTTTCCTATCATCTCATCGATAAGCCCTGTCTGTTCGCCCCTTATGCCGGATTGAACACTGAACATATCATAGGTGTGTCCCGATATGAACCTTGCGACAAACAGGGAAAGCGGAGTAACAAATACAACTATCAGCGTGATAAAAGGATTCATAGCAAACATAAAGCAAAGCGTTATAAGTATCGTCACCACTCCCGTAAACAGCTGCGTGAACCCCATAAGAAGGCCATCAGCCAGCTGATCGACATCTGCCGTTATCCTGCTCAATATATCTCCCGAAGGATGCGGATCAAGATAATCAAACGGCAGGGCATGGATCTTTAAAAATGCCTCGTTACGCATATCCCTGACTATACTGAATGTCAGCCTGTTGTTTACTTCGTTCATGAGCCACAGGGACAAAGACGAAACGATCATTGATATGACGGCTTTCAGGATTATTAAACTCATTTTTTTATAATCCGTTCCGCCTTGGATTATACAGTCGATCGCCCGTCCGATAAGGATAGGCACATAAAGTCCCGCCGCAACGTTCAAAAGCGCAAAGATCAGCGAGAGTACCGCAGATATCCTGTAGCGCCCCACATACTGCATTATTCTGTTTACCGTAAAGCGTCTGCTGTTCTTTTCAGTCATCCTTTAATCATCCTTCATGAAAGGCAGAATCATATATCTCACGGTATACCCCGCAGTTTTCAAGCAGTTCTTCATGGGTGCCCCATCCTGCGATGCACCCGTCTTCAAGTACCAGTATCCTGTCGGCATTCTGCACCGAAGATGTCCGCTGCGAAACGATAAACACAGTCGGATCATAATCAATACCTTCTATACCCTTACGTAATTTAAGATCTGTCACATGATCGAGCGCCGAAGCAGAATCATCAAGGATAAGTATCTTCGGCTTTCTTACCAGCGCCCTTGCAATGGCAAGCCGCTGTTTCTGGCCTCCCGATAAGTTTCGCCCGCCGGGCTCGATCATGCCTTCAAGCCCGCCCTTGCCCTTTACAACTTCTTCACATACCGCCAGCCTTACCGCATCATAAAGTTCATCATCCGTTGCATTCTCGTTTCCCCACCTTAAGTTGTCGGCAATGCTTCCCTTAAACAATACTGCTTTCTGCGGTACAATGCCCGTCATTTTCCTTAATTCATCAATGTCATACTCCTTTACATCCCTGCCGCCTATGCGTACATATCCCGAAGTCGCGTCATAAAAACGGGGGATCAGATTCACAATGGATGATTTACCCGAACCCGTACCTCCTATAAGCCCTATCGTTTCACCTTTATTAACGGTAAAATCTATATCCGAAAGAGCTTCATCACCGGTTTTGCTGTAATTAAGGCTGACATGCGAAAACTCGATATACGGAACGTTTACTCCTTCATTTCCTTCAATGCCCAAAGGACCGCCTTCTTCCGATCCCGGATCTTTAACCGTACTTATGGCAGGCTTTATCGCAAACACATCGTTGATCCTGTCTCCGCTTGCAACCGCCTTGTTTAACAGGACTATAAGATTAGCGAGTTTTATAAGCTCGATAAGTATCTGCGACATATAGTTATACAGGGCTACCACCTGTCCCTTTGTGAGTATCCCCGCATCCACCTTCATGGCGCCTGTGTATATAAGTATTATCATGGCAAGATTTATTATCACGAAAGTTGCAGGATTTAACAGTGCCGACAGATGTCCCGCGCTGCGCTGGTCATTATATAATCCGTCATTGGCCGTCCTGTATCCCTTTACCTCACTTTTTTCCAGAGTAAACGCCCTTATGACCCTGGTGCCGATAAGGTTTTCACGGGTCAGGAGCGTGATCTTATCAAGCCTGTCCTGAACCTTTTTAAGCAGCGGAATATTGTAATACATGACGGCTGCCACAACAGCCGACAGTATCGCTATAACGACGACAAAGATAAACGCTGCCCTTACATTTATCGTGAAAGCCATCACCATTGCACCGAATACGATAAACGGGGAACGAAGGAACAGACGAAGGAACATGTTTACCCCCGTCTGGGCCTGATTAACATCATTTGTCATCCTGGTTATCATTGTGGAAGTGCCGAGCTCGTCGATGTTACCGTACGACAGGCTCATTATATGTTTAAAAAGATCGTGTCTTAAACGGGTCGCAAATCCGACGGCCGCCCTTGCCGCCATATACTGTGCACTGACCGCACTTATAAGGCCTACTGCCCCAAGCGTGATCATGATAATGCAGCATTTTATTATATGCGCCCTGTCATTTCCGGCAATACCCCTGTCTATGATGCTCGCAACCACAAGCGGAACAAAAAGTTCAAATATCGCTTCGAGCATCTTAAACAAAGGCGCCAATATGCATTCTCTTTTATATGACTTAAGATACTTAAGAAGATGTTTCAATTCAACACCTGTTTCTGCATGAATTCTATGAAGCTTCTCTCGGGAAGCGGCCGGCAGAAATAATAACCCTGAAGGTATTCACAGCCTTGGATATAATCTGCTCCCAGATCCGTAAACTTTTGTACTACCTTCTCCTCTTCAACGCCCTCGACCAGAACCTTTTTGCCCATCTGCTTAAGCATCTTGATCGTTTCCTGTACCATTATGCACATCTGCGGGTCGTCAACACCGTCGACAAACGTCTTATCAAGCTTCACTATTTCAACCGGAAGCGAGGTGACTCTCTTTACATTTGAATAACCCGTTCCGTAATCGTCAAGTGAGAATCGTATTCCCATCTCGCTTAGCCTGTTTATGTTCTGATCTACTATATCGGGGTCAAAATCAACCGCCGACTCCGTGATCTCAAGGCTTAACATCGCCGGATCAAGATTATATCTTTTCAAAAGCCTCCCGACCTTCTCTACAAGGTTCATCTCAAGACACTGCGATGTTGACATATTTACTTCGATACATGAAAGCCCGAGGCCGATAAAATCGTTCATTGATATGAACCGGCATACATCATCCAGTATATAATCACCTATGGCATGTATGGCGCCGCTTATCTCGGCAGCCGAGATAAACAGACCCGGTGATATCATTCCGTATGTCTCGTCCCGCATCCGCACAAAAGCCTCGGCTGCGACAAACCGCTTCTCCGTTATCGAGTATATGGGCTGGTAATACATCTCAAAACTCCTGCTTTTTATCGCACGGTCAATGATATCATCAAGCTCACTCTTGATCTTGAAATCCCTGTCGTCCACATAATCGGGATAATGCATCACGTCCCTGGTTTCGGGCATAATGGTATGGAACGACGAACAGAAGGTATACAGAGTATTGAAATTGTCTATATCCTCAGGACAGCCAAGTATACATAAACGCGCGTCAGCCAGGACAGAAAAATTTTTAACCATAAGAATATCAAGGAAATGATCCCTTATCTTCTGCGCAAAAAGCTTCATTGTCTCATAGTCGCAGGAATCGCTTATAAAACCGAACAGTCCGTCCTCAAGATAGTACAGATCCTCTCCCAGTGATGTCTGTCTGGCAACCTGCCTCATAAGCCCCGACTGTTCGCGCAGGAACTCATTAAGCAGCTCCTGCCCGAGGTACAACCTTATATTCATGTAGTTTACTATCTTAACAAGCAGTATATAATTAGGAGTCCCCGTCGCGATCGCTTTCTTGATATGCTCATGTGCCGAACTGTATTTTTTTGCTCCGGTCACCGGGTCGAGCGTCTCCTCCTCACGCCATATTATAAAGCTGAAAAGCAATATTGCGATCGATATCATGAACATTTCAACAAGATGAGACGGAAACATCGCCTGTATTCCGATCCCAAGCGCAGAAATGGGAAACAGCAGAACCATTACTATCAGCTTGTCGCGTTTTATGATATTCCTGTATTTGTAAAGGACACCGATCTCATATATCATGTAGAATACTGCCACTATATAAAATATGACGATTCCCGGCCTTCTCTGATACTCGATATCGGGTGTGATATAGAAAACCCATGGGTAAATAATATTGGAAAGCAGAACTGCTGCATTTATGATGATACCGCCAAGCCACAGCCCCTTAACTTTCCTGTTCTGCTTAAATTCATGCCACATCCCGATATTGGAATAAACAAACGGCATATATACCGGAAGTATCAGGTTGTGCGTGCCGAAATAGATATACTGCCACATGCACTGCAGTATCCTGTTGGTCTCGGTATGGGCGCTGTAATTCTGCATATGGGCCTGGCAAAGATCCGCAAATGCAGATGCCATCATCATTCCCAACAGGATATAAAAAAGTCCGTTTGTCCTGCCATGGAACATCCTCTTTAATACGCAGGAGATGACTACCAGCGATATGATTATGATAGCGCATGCGTCATAATACAGTATCATGTTTTTGATGCCCTCCCCGAATTATGTTCATTTACGAATTTTATAAAGTCCGCCTGCTCAAGCGGCTTCGAGAAATAGAAGCCCTGAATGTAATCGCAGCCAAGATCTATGAACCGGTCAAGGGTGCGCTTGTTCTCAACGCCCTCAACCAATATCTTTTTATTCATCCGCTTTAACATATTCACGGTATTGACTATGGCTATCCACATCTTGGGATCATCCATCTCATCAACAAAACTCTTGTCAAATTTCACAATATCAAACGGCAGCGATACTACCCTCTTTATGTTCGAATAACCCGTTCCATAGTCATCAAGTGAAAACTTAAAGCCCATGTTCCACAACCTGAAGATATTTTCATCCGTTATCTTAGGATCGTAATCTGCCGCCGTTTCGGTAAGTTCAAGGTTTACCTGTGAGGGTTTAACATTATATTTGTCCGTAAGACCCTTTATCTTATCGGTCAGCCCCGGCTCGATACACTGGGCAACGGAAAGGTTGATCTCGATATACTCAAGTCCGCTTCCCGCAAAATCACCCCGTCGTATAAACTTTATAACATCCTCCAGAACAAAATCACCGATATCATGTATGGCACCGCTGTTTTCGGCAGCAGGAATGAAAAGCCCCGGCGAAACATAACCGTATTCTTCATCGAAAAGCCTGATAAGCGCCTCACCGGACACAAACTTATCATCAGCGACCGAGTAGATCGGCTGATAAAACATCCGGAACCTTTTTTCCTCAATGCCCCTTTTAATGATATTGTCGATCTCGCTCTTCATCCTGTAGTCCTTTGAGTCCAGAATATCAGACAAAAGGACGACCTTGTCCATATCGGGTATTGTCCTGTGGAAGCTGTTTGAGAAGCTCATAAGCGAACTGTATGACTGCAGGTCATAAGGCGTCCTTGCAAGACATATCTTCGCATCAAGACGTATCTCAAGGTTGGCGATCGTAAAGCTCTCCTGCATATATGCAACTATAAGGCGCCCCATATCAAGTGTCTGTTCATATTTATCGGCTTCCGTGACTATCGCGAAAACACCCCTGCCGTTATAATATACATCCGTGTACAGATTGATTATCTTTCCCATCTGTACAAACTTTGCGCCGGTCCGCTGAAGGGCTGAATTGTAGATCTCAAGTCCGAGATTAAGCCGGAGTGCACGATGATTTGTTATCTTTATAAGCAGCAGATTTGTCGGACGTCCTACACCGTAAGCACGCCTCATATCCGTAAAAAATCCGTTCTGGCTCAATGTACCCACAACACCGTCAACCACTTCCTCGGGACGCTGTATTGCGGTGGCTGTCATAAATATGGTAAGAGCAAGGGCCAATACCTCAACCCTCATGCCGGGATTTATACGCTGCGAAATGACCGCTGTCATATTAAATACTACAAATGAAAGCAGCATTACAAACTCGGACCTGCGGACCGTCTTCCTGTAACGCACCGTGATCCACAGGATCACAGCAAAATACACAAGTGCGACAACATAGATCACTATTATATACGGACCCCTGTGATATACACCCTCGGGATCTATATAAAAAACCTTATGGTTAAAACAGTTTACAAGCATACTCAGTGCTACGACTGCATAAGGTATAACAGTGATCCAGAAATGAACACCCCTGTTCTTTAACAAATGCCATACTCCGAAATAGGAATACAGGAACAAAAGATATGCCGGTGTTGTAAAATTCCTTATAAGATAAAACAGAGTATTTGAAACAAACTGTACCGGCGCATTCGAAGGCAGCTGTTTAACATAAGTCCCGTAAAGGCTGTCATAAACATCCAGCAGACCTGATAAGATGATCAGCACTGCAAGCATCAGAATAAGACGGTTGGTGCGCCCCTTTGTATACCTTCTGGTCACAAGGAACACAAACACCGTCAAGGCCAGTACCATCGCACATATGTCAAAATAAATGATACGCATCGTTTACTCCGCCAAACCCCTGTCACACTTTAAGCGGAGCGTGCCCTTGGGACTTAACCTCCGCTCCACTGCCCTTACCGCAGAGCCTATAAGGTCGGATATGTCCGAAACCTTATCACATACAAACTCATAGGCCTCCAGGGATATTTCTATATCATAAGGATCCGCAGAAGAATCATTATATGCCTTCAGCCTTTCATTTACGGAATTCCTTATATTCTCAATCATATCATATTTATCGCAAAGTATCATTGAAATAAATTCATCGTCACCGATACGACCCACAGGGTTTTCCTCGCCCATTACGCTGACAAGCTTGTCCGCCACTGCCTTTAATGCCCTGTCACCGGCTTCATGCCCGTACTGTCCGTTTATCTGACTTAAATAACTTACATCGGCAAGTATGATATAACCCTTCCTTCCGTTGTTCTTTGCAACAAGTGAAGTAAAACGTTTCACAAAACCGCATCCGTTAAGTATGCCGGTAAGGTCATCCCTGTCCGAAACGTAATCGAGGATGCTTTCCTTCTCCTTAAGCTGCTCCTCTACATCGGCGGCCATATAGCTCATATCCCTGTAATTGAACAGAGCTCCTATCTGCAGCGTGCACATCATCGCAAAGAAAATATCCTTCTTTTCTATCTCATACAATATGATCCCGTACTGTCTGTTTCCGGAGCATATGACAAATGCGGTGTAATTTGCATGTCCCATTGAATTCAGTACGGAGCTTATGCCGTTATCAGTATCAATGTTGATACCGTTCTGACGAAGATACACATTAAGTCCGTTTACGTCAAACCGCCCCGCATAATGTATGGTGGTCGGCTTGGGCGGAAGCTGACCGTTCCTGTATACGACCGGTTTATGAAAAATGAAGATATGTGCCGATGCAACATTCATCCCCCTTAAGCGGCGCATAATATTTGTTATGACGTCAACCTCGGTTTTGTTTGTATCCATAAGATCCTTTGTAAACAAAGGTATGAACCACAGCTGCTCCTTCCTCTGATTACCCACATCACGCATTCGCACTATCTCGGCTTCTTTAAGCTGCCTGATACCGTCTATCATTATCGAAGTAAGCTTTGCGCGTTCCCTGCCATGAGGGATCATATACATGATATCCTCAAGGAGTGCAGTGGTCTTCTCCGTAACCATCCTGTTTGAAATATTCTTAAATGCCGTCAGCTTGGAAATATAATCACTTACCGTTGCAACCGTTTCGTCGATATCATCAAATGAGGTGGTCAGTTTTTTGAGGATAAACGAAAACATATCTGAATATATCCTGCCAAATTCAATCTTCTCGCTCTCATATGGAAGAAATGAAAAGATATCACGAACGGCTGTGACCGAATTTTTCTCTATGTAGCTTTTAACCTTTTTAAGGACATCCGCATCCAGCTTACCCGGTCCGTTCTTCTGCCTGTCAGAAGTACGAACCCCCACACACCCGCACGAATTCCGCTTTACCATTTTGCATGGGATCTTGGAGCCGCCGATTTTTAAACCTTTCGCTATCTTAACGGCTTTTTTAACGGCTTCGCTTCCGAATCCGTAACTGTTATACATAACGCCCGTAAGTCCCGGTGTCATCGGATGTGACATGCCAAGGTCATCAAAACCGGTCACTGCAAGGTCCTTGCCGATCACGATACCCCTCTTATTGCATGCTCTGTACGCAATCCTTGCGTAAGAATCACAACTGCACACAAGCGCGTCCATATAAGGAAAATCATCAAAAATGGCATTGATCCTGCGCTCCTCATTATCCGGCGAATCGCATACGACGATCTGATCGGAAGAATAATTGAGCGCATGCGCATTCATGGTATCCTTAAATGCACGCAGCCTTTCCTTAAAATCGTATTCCTCGGGATCGCCTGAAACATACACGATAAAAGAACAATTATGATCAACAATAAGATGCTCAACGCACTCACACATGGCCTGATAGCTGTCAGCCACCTGATATGCGATTGAAGGTTTACCGGGTATCGTTTCAAGTACCAGCATCGGTATATCTTTATACCGCTCGGTCAGAGCATTGATATCGGGCAGTATCCTAGACCTTCGCATTGAACCGCTCACTATTATAAGCGCATCCGGTTTTATGAGTTCGGCATAATCAAATACCGAATCGAGCTGATCGACATACTCACTGTCAATATCGTCACCGGTATAATATGTCTCCTCGCCGGGTGCCTGAGGCCCCAGAAGATACACCAGGTTTATATTCTCTTCCTTGGCCGTATCGTACATTCCGCTGTACATCGCCTCGGAAAAATCCGTATTCACATCTCGCATCATGACCGCGATCGTCATACCCTTGTCATCCATAACAACGTATCCTCGTTAATCACAGGCCTTCAAGCACATGGACCCTCATAATATTTCCCGCCGTATCAACCGACAGGATGCACTGTTTTATTGCGGGAAGCAGAAGTTCTCCTCCGTCACCGCGTTTTATTACATAAACATCATTGGCACCTGTTTCTATGACATCCGTGAGCTTTCCAATAGGATCACCGTCCTCATCAATGACATCCATTCCGATAAGATCGGCTATAAAATACTCGTCACTGTCAAGCTTGACGGCATTCTCCCTTGTCACATAGATACTCATGCCCTTGTATTTTTCTATATCGTTTATACTGTCATAGCCCCTGAACTTAATTATGACAAACTGTTTAAAGAATTTTACTCCTTCGATATCAAGATTTACAAAACCGCTGCCGCTATCAAGAAGCACACTCTTTAATCCTTTAAACCTCCTGACATCATCAGTGGTAGGGAATACCTTCATCTCCCCATGAACACCGTGTGTCGAACTTAATATCCCCACCTGTAGCTTATCTTCCATATCCTGTACCTGCCGAATCATGACTGCCATATATACTATATCATTTATTGGATACGATTAAAAGAAAAAATGGTCACGGGAACATACCCGTGACCACTTGGATTACTCTTCGGCGGTATCAACTATATCAACTATGACTTTTCTGCTCTCCTTCATTGAAGCCGCCTTTACTACAGTCCTTAAGGCCTTGGCTATCCTTCCCTGTTTGCCTATGACCTTACCCATGTCCGACTGCGCAACTTTAAGCTCAACAATGATCGCATTTGCATCCTCGCGCTGGGTTACCGTAACCTCATCCGGTTTCTCGACGAGAGACTTCGCGATTACTTCTACCAAATCTTTCATGATCTACCTCCGAGATTACTTTGATATTCCGGCATTCTTAAAGATCCTGCTTACGACCTCGGTAGGCTGAGCGCCGTTGTTAAGCCACTTCTTAGCCAGCTCTTCGTTAACCTTGACTGTGCTGGGTTCCGTATTGGGATCGTAGATTCCGATCTCCTCGATAAACCTTCCGTCACGAGGGGACCTTGCATCAGCAACTATTATTCTATAATAAGGTGCCTTCTTCTGTCCCATTCTTCTGAGCCTGATTTTAACTGCCATTTCTTTCACCTCCTAAATTATTTGGTATTTATTTAAAAGGGCATCTTAAACTTTCCCTTTTTACCCATTCCGTTCATCATTCCCGGAAGCTGTTTTAACATCTTCCTTGACTGTTCAAACTGCTTGACCAGCCTGTTGACCTCGGAAATGTCAACTCCCGCTCCCTTTGCTATCCTGTGCTTTCGTGATGGATTTAAAATGTCGGGATTCTGTCGTTCCTTTTTTGTCATTGAAAGCACTATCGCTTCCGTGCGCGCCATCTTTTTTTCATCAACCGCATTTTCAAGATTCTGCGCCTTTATGCCCATGCCGAGCCCCGGCATCATGCCGAGCACACTTGAGAGGCCTCCCATCTTTTTCATCTGGTTCATGCTCTCAAGGTAGTCCTCAAAGTCGAACTTGCCTTTTTTGAGCTTGCGTGTTATTTCCTTTTCCCTGTCTTCATCGATATCAAGGTTTTCCTGAGCCTTCTCGATAAGGGTGAGCACATCGCCCATTCCGAGTATCCTGCTTGCCATCCTGTCAGGATAAAACTGCTCAAGATCGGAAAGCTTCTCTCCCATACCGACAAAGAGGATCGGCTTGCCGGTCACCGCTTTTATCGACAATGCGGCACCGCCCCTTGCATCACCGTCCATCTTCGACAGGATGACACCGTCGACACCGACCCGATCATTAAAGGCACTTGCTACATTTACTGCCTCCTGACCGGTCATTGCATCCACCACCAGAAGAGTCTGGTTGACACTTACGTTTTCCTTGATATCCTCAAGCTCATGCATCATCTCCTCGTCTATCTGGAGACGGCCGGCCGTATCTATAAGTATTGTATTATGTCCGTTCTTTGCCGCATGTTCAACCGCAGCCCTGCATATATCAACCGGTGTATTTTTATCTCCTATGGAAAAAAAGTCAACCTCCTGCTTTTGCGCATTAAGCTCAAGCTGCTTTATCGCCGCAGGCCTGTATACATCGGCCGCTACCAGAAGGCATTTCCTTCCTTTTAACTTCAATTTACCGGCTATCTTTGCCGCCGTTGTCGTTTTACCTGCTCCCTGCAGGCCGCACATCATGATGACCGTAACTGCTTTTCCCGGCTGCAGCGTAAGCTCGGTCGTTTCGCTGCCCATAAGGGCTATCATTTCCTCGTTTACGATCTTTATGACCATCTGTCCGGGATTGAGTCCGTTTAATACATCCTGACCGACCGCCCTCTCCTCAACAGATTTGACAAACTGTTTGACAACCCTGAAATTGACATCCGCCTCAAGCAGTGCAAGCTTCACTTCCTTAAGCGCCGCCTTAACATCCTCTTCGCTTAAGCGGCCCTTGCTCCTTAATCCCTTGAATACATTCTGCAGTTTCTCGGTAAGGCTCTCGAATGCCATCTACAGTGCCTCCATAAGCTCCGAACACAGGCGGTGTATCGTTTCCCGGTTTCCGGGACCTCCATCAAGTGCCAGAGCATCTATTTCCCCGACAAGCTTCTTTACCTTATCAAACCGCTCGATCATGTGAAGCCTGTCATCATATCCTTTAAGTATCTTATCGCATCGCTTTATAAGATCGTGCACACCCTGTCTTGTGATCCCGTATTCGTCCGACAGCTCCTTTAAGGAAAGATCCTCATGAACCGCGCTTTCATATACACGCCTTTGATGCTCGGTAAGAAGCTCACCGTAAAAATCATATAACAGGTTTTGCTCAACAATATGTTCCATAGTACCGCTCCTTACGCACAGAGACTAATATACACAATAAAAAAAGGGGTGTCAAGTATTATTTCTTGACACCCCTCCTCACATTTATCATACACTTGTCCGTACTATCTTTGGCCGGTAATTCCCTTCCGTCAGCGCATCCAGTATCTGCTTCTTATGCTCGGTGCCGAATGCCTCAAGCGTTATGCGAAGTTCGACTGCAGCATTGCGATTGGTTGATACGAACTGATTGTGTTCGAGCTTTATAACGTTACCGTTCTGTCCGGCTATAAGAGCCGCTACTCTCGAAAGCTCTCCCGGTTTATCGGGAAGCAGTACGGACACGGTGAATATCCTGTCGCGCATTATAAGGCCCTGCTGCACGACGGAAGACATTGTTATCACATCCATGTTGCCTCCGCTTAGAATCGCAACTACCTTCTTCCCCTTATCCTTTAGCTGTTTCAGGGCCGCAACCGTCAGAAGGCCGGAGTTCTCAACTATCATTTTATGATTCTCGACCATATCCAGGAATGATACTATTATATCCTCATCAGGCACCGTTATTATGTCGTCAAGATTTTTCTGAACATACGGAAATATCTTTTCGCCCGGAGTCTTTACCGCAGTTCCGTCCGCAATCGTGTTCACGTTATCCAGTGTAACGACCTTGCCCGCCTCGATCGATGCTTTCATGCATGCCGCGCCTTCCGGTTCGACTCCTATCACTTTTATCTTGGGGTTCATCAGCTTCGCAAGTGTTGACACGCCTGCTGCCAGGCCGCCACCCCCTATAGGAACGAGTATATAATCGACAAGCGGAAGTTCCTTGAATATCTCCATTGCTATGGAACCCTGTCCCGTGGCAACCACAGGATCATCAAACGGATGTATAAAGGTATAGCCGTTCTCCTTTGCAAGTCTCAGCGCTTCGGTGCATGCCTCATCATATACGTCACCGAACAGCACTACCTGAGCCCCGTAGCTTTTTGTCCTGTTAACCTTTATCAGCGGAGTTGTTGTAGGCATAACGATAACGGCCTTGCAGCCGTATTCCTTCGCTGCATAAGCGACACCCTGTGCATGGTTCCCCGCCGAAGCGGTAATGATGCCCTTTTCCCTTTCCTCATCGCTTAAGGTGCTCATCTTGTAATATGCACCCCTTAACTTATAGGCACCTGTCATCTGCATATTTTCGGGTTTTAAATATACCTTGTTTTCGGTAAGCCTGCTTAAATAACTGCTGTATACAAGCTTGGTCTCAAGCGTTACCTTTCTTACAAGCTCACTTGCCTCTTCAAATTTCTCCAGTGTCAGCATCATCTACCTCCGCCTCATCTGTATCAATATCCTTTATCTCGTCATCATTTAAAAACATTGCATCAACAAACGCATCCGGATCAAAGCGCTGCAGATCATCGATGCCTTCACCAACGCCTATGAACTTGACCGGTATCTTAAGCTCACTCTGTACCGCAATGGCGATCCCGCCCTTAGCGGTCCCGTCAAGCTTGGTCATTATTATACCCGTTGCATCAGCCGCTTCATGAAATCCCCTGGCCTGCATAAGCGCATTCTGTCCTGTTGTACCGTCTATCACAACGAGAGTCTCGCATGCAGCCTCTGGATACTCCTTATCAATTATCCTGTGTATCTTCTTTAACTCCTCCATCAGATTCTTCTTGTTATGGAGCCTTCCCGCCGTATCACATATCAGTATGTCGGTATTTTTCGCCTTCGCCGAACGTAGAGCATCGAAAACAACGGAAGCGGGATCCTGGCCTTCACTCCCTTTTATGATATCAACTCCTGCCCTGTTTGCCCATTCGGTAAGCTGTTCGCCAGCAGCGGCACGGAATGTGTCCGCCGCAGCCAGCATTACCCGGCGTCCTTCCTTCTTATACATCGATGCAAGCTTTCCGATACTTGTTGTCTTCCCGACTCCGTTGACACCGATAACAAGTATCACCGCCCTGCCTTTTTCAAAATCATATGCCGTTTCGTCCGGGGTCATCTGCTCCTTGATCGTATCCATGAGCACCCTTCGGCATTCGTCCGTGGTCTTTAAATGCTCTGACTTTACCCTGTCCCTTAAGTTATCGAGTATGTTCCCTGTTGTTGTCACTCCCACATCGCTCATTATGAGGATCTCTTCGAGTTCATCATAAAAATCATCGTCTATCTCACAGGGCGTGAACACGTTATCAAAACTCTTTGCTATATTATCCCTGGTCTTTGTAAGGCCGCTCTTTAATCTGTCAAATAATCCCATATACCCTCCGTATATAACTAATCGTCGAGATCCTTGTCAATAAGGCTTACGGATACGAGTGTCGACACACCCTTTTCCTGCATCGTTATACCGTACAGCCTGTCGGCATGCTCCATCGTCCCGCGGCGGTGTGTTATAACTATAAACTGAGTATGCTTTGTCAGTTTGTTTAAATAACCCGCAAATCTTCCGACATTTGATTCGTCAAGTGCGGCTTCTATCTCGTCAAGCAGGCAGAAGGGTGACGGCTTTAAATTCTGTATGGCAAACAGAAGCGCTATCGCCGTAAGCGACTTCTCACCACCGGATAACTGCATCATGTTCTGCAGTTTCTTGCCCGGCGGCTGAGCTACTATACTGATACCGGCTTCAAGTATGTCCTCATCCTCCTGAAGCTTAAGGCTTCCCTTTCCGCCTCCGAACATCTCCTTGAACACCTTGTCGAATTCCTTTTCAATATCCTTAAACTTTTCGGAAAACTGAGTTCGCATGGCTTCATCCAGTTCCGCTACTATTCCTTCAAGTGTCTTCTCGGCTTCAACAAGATCATCATGCTGGCCCTTTAGGAATTCGTATTCCTCCATAAGGGTTTTATACTCTTCGATCGCATTGACGTTCACGTCCCCGAGCGCCTTTATCGCCTCACGCAGTTTATTTATAGTCTTTCTCATTGACGGCGCATCGGTATATTCCTCATTTCGCATATTTGCAGCAGCGCTTAAGGTTATCTCATATTCGTTCCACATATAACCCACGCGTTTTTCCTGTTCTTCCTCTATCCTCTCCTTCTGATTGGTAAGGCGGATAACCTCCTTCTCAAGTCCGTTGATCCGCTTATTCAGATCCTCGGTAGATTCAAAGAACGTTTTCTGCTTTCTCGCAAGTTCCTCCTTTTGCCCGATAGCCTTCTTAACGGCTTCCTCATCACTGTCCTTGCTGTCGGCAGAAGCAGCCAGTGTTTTCTCTATCTCCACTATATTATTCTGCTGAAGCTCTATCTCTTCTTCTTCGGCTTTTATCTTCACATCCACATCGTTTATCTCGGCACTGATCCTGTCTATCTCCTCACTTGCCCTTGTTACATCCGATGTGGCATGCTCAAGATCCCTCTCAAGGGAAGTAACCTTAAGGTCTATATCGGTAACATTTAATACATGCGCCGATTCCTTATCCCTGAGTTCATCGAGCTCCTTACCGTATACGCTTATGAGTTCTTCCAATTCCTTTTCTTTCTTTTCGGATTCACTCAGTTTTTGCGTTATCTCATCCTTGCTTGCCAGGATATCGTTAACCTGCTGCTCAACATCCCTGTTATCTTCTTCAAGCTGCAGGTAACCGTTCGTGGTTTCGTTCTTTATCTCCTGGGCACGGTCAACGCTCATCTGTGCCGTATTCTGTTTTATATACTGTTCCTGTAAGCTCTCCTGAAGCTCTTCTATGTTTTTGCGGACTTCCCTTCGCTTCTCCTTTGTATTCTCGATGCCGTCCATTATCTCTTCGATCTTCTTTAAGGACTTTTTGACCGTTTCTTCAAGTTCTTCGATCTCGCGTTTCCTTCCGAGCAGATTGCTCGCATTTTTAAATGCACCGCCGGCCAGTGCTCCTCCGGGAGTCAGGTATTCACCCTCCAGAGTCACTATCCTTAAGAGATAGTTATACTTCTTTGCCATTTTAAGAGCATTGTCCACATGATCCGCGACTATTATCGCTCCCAAAAGCTGTCCTACAACTTCGGAGTACTTCTTGTCGGCATGAACAAGCTCAGATGCCATGCCTATGAAGCCCTTCTCTTTGCGTACTTCGGGTTTATTAAATTCTCCCCTGTCCTTAACGCTGTTAAGCGGCATGAAAGTCGCGCGTCCGCCCTTTGTATCCTTGAGCAGCCGTATCATTTTCTTAGCGACTTCCTCATCCTCGGTCACTATGTTCTGTATATTGCCTCCGAGCGCCGTTTCAATTGCCGTTTCGTATTCGCGGTCAACGGTTATTATATCCGCAACGACTCCGAGTATCCCTTTATGATTCTCCTTCTGCTCCATCACGCGTTTTATGCTGCTTCCGTATCCGTCATATCTTTCCGCGATATTCTTCATCGCATCAAGGCGTGATTTTTCTTTATGGTATGCGATCTGCGCTTCGGAAAGCCTGCGGTCGCTTTCCTCAAGGTTTGACTTGAATTCGGCCAGCTGTTCCTCCAATACCTCACGCTTCTGATCGGTCTTTAAGATGCCGGCGTTTATCTCATTTAATTCATCGTACAGCCTTTTAAGCTCGCTCTCCTGTTCCTTCTCCTCGGACTTTACACGAAGGAGCCTGCTCTGCACTTCGGCCCTGTGGATCTTTGCCTGCTCGAGCATCGTATCATAACGCGTAAGGTCAGCTTTTATCGCCGCGCGGTCATTAAGCATGGTTATAATGGTATTTTTGTTTCCCTCGACGCCGTTACCCAGTTCTTCTATCCTTGCCTGAACGCTGCCAAGTTCACCGCGTGCTTCGTCGCGTACACTTAATAGTTCCTTTAAGCTTGCATCGATCGCATCCTTCTTGGCATCGTACGCACTTTTTTCATCGGTCTGTGCCTTAAGCCTTATGTTAAGCGATTCCCTCTGCTCTTCATAATGCTCCCTGTTATTCTTTGCGGAATTTATCTTCTCGCGGTTTATGTTTATCTGACTCTCGAGGCGCTCCTTCATAACGGCTCCCTCTGACAGCCTCGAACGCATATCCTCTATCTGCTTATCAAGCTCACCAAGCTGCTCCTCGACACGCGAGTACTCCTCCTTAAGATCACTGTATCTTGAATTGTTTTCTGAAAGGTCATCACCGGCTATCTTAAGTTTGCCGTCAAGCTCATCAAGCGATGCCCTGGCTTTATCCGTATCCATAAGGAACAGATTCACGTCAAGTGTCTTAAGCTGTTCCTTCCTGCTTAAGTATTCCTTTGCCACCCTGCTCTGTTCTTCAAGCGGACCTACCCTTTTTTCCTTCTCGGCAAGTATATCGTTGACACGCACAAGGTTAGCCTGCTCATCCGCAAGTTTCTTAAGGGCTGTTGCCTTACGTTTTTTAAACTTTACTATTCCTGCGGCCTCATCGAACAACTCCCTGCGTTCTTCAGGTTTTCCGCTCAATATCCTGTCTATCTGGCCCTGCCCTATGATAGAGTAGCCCTCCTTGCCTATACCGGTATCATAGAACATCTCATATACATCCTTTAACCTGCAGGGAGTACCGTTTATAAGATATTCACTTTCTCCTGAACGATACACACGTCTGGATACGGTTACTTCCTCATAATCAACACTCAACTTATGGTCGGAATTATCGAGCGTGATCGCCACATAAGCGTACCCCATCGGCTTACGCATCTCAGTTCCAGAGAATATGACGTCCTGCATATTCGATCCGCGCAGCTGCTTTGCGCTCTGCTCACCAAGCACCCACCTGACCGCATCGGCAACATTACTCTTTCCGCTGCCGTTTGGGCCCACTATTGCTGTTATTCCGTTATGGAAATTAAACACCAGTTTATTTGCAAAAGACTTGAATCCGTGTATTTCGACACTTTTTAAATACATAACCTGCTCCGTCCTAATTCCTGTTATATCTCTTAAGGGCTTCATATGCAGCATTCTGCTCCGCCCTCTTTTTACTGCTTCCGCATCCGCTTCCGGATACCTGTCCGTTTATAAGGACATCAACCTTATATCTTTTATTGTGATCGGGACCTTCCTCACCCGAAAGTACATACTCCATCTCATATCCCTTATCCTGAACGTACTCCTGAAGAGTTGTTTTTGAATCCCTGAATTCTATCTTATCCCTGTAATCGGTCAGGACATATTTCTCAATGAATCCCTTTGCCGTCTCCATCCCACCGTCAAGATACAAAGAACCTATTATCGCTTCAAAAACATCGGAAATGATAGACTCCCTTGTCCGGCCGCCTGTTTTTTCTTCGCCCTTTCCAAGCAGTATATAATCACTGAGTTTTAATTCCTGCGCGCAGAAAGCAAGTGTGGGCTCGCATACGAGCGATGCCCTCATCTTGGTCATATCGCCCTCCCTCATATCGGGATTATCCTTATAAAGAAATTCACTTACCGTAAGTTCAAGGACGGCGTCACCCAAAAATTCCAGCCTCTCATAATCCGCGGCGTTATGCTTTTCGTTTTTGTATGAGCTGTGCGTCAATGCACATACAAGGAGCTCACTGTCTTTATACCTGTGTCCTATAAGCTCCTGCAGCTTTCTGTAACCGCAGGTATCGTTCATATATCATTCCTCCAATAAAAAAATGTGCTGCAAGCACATTTTTTTAATGCTTAACTTAATGCATTTCTGATCTGTTCCACGACATCACCGACGGTAACTATCTTCTCCGCATCCTCATTTGATATCTCTACATCAAAGGTTTCCTCTATACCCATTATTATCTGGAACACATCAAGCGAGTCCGCTCCGAGGTCATCCGTAAACCTCGTATCTTCGCTGATCTCATTCTCATCAACATTGAGTACCTCGGCGATTATCTTTTTAAGCTTCTCCAACTCCATATCTAACCCTCCAATAACATATACTAATTATCAAGCATATTTATTGTTTCATTTATCTTCTTGTTTATCTCCTGCTCCTTAAAAGTCACGCACTGGATTATAGATGTCGATATCTCTTTATGTGTAGCGTTCCCGTGAGTCTTAACCACAAGACCTTTAAGCCCCAAAAGCGGTGCACCGCCGTATTCGGTGGCATCAAACCTCTTAAGCGTCTTCTTAAGTGCGGGTTTTACCAAAAGATAGGCAAGCTTTGTAAGTGCCGACGTCGTAAATGTCTCCTTTAAAGCTCCTATCATGGTCGAACCGACACCCTCATACATCTTAAGTGCCACATTTCCCGCAAATGCCTCACATACTACAACATCGGCGCTTCCTTTCGGTATCTCCCTTGCCTCCACACTGCCTATAAAATTTATATCGGGACAGTTTTTCAAAAGGGGATAAGCTTCCTTTACAAGCATATTTCCCTTTTCCTCTTCGGTACCTATATTCAGTATGCCTACTTTGGGGTTCTTCACTCCCAGGACATGTTCCATATAGATCGAACCCATTTTTGCGAACTGAACAAGATGTGAAGCCCTTGCATCCACATTGGCTCCGCAGTCGATAAGCAGTGATATCCCGTTATCAGTGGGAAATATCGGTGCCAGCGGAGGACGCTCCACACCCTTTATCCTTCCTACGATAACCTGACCGCCTACCAGAATGGCGCCCGAACTGCCTGCCGATACAAACGCATCGCACACGCCTTCCTTAACAAGGTTTAATCCCTTAACTATGGATGAATCCTTCTTTTTCCTTATAGCCATAACGGGAGGCTCACCTGTTTCAATGACCTCACTCGCATCAACTACCTGCACGCGGTCCTTATCATAACTGTATTTATTAAGCTCGTTTTCGATAATGTCCTTTTTTCCGACAAGATACACCTTTATATCATTACCGGATGAGATAGCATTGACGGCACCCTTTACGGGTTCCACCGGGGCATTGTCGCCACCCATTACATCCACAGCTACATTGACCATAATACCACCCTTATAACAACACAGATTTTTTCACAAGGATAACTATAACGAAGATTCATATAAAAATCAAGAATAAAAGACCTCACCAAGTGTTTAGCATAAAAAAACTTCGGAAGCACAGCTTCCGAAGTTTTATATCAAACCTTATACAGATCAATCCTGAGGGATGATCTCCTTCTTATTATATGAACCGCAGGCCTTACATACCCTGTGAGGCATCATAAGTTCACCGCACTTGCTGCACTTAACGAGCGCAGGAGCACTCATCTTCCAGTTAGCCCTTCTCTGGTCCCTGTGACCCTTGGAAGATTTATTCTTAGGACAGATAGACATCGTTACACCTCCTTACCGAACTACAATATATCACAAACGCTACCCAGTAACGATATGATCTTTGCGACACTTGATAGATTATACATACAAGTGCAGTATTTGTCAACGATATTTTATCAATTCCTATGATATCTGAGCCTGAACGGCGGTAAGTGCCACAACACCCACAATATCATCTGCGGTACATCCGCGCGACAGATCGTTAACCGGCCTTGCCAGTCCCTGAAGCATCGGGCCGTATGCCTCGGCCTTTGCAAGCCTCTCAACAAGCTTATATCCTATATTTCCGGCATCAAGATTCGGGAATATCAGAACATTTGCATGACCCGCTATATCCGAACCGGGAGCTTTGGCTGCGGCAACTGCCGGAACAAGCGCCGCATCCGTCTGAAGTTCACCCTCTATCGTAAGATAGGGATACTTGTCCCTTGCGATCTCAGTCGCGGTCACAACTTTATCAACAAGTTCATGCTTGGCACTTCCCTTTGTGGAATGCGAAAGCATTGCAATTATGGGTTTTGCTCCTACCAGGTTTGTAAAGCTCTTTGCCGAAGAATTCGCTATCGCCGCCAGTTCTTCGGAGTTGGGATCCTGATTCAGTCCGCAGTCCGCGAACAAAAATGTTCCGTGCTCACCGTACTCGCAATTGGGAACATCAAGTATGAAAAAACCTGAAACAAGCTCAACGCCGGGTGCGGTTTTAAGCACCTGCAGAGACGGCCTTAAAACATCGGCCGTTGCATGACATGCGCCCGCAACCATTCCGTCGGCATCTTTCATCTTAACCATCATCACCCCAAACATCAGGTAATCTGTAAGCAGCCTCTCTCTGGCCTTTTCGAGAGTCATCCCCTTGTTTTTACGGAGCTCGTAAAGTGTATTGGCATATTCGTCAAACTTATCCGTATCCTCGGGATCGATCACCGAGATCCTCGACAGGTCAAGCTCCAGCCATTTGGCACCTTCCATTATCTTTTCTTCCTTACCCACCATTATGATATCGGCAATATTTTCCTTTAGTATCTTGTGCGCGGCAATGAGAGTCCTCCTGTCATTGCTTTCCGGCATTACTATCTTTTTAACATCCTGTTTTGCCCTGTCCTTGATCCTGTCTATAAATCCCATAATGTCACTTCCTTCCGAAGAATTTATTTAAAAACAGTTTATTACAATTCCTGATCATATACAAGTACAGACAACTGCCTAAACCCCCTTTTTTTTAACGCGCTGTTACGTTATAATCAAATAGTAATGTCATATTAATACGGAGTTTATAATGATAATAAAGATAATATACATAGCAATATACTGCCTGGCGATCTTAAGCATAGTGTTTATAATAAGGTCCCTCCGCGGTACAAAGAAGCATTATGACAGGGGACTTGAGGCGGCAATGATATGCTCGGTGGTCGCCATCATCGGCAATATCATGATAGCGCTTTCCCCAAGCATGGCTTTTGCAGGACTTGCCTACTGCATTTATTTTGCTTCAATAGACTGGATCATTTTTTTCCTTTTCGGTTTCATCCTATCATATACAGAGCACGATGTAATAAGGAACCGCATAAGGCCTGCAGTCACAGTCATCATGCTCGCCGACTCGCTGTCTGTATTTTTGAACCCGTTTCTTGGCCATCAGTTCTATATATATGAAAACAACAGTATTGCAGGCACAGTCTTTTATCAGACGGGATTTAGGCCTGTCTACTACGTGCATCTTGCTATCGACTATATTGTAATACTGGCATCTCTTATCTTTATCATCCACGGCATAGCAAAAAGCCACAGCCTGTACAGGGTCAAATATATAATGATGCTGTCGGTATTGTTACTGGTAGTAGCACTTAATATCATTTACATGACTCTTGCCCTCGTACTTGATGCATCGGTTATCTTCTACGCCGTAGCCGGTGCCCTTATATGTTTCAGCATAAAAACTTTCGTTCCGAGGAACCTGATGATCTCTTCAATAAGACATGTCGTTGATGACATGAACGAAGGCTTGATAATATTCGACATAAACGATAACTGTATATATGCCAATTCATTTGCGATTGATAATTTTAACATTGATATAGGTACATACGGCTATGACGATGAGCCTGTCGCTACGGTAATGAAGGCAGTTGCAGAAGGCGGTACGTCAGCGGAATATGAGATCAGCAGCTCAAGCGACAGCGATACGGATATAAAGTATTTCAATATAAAATATAACCGACTGTTCGATAAACACGACCGGCTTATAGGCTTCTACTTTTTAATTGAGAATACAACCGAAACGGTATTCTTCATGAATGAGATACAGGAA
The DNA here is from genome assembly GCA_017550535.1 of Lachnospiraceae bacterium. Classification (GTDB taxonomy): domain Bacteria; phylum Bacillota; class Clostridia; order Lachnospirales; family Lachnospiraceae; genus UBA2868. The sequence continues at coordinate 79,792 of JAFZOS010000065.1, forward strand.
GCGAGGGTAAGCGCGGATAAGGCAAACAGAGCCAAAAGCAATTTCCTGGCAAATATGTCTCACGAGATCCGGACTCCTCTTAATTCCATACTCGGTATGAATGAACTTATCCTGCGTGCTGCAGACAACGAAATCATCAGGGAATACTCACAGAATATCAGCGAAGCCGGTGAAGTTCTTCTTGGCCTTATCAATGATGTACTTGACTTTTCAAAAATAGAGGCAGGAAAAACAGAAGTAAACCCTGCTGTCTACGATCCATACAAGCTTCTTAGGGATTGTTATTACTTCTTTGACCAGGCCGCAAGGAAAAAGGATCTTTACCTCAATATCAAATGCGATGAAAAACTACCTTCAAAGCTTTTCGGCGATTCCGCTCTTTTAAACCGTATTCTCAGCAATATAGTTTCAAACGCTATAAAATATACAAATTCCGGTGGTGTGACCATGGATATGACATTTGATCAGACAGGTAACGATACCATTGATCTTATCATAATGGTAAGTGATACCGGGATAGGTATCGCTCAGGATGATATAGTACATCTTTTTGATTCTTTCAAGCGGGTTAACGAACGACGTAATGCCACCATACAGGGAACGGGCCTCGGACTTGCAATAACAAAGGAACTTGTCGTTCTTATGGGTGGAGATATTAACGTAAATAGCACTCCGGGGGAGGGAAGCTGTTTTACCGTGTCAATACCTCAGAAAATCACTGACCACACCCCCATCGGTCCTGTCACCAAGCCTCGCTCATCACAGATTGAACCGCATAAGGAAAGCTTTAAAGCTCCGGATGCGCATATCCTTATCGTTGATGATGTTCGTGTAAACCTTTTGGTAGCAGAGGGACTGCTCAAACCTACCGCTATGAAGATCGATAAAGCCATGAGTGGTGATGAAGCGATCGAAAAGTGCTCACGCATAAAATACGATGCAATTCTTCTCGATCACAGGATGCCCGGAAAGGACGGTATCGAAACCTTCAACATCATATCCATGCATGGATTAAATACAAATACTCCGGTGATCATGCTTACTGCAAATGCCATTAGCGGCATGGAGGAAGAATGCCTTGGCAGAGGATTCTCGGACTATCTTACAAAACCTATAAGGATTGCCGATCTCGAAGCTTCCCTTATACGTCTGCTTCCTTCGGACAAGGTCATAACCGAATGAAAATAACAGCTGTAATCGCAGAATACAATCCATTACATAACGGTCATGTATGCCATCTTGACGCGATCCGCAGGGAAACGGGAACCGACTTTATAATCGCTGTCATTTCGGGTGATTATGTACAGCGCGGAGGCCCTGCCGTCATCTCCAAGTATGAGCGCACTCGCTCGGTTCTCAAATCGGGGGCCGATCTGGTCCTTGAACTCCCCTTATACTACTCTACGGGAAGCCTGGAATACTTCAGCCGCGGTGCAGTTTCGCTGATAGGAAAGACAGGGCTCTGTGACTGTATATCCTTCGGTTCTGAATGCGGGGATATCAATCTGTTAAAGGAGGCTGCGGCTGCCCTTGACAATGAAGGCGGACCGGATAAAGATACGGTGCTCAATTCGCTGGCAAACGGGATAAATTACCCAAACATTATGAACAGAATGACCGGGCTCAATGATAACGCGCGTGATTTATTAAGGTCTCCCAATAATCTCCTGGCCGTTTCATATATAAGGGCTTCCACTTTTTTAGGACTTGATATCGATCATCATACGGTAAAACGATTTGGTTCTGAATATCATGACTCATCGTCAGGGGCTCTTTCATCAACTGCACTAAGGGATGAACTGCTAAAGGCATATGGTAACTCAGATACAGCGGATGATAACTCCCATTGTTTTAAATGTCCGGATACGATAAAGGATCGTATGCCGGATGATGTGTTTTCGTCTTTGTGCGATCACTTATACATTAATCCGCCTCTTTGTGAAGATGACTTTTCCATGCTCCTGTTTTACAAAGTACAGCAATGTCTCACATCAGAGGGCTGCTGCCTTACGGATTTCCTGGATGTATCAGCAAATATCGCCGGCAGGCTTAAAAACAACTGCCTTAAAGCATCTTCGTTTACTGATCTTTGCAAAGCGATCAAATCCAAGGATGTAGCTTACTCACGAATAAGCCGTGCCCTGCTGCATATATTACTGGATATAACCTTAAAAAATATGAACGAATACATTTTTGACGGCTATAATTACTACCTAAGGGTACTTGGTTTTAAAAAGGATTCCAAAGATCTGCTTCATAAACTCAAAAAAAGTTCATCCGTACCGATCATAGTAAAAACAGCCGATGCCGAATCCACGATCCGCGCTCACTATATGTCCGATAATCAGGACGTTAATAAATGTTCACATGCATTAAGGATGTTCAGCGAAGGTTTAAGAGCCACCGATCTTTATAACAAAACTGCCTGTTTCAAAAACAGGCAGAAGTTCATCTCGGAATATGAGCATCCTTTGATCATCATATGAATATTATCAGTTTTTAAAGCTGTGGATCGGAGCCGGTATGCGCCCCTTCCTGTTTATGAACGCTTCGCATGAATATCCGTTTACAGGCATAATGGGGGCATATCCGAGCAATCCTCCAAACTGCGCTTCTTCGCCTACCGATTTCCCTATGACCGGTATCACTCGTACCGCAGTTGTCTTCTGATTCACCATTCCGATAGCCATCTCATCTGCTATTATCCCGGATATTGTGGCCGGCTTTGTATCCCCCGGTATTGCTATCATATCAAGTCCGACAGAGCATACACACGTCATCGCCTCAAGTTTTTCAAGCGTAAGGCTGTCAGCCTTTACCGCTTCTATCATTCCCCGATCCTCACTTACCGGTATGAACGCTCCGCTTAAACCTCCCACATATGAAGACGCCATGACACCGCCTTTTTTCACCTGATCATTAAGTAAAGCCAGAGCCGCTGTTGTACCCGGTGCACCTGCGTGTTCAAGACCTATCTCGCATAAAATATCAGCCACACTGTCGCCCACTGCCGGTGTGGGGGCCAGGGACAGGTCCACTATTCCGAATGGCACATCCATCATCCTGGATGCTTCTCCGGCAACTAGCTGCCCTACCCTTGTGACTTTAAATGCCGTTTTCTTTATCGTCTCACATAACACTTCAAAGCTTTCACCCCTTACCTTCTTAAGGGCTGTATTGACAACTCCGGGACCGCTTACTCCGACATTGATCACTGCATCTGCTTCCGTAACACCGTGGAACGCACCTGCCATGAACGGATTGTCATCGGGCGCATTGCAGAAAACCACAAGCTTGGCACATCCCAGTGAATCCTTATCACTTGTCGCCTCAGCCGTTTCTTTTATTATGTGTCCCATAAGACGGACTGCATCCATGTTGATGCCCGTCCTTGTTGACCCCAGATTTACGGAGCTGCATACAAGATCTGTTGAAGATAAAGCTTTGGGAATGGAACGGATAAGGTTCTCCTCACCGGGCGTCATACCCTTTGATACCAGTGCCGAATATCCTCCGATAAAATTCACTCCCACTTTGTGAGCTGCATCATTCAATGCTTTTGCTATTTCAACAAAATCATCGCTGCTCTTGCAAGCAGATGCTCCTATGAGCGATATGGGGGTAACCGAAATACGCTTGTTCACTATAGGGATACCAAACTCCTTTTCAATCGCTTTCCCTGTAGCCACAAGGTCCTTTGCTTTATCAGTGATCTTGTTGTAGATATTTAACTTAAGCTTATTAAGATCATCGGTTATACAGTCGATAAGGCTTATACCAAGTGTGATGGTACGCACATCCAGGTTTTCCTTCTCGATCATTTCATTTGTTTCGTTCACTTCAAATATATTAATCATTTAAATGCTCCTAAACCCTGTGCATGCTTTTAAATATATCCTCACGCTGGCAGCGTATGACCACTCCTATCTCTTCACCTATCTGACGAAGTTCATCAACGGCTTCGTCAAACGGCTTTGCGGAATCATTCATATCAACTATCATCATCATATTGAAATAATCCTGAACTATCGTCTGTGAGATATCAAGGATATTGATCCTGTTATTTGCAAGATATGTGCATACCTTTGCAATGATTCCTACCGTGTCCTTGCCCACAACGGTTATTATTGTTTTTTTCATTACATTTCCTCCCGTAAAATATGTAATGGTTCATCTTAAACAGCGACGAGTTCGGAGCAGATATCCCTTGGTGCCACTTTAATATGAAAATCCTCAGGTTTATAATCATTATCACTCATCAGTACCTCAAGCCTTACGGTCTCATATGCCAGTTCCGCGAGATTGTTTTCCTGACTTAAATGTCCGAGGAATACATGCTTGAGATCATTATGGAGAAGTCGGCATAAAAGCCTTCCGGACGACTCGTTTGACAGATGCCCTTTATCGCCGAGTATCCTGCACTTTAACTGATAGGGATACCTGCCCACCTGCAGCATGTTGACATCATGATTTGCCTCAAGCAGCAATGCATCTACTCCAAAAAAATTGTCAACTATATAATCATTGTACTTACCGAGATCGCTGACAACTCCTATTGCCTTCGAGCCGTTTCCTATCCTGAATGCCACCGGATCTGCCGCATCATGGCTTATGCGTACAGGATTTATATTAAGACCGCTTATCTCGAACGGTTTATCTGCCTCGATCACTTCAAACAATTCTCCGGGTATGCTGCCAAGCGAAGATATGCCTTTGATAGCATCGATAGTCCCCTTTGTCGCATACATCGGAATACCGTAACGCCTTGCCAGAACACCAAGACCCGAAATATGATCCGAATGCTCGTGTGTTATCAGTATCCCGTCAAGTTCCTCGGTCTTAAGCCCTATGCGGTTAAGTCCATCCTCTATCCGCCTGCCGCTTATACCCGCATCAACTATCACATGGGTATCATCCGAACCCACGTAAATACAATTTCCGCTGCTCCCGCTCGCAATACTGCATAAACGCATTTTTTCACCCCTTATTTTTCCCAGTATACTTCGATTACATCCCCTGCTTTTATCTGTTCATTGAATACTGCCGTCCTTCCGTTAAGCCTTGTAACAACTGCATGCCCCTGCGGCTTTGACAGATCAAAATCAATGAATTCAAACACATCAACATATATATAATCATTCTTTCCGGTAAGAGTCACATCTTCGCCGTTTACTTTTACCACTATTGATGTTCCTGAATGGCCGGTTTCTTCTTCACCTGCGTTTTCTTTAACATCCTCACTGCTTTCAGCATCCGCTTCAATCGTGCCCGAAGGTTCCATGGCTTCCTTAACTTTTTTAAGTGCATCAAGTGTATCTGCCATCATTATGTCAAGGGCATCGTCTGTGGCTTCCGCTTCATCCGTATCATCCAAAGCATCATGCTCATCTTCTTCATAGCTTTCATCATCCGGCAGCTCCTCAAAGCCATCATCCGCCGTTTCCTCGACCACATCAGACAGGTTTAATTCCTCGAGAGTCCATATTATCGAGAAATTGCTGTACACCAGTGTATTTTCATCGGAAAGCTTATTATTCACGTATATATTCATTCCGTCTTTTAACTTGACATCCATGAAATCGGCTATCTGCTTTACGGTATAATAATCGAGAAGCTTTATGTTATCATTTTCCTTGATCTCATAATAACCTGACTGAAGCTCACCGTTTACATCCGCATATTTGGGAAGCGTCACCTGGGCATCGTTCACGATGACAGTCAAGGCTGCTTCGTATTCCTTAAGCTTCCTTATCTGCGCAGATGCGGGTGCTCCTGCGGTTGACTCCTTTACCGTTATCTTATCGCCTGCGCGTATGGATGAATTTATGCTCACTTCCTCATCGTTTACCTTAACGACTGCCGTCTCACCAAGTTCTCCCCTTATCATATGGGGCGTTCCGTTCAGCGTAAACTCAAGTGCCTTACCCCTCTTCGGGAACAGTCCTTCATTCGGGAAACCGGCCTGGATAGCGGCGTCTACTACCATAAGGTGACCGTTATCGTACAGTTTTACCCGTTCGCCGTTAAAATTAACATATATGAAGTTATTTTTGGAATCATAAAAGTTAAGGCAGATTCCTATGGGAGTAACAAACATCGGATCGAGCATTGGATCCTTTATCTGATAATCTATCTCCCGAAGAACCTCCTCACCGCGCAGAGCACACCTTTGCCGGCTGATGTTAAGCTCATCCGCAAGAAGCTGCGAGAATAAAGGAAGCTTACCGCCTCCGCCGACAACAAACACGGCACTTACAGGTTCGCCACCATTAAGTTCCCTTATCTTGTCACCTATCTCCTTTGTCATGCTTCTGATAACAGGTTCAACAACCTTATCGATCTCCTCGGAAGTTATCTTCTGTTGAATACCCATTATATCGTTATACTTTATGATCTTCTTTTTGTAAGAAGTCTTTATACTTTCACCCGTTGCAAAATCCACGAGACAATGCTTCACGATCGCTTCGGTAATCTCATCACCGGCCATGGGTATCATGCCGTAAGCTACTATACTTCCGTCCTTTGTGATCGATATATCCGATGTGCCTGCCCCCACATCAACGAGCGCGATATTGAGCATACGGAAACTTTCAGGGATTGCCACCTGTATCGCGGCAATGGGCTCCAATGTAAGGTTTGCAACCTGAAGGCCGGCAACCTCCACCGCCCTGTACAGACCGTCCACAACATCATCGGGCAGGAAGGTCGCTATAAGTTCAACAGAGATCTTCCGCGCCTTATGCTTTAACAGTACGCTCATCTGGATATCGTTCATATAATAGCGGACAACGGTATAGCCGACACAGTAAAAACGGGTGTCGGATGTATTAAATGAAGCCAGCTCTTCGAATGCCTTCTCAACTCCCAGCATTTCGACGCTGTGCACATCCTCTGCCTCAACTGCCTTTTCTTCCGAAAAATAAAGTTCGGCCGTCGTTGTTACAGTCTTGAGTACACGTCCCGCGGCAGCAATACATACTTCATTTAACTGCTTTCCTATCTGGGCCTCGAGCTTCTGCTTGACCTCGGTTATCGAACGGCCTACCGTATTTATATCATGTATCTGGCCATCAAGCATTGACCTTGATTCATGCTCCCTGACACATTGGGCAACAACATGAAAAGTATTGCCGGTCATATAACCGACGGTCCCCACAAGGCTCCTGGTTCCTATATCAAGTCCGAATACAAGCTGACCCGGATTTTTTTTATCCTCTTCCATATGATCTCCCGCTCCCCTCAATCATCACTATTCAATATGCCGGTTATGGCTTTTCCTGTTTCTTCGATATCACCGTCGTTTTCAATTATCCTGTCACAGTATTTCCTGAATGTTTCATCATCGTTCTGGCTATTCATTATAGACTTTATCTTCTCGTCGGTATAGCCGCGTGATTCTTTAAGGCGTTTGACCCTGACTCCTTCCGGTGCATATATATACCACAGTTCATCACATATCGACCTGTAACCGTCTTCTATCAGAAGCGCCGCCTCTATGAAAAAATAGTCGCATCTGCCCTCATTTTCTGTTTCATCGATAAGCCTTAATATATATTCCTTCACACGCGGGTGTACGATAGCATTGACCTTTGAACGGATATCATTATTACCATCATTAAAGATCATCTGCGACATTTTTTTCCTGTCTATCTCTCCGTCGCAGTCAAGTACTTCATTGCCCAGCAGATCAACCAGTTCGAAATAACAGGGCTGTCCTTTTGATTCTACCTCATGAGCAGCCTCATCGGCCATAAGGATCCTGCAGCTGCAGCTGTCCTTTATTATATCAAGCACCGCCGATTTACCTGCACCGACTCCTCCGGTGATACCGATCACTTTCATCACTTTGCCTCGTACCAGTCATTTCCGCTGCTCATTTCAGCCTTCAGGGATACCGAAAGGGTTGCAGCTGATTCCATCTCCTCAATAAGGATACTGCTTACCCTGTCTTTTTCATCAAGCGCCGCCTCTATAAGCAGTTCGTCATGAACCTGAAGTATAAGCCGTGACTTAAGTCCCTCATCCTTCAGCCTTTTTAAGACATTTATCATAGCAACTTTCATGATGTCTGCTGCCGTTCCCTGTATCGGCGCGTTCATTGCAACACGTTCCCCGAATGAACGCTGCATGAAGTTTCCGCTTGAGAGCTCGGGGATGGGACGCCTTCTTCCGAACATCGTCGTTACGTATCCGTTCTTCCTGGCGCCTTCAACCAGGGAATCGACAAATTCCTTTACTTTCGGATAGGTCTCGAAGTATTTATTAATATATGACTTGGCTTCCTTTACCGAAATACTTAAGTCCTGACTCAGTCCGAACGAGCTGATACCGTAAATTATTCCAAAATTTACAGCCTTGGCATTCCTTCTCAACTGATCCGTAACCTCGTCAAACGGAACATGAAATACTTCGGAAGCTGTAATCCTGTGGATATCATCACCCCTGTTATATGCTTCGATGAGTTTCTCATCTTGCGACATGTGAGCCATTATCCTTAATTCTATCTGTGAATAATCGGCATCTACAAAAGTATACCCTTCCTCGGGAACGAAGATCTTCCGTATAAGACGGCCCTGTTCCATCCTTACAGGAATATTCTGAAGATTGGGATCTGACGAGCTTAACCTCCCCGTCGCCGTTACTGTCTGATGGAAAGTCGAATGTATCCTGTTATCGCTGCCTATACAGGGATACAGTCCGTCAACATATGCTGATTTAAGCTTGGCGAGTCCGCGGTATTTTAAAATGTCCGCCACAAAAGGATGATCGGGAGCAAGCTTTTCAAGGATATCGGCCGATGTGGAATAACCGCTCTTGTTCTTCTTTCCTCCCGGAAGCCCCATCTTATCAAAAAGAATGTCACCAAGCTGCTTGGGCGAATTTATATTGAATTTACCACCCGCTCCTTTATATATATTTTCCTCAAGGGTTTCGATCAGTGATGCAATATTGCTTCCGTATTCCCTGAGCGCTTCCGGTTTTACCAGCATCCCCCATTTTTCCATTTCATAAAGGCAGAACACAACCGGCATTTCGATATCTGTAAAGAGGTTAAGCATGCCGGCTTCCGAAAGCTTTGACATTCTGTCATCATAGTCACCGATCGCACCTGCACCGGCAGCTTCCACCGGTCCTATAAAGCCGTAATCCTTCAGCAGCGGATTTATAAGATAATCGGCGATCGCAATATCCGCAAACCTGTTGCAGTATGAAATATCCGCAATATCGGACATTAAATGGAGCTGAGCCTTAAGTCCGTATGTTATAAACCTGACATTTGGAGAAGCCTTTATAAAAGCGGCAAGGGATGCTGCCACTTTATCCCCGGTTCCGATATCATCAAATTTACAGCAGAACGCTTCCGTACCGGATATGCCAAGTGATAAGCCTTTATTGTTTCCTTCATCATATATAAATTTAAATCCAAGCTTTCCGGCTTCCAAAGCCGCATCAAATATCCTTTCTATATCTTCCGGCTTTATCGGCTTTACCTCGGTTCCGTTACCCGTATCGAGCAAACCTTCCTTTTCAAAACGCTTGGCAATCTGTTTAAATCCCAACATTTGTATGATCTTAAAGGCTTCGGGTGTATAAATGTCTTTAAGCGCCGTATCCTCAAGCGTAACATCTATATCAGCATCAACACATATAGTTGCTAGCTGCCTGCTGAGAACAGCCATATCAAAATTAGATTCAAGTGTTTCACGGACACTCTTTTTTGTTATCTCAGATATGTGTTCCTTAAGATTATCTATATCATGATACTTAACAAGCAGTTCCGTCGCAGTCTTTTCACCTATCTTTGGAACGCCCGGTATATTATCGGATGCATCACCCATCAATGCTTTAAGTTCAATTATCTGTATCGGTTCCAGACTGTATTTTTCCAAAACATCGGATGCATAATAATCTTCGACTTCAGTCTTACCTGACTTTGTTTTAGGCATCCTTATCTTTATATGATCACTCGCGATCTGTAAAAGATCACGGTCTCCCGACACAAGTGCAACCTCATATCCGGATGCTTCCGCCTTCCTGGCCATGGTCCCCAGAATATCATCAGCCTCATAGCCTTCCTTCTGAACAATGCATATGCCCATCTTTTCAAGCAGGTCCTTAAGGACAGGCACCTGCTCCTTAAGCTCTTCAGGCATGGGTTTACGAGTGCCCTTGTAAGCATCGTACATTTTATGCCTGAAAGTGGGGGCCTTAAGATCAAATGCAACAGCAAGATACTCGGGATCCTCTTCCTCAAGTATCTTAAACATTATATTCAAAAAACCATAAACGGCATTGGTATGAAGGCCTTCTTTATTCGTAAGCATCGGGATTCCGTAAAAGGCCCTGTTAATGATACTGTTACCGTCAATAAGTACCAGCTTGTTTTCCATCATCGCTCCACCGGATATTTATTATCACAGATAAAAAGCATACACAAATACAAGTTCAAACAGCAGTGCCATACCCGCACAAATAAGCATGACCCTGCGAAGCATTGTAACCACCTCATGCACTTCCACACATCTCTTCGTATTTCGGATCTTGCTCATGAGTTCGCCGTGAAGATCGTAAGAACCTTCCTCCTCAAGCCTTTTAAGTGCTCCTTTAAGGAGAAAATTGGTCTCCATCTCATCAAAACAGCTGTCGCACTCCTCGATATGCTCTATGAACTCCTTCATCCTCATGCCCGTAAGCCGGTCATTTATGAAAAGAGTTATATACTTCTCCATGTCCTGACATTTCATAACTGACTCCAAACATCCAAATTATATCTTACACCAAATATTGTATATCCTCAAGACCTTTTATACCATATCAGCCATCGCCGATCCTGATCAGCATGTGACTCTTATCATCACTTTCCCATACATGCTCACCCAGATTTATAAAGCCGCCATAATCAACAACATACTTACCTGTTGTATCGGGACCCACAAAAATATAATCAATGTCATATTTTTCGATCATTCTGCGGCAGCGCTCCTCGTTGCCGCTTTCATAAAAATCCCGCACCTCATCATTTCTTTCATGTATGGCTTTCGAATCATTGTGCCATACCCACTCATGCACATACCATCCTGCGATCGTTGATGCTCCGGTAAAGACAGACAGCCTGTTGTTTGAGCTGTAACTGTTACCGGCTTCCTCTATGATCCGCAGGTGTCTTGAAGAATCAGAATTAATGATCTTTATAGCCTCCCTGACATCATCATATGATTTATCGGTATCAATAAACGCTGTAGCATTGATACCCTTCCTGGCCGATGCATCAAACACATTTCCAAACCACTCCTTTACCGACCACCCCATATATGAACCAAGGGCTATCGCTGCCACGCAGAAAATACAGGCCAATACATTAAGATACTTTTTCCCTATAAACACACCTATGCATATACCGCCTGCTACAGACAGGAGTATGAATCCCTGAAAGGTCAGCTTAAACATGGTATTGTACCTTTGATATACTTCTCCGTATATATCCTTGACATATATTATCTCAGGCAGAAGCAGCAGGCCCAATCCGCACATGGTTACAGCTGCAGCCGCATGCATATGAACCGGAGGGTCTCCGTGGCCTGAGTAAGCAATATAGATCAGTAATGACAATGCCATCAAAAGATGAACAAACCAGATGATCAAAAGCTTATATACGGGCGAATGAGAATCACATAAATGTATGCCCGATAACGGCATTACATAAGTTTTCTGAAAAGGCAGCATGATAAGTGCTCCTGTTGCATAAACAATGAGGCCTTTAAGGATCACGGCTGCTATTGTCCCGGGTGTCGGACCGTATTTTTTTATATCACAGAACAGTATGACCGATCCCGCGACTATAAAATAGATTGGAAAATCCCAAAAATTTGTCCCCTTAAACAGACCAAGAAGCAATGCTATAAGAAGTATATCCGGGTTAAATATCTCCCTGTATTTATCATCTTCCCTGTCTTTTAAGGCATAATCAAACAGAAGCATGAGAAGAGATATTGTAAACAATATATTTACAACATGTGCATGCAGGTCACCTAAAACCATTGTATATGAAGGAAATTCATGTTTGGCCCTGTCCATTGTTATAGGTGAATATCCGATAAAAAGAGTCGACATGGGAAACCAGTATCTGGTCATTACTTTTCCGTATAACATCTTTTCCTTCAACTGGCCTATCATACCGTAAATAATCCAGTGGCCATTCCCTCCCATAGAACACATAACGGAAGACATGATGCCTCCCGTTACACAGTTTATCTTCTTTATATCTCCCATGTTACTCAAAAACGCTTCGGTAAGCGAAAATGTACCCAGCGCAAGATATGCAAAGATCATACACAGCATAAGATTATAGCCGTAGGCAGGGATAACTCCGGCAAGATAGCAGATAAATACCGCTACTGCCTGCCCAAGATAATAATAATTTACATCCCTTCCGGCAAACCACATATCTTCAAACGGCATGCATTTCTGTCTATACATTGCCGTCATGAAACCGTAATCCATATACTGTTCTGTCTGGTGATCGATATCCGGCCTAAACCCTTTGACCCAGAATGCTATGAGAAAAAGCAGTACAAATACCGCAAATCCAAGAATAAAGCGCTTTCGTTCCTCAGCTCTTTCCTTTATGCGCTTCTTCTCAAAACAGCCCCGCTTTATATTAAGCAAAAGACCGGGTACCGCATATAATAACGGAACGATAACACATATCGGGGTATCAAAATCAGCCTTAAAAACCGTGCACAATAACCATACCGACACAAAAGTAACTGCCATCGCGATCCCGAGCGACAATATGAAACCCCCGTCAGGAAATTTTAGTGAAAGAAACTTAAGATATGTCCTTGCAGCCATTGCAAGGATCAGACAGACCATAAGCCATCTGATGCAGGGAAGGATTTCCGGATCCATAATCGGTTATTTCCTCAGAATTTTGAGAATATCGTTATACATAACGATAACCATTATCATCATAAGCAGCGCAAAGCCCACAAAATTAACGATTGCCTCCTTCTCGCGGCTTATCGGTTTGCGCCTTATTGCTTCTATGAACAATATGATCAGCTTGCCTCCGTCGAGTCCCGGAAGCGGAAGAAGGTTCATTATCCCAAGACTCGCCGAAAAAATAAGCGCAAGATTCAGCATATTAAGGACAACCGTAGGAAGGCCTTCCTCCCTGGCCTCGTTGTAGATATCATTTACCATTCCCGCCATACCCACGGGACCGCTTATGCTGTCGGCTCCTATTCTTCGCAGTATTAGCCCCTTAAGCCCCTGGACAGTACTCCTTATGTTCATCCTGACATAATAACACGAATACTTAAGGATATTGACAGAACTCCATTTATCAAGGCTCTTTCCGAATACGATACCGAACATATACCTGTCATATTCTTTATCAAATTCCGGGGTCACAACTACCTCGTACTCAGAACCGCCGCGGGTATACGTAAGCCTGACCGGACTTCCGTCACTTACAATATTGTATATGATGACCTCGGTAGCAAGGTCGACCTTCTTGCCGTTGTATTTAATTATGGTATCTCCGGTCTTAAGTCCTGCCGCCTCAGCAGGAGAACCGCTGTTTACCTCAACCAGTTCGGTAGTTGTGACTACCGAACTTCCTGACATTGATATTATCAGAACACTGAATACGAAAGCGAGGATGATATTGAAGAATGGGCCCGCAAATATAGTCATTATCCGCGCCCACACTCCTGACTTTACAAACAGACGCGACGGATCGGGACACTCCGGATCATCTTCAAACACACAGGCACCGCCGAATGGGATCGGCTTAAGACAGAACTTCGTATCATTCTTCGTAAATGAAAGAAGAGTCGGTCCGAAACCCACCCAGAATTCCTTAACAAATATTCCGTTGGATTTTGCCACTATCATATGGCCGAATTCGTGAACGATCACTACTATGCAAAGAATTATAAGCGTATATAAAACACTTACGAAATTCATAACTTCCACCTGCTCTCAATGTATTCGTAAGCCTCTCTTTCGGCGTTAAGTATCGTATCAACATCCGGAAGATCGACTGTTCTGTGATCCTGCATACATCCTTCGATTATATCATATATTTCAAGAAACCCTATCTTTCTTGCAAGAAACAACTCCACAGCCTTCTCATTTGCCGCATTAAACACCGTAGGCATGGTCCCGCCTTTGTCAGCTGCGATCAGGGCAAGTTTCAATCCCCTGAACACTTCGGCATCGGGTTCCTCAAAAGTCATTTCGTGAAGCTTAAAAAAGTCAACCCTTTTTCCGTCAAGGTAACGCCTGTCCGGATAAAACAGGGCATACTGGATCGGGAGCTTCATATCAGGCATACCGAGCTGTGCCATAATTGCTCCGTCTACATATTCTACCATTGAATGAATTATACTCTGGGGATGAACAACGACCTGGATCCTGTCTGTCGGAACGTCAAACAGCCACCTGGCTTCCATAACCTCAAGTCCTTTATTGACAAGAGTCGCAGAATCAACGGTTATCTTCTTTCCCATAGACCAGTTGGGATGCTTAAGGGCGTCCTCCACAGTCATATCCGCAAGTTCGCTTGTTTTCTTCCCGCGGAAAGGGCCGCCGGAAGCCGTAAGCAGTATCTTGCTGACGCCCTTCCTGTTCTCACCGTTTAATGATTGGAATATCGCACTGTGTTCACTGTCTACCGGAAGTATCGATATTCCGTATTTCCGTGCCAGATCCATTATGATATGTCCGGCACATACAAGCGTTTCCTTATTGGCCAGTGCAATGTTTTTTCCCGCCCGGATTGCTGCTATAGTTGGCTTTATCCCGATCATTCCTACCATGGAGGTCACAACCGTATCAGCCCCGCTTACACATGCGGCTTCTATGATCCCATCCATGCCGGCCGTAATGCGAACCCCGGTATCCTTAACCGCTTCCCTTAAATCAGAAGCCTTGCCCTCATCATAAACAGCAGCCAGATCGGGCTTAAATTCCCTTATCTGTTTTTCCAGCAGATCGATATTTGAACCTGCCGCCAACGCGACCACCTTAAGCGAAGATGCGTTGGCCCTTACTATGTCCATCGTCTGGGTACCGATCGAACCGGTCGAACCCAGTACCGATATAACTTTCATTTATACTCCTCCGATGACCGTTGCTTACATACCGAAGAAAAGTGCAGCCAGGAAGTAGATCATGGGTGCCGTAAAGATCACGCTGT
Source organism: Lachnospiraceae bacterium (assembly GCA_017550535.1). GTDB lineage: Bacteria > Bacillota > Clostridia > Lachnospirales > Lachnospiraceae > UBA2868. The sequence goes on from JAFZOS010000065.1 coordinate 94,997, forward strand.
CAAACCTGTCCATTACTCCGCCGTGCCCCGGTATTATAACTCCGTAATCCTTGGCGTCATTATTCCGCTTAAATGCCGAAGCTGCCAGATCACCGATCTGTGATACCACCGCTCCCACAAGTCCTATGACCGCAAATGACAAAACCGTACCGCCGCTCTTTAAATCATATGCATTCATAAAAACAAATGAAAAAAGCACCGATATCAAAACACTTCCTGCGATCCCGCCGATCGCGCCTTCTACTGATTTATTCGGGCTTAAGACGGGAGCAAGCTTCTTATTTCCGAAACGCATGCCTATAAGATAAGCACATGTATCACATATCCATGAAGATATATAGATCAGCCATACAAGATACTTTCCGCACGGCATCATCCTTGTTGAATAGATGAGGCTAAGCATTACCGGAACATATACGAAACCGAAGAAAGCCTTCATGACCAAAGTACCGTCATATTTGGGGAATGTAAATACATAGGCTGCCAACATCGCAACAAAAACCACGCACAGTATCAGTAACAGTTTAAGAAGACTGTTACTCTTTATCATCATGATAAAAAAGTAATAAACGGCCGTCCCGAGATATCCGATCACTTCGGGCGTATTATGTTTTTCCTCCCCGCCTTCCGTAAATACTCCGGTCGCGCGATAGAATTCATATAATCCCTGAACCGCGATAAGGAAAAGCAGTACCCCCATAAACGGCCCGCCCGCCAGGTTCATGAGTGTGATCAATACCACCAGTATGGCGCCACTTACTACCCTTGTTCTAAACATAACCTTACCTCCTTATACTATTGCCTGACCCCGCCAAACCTTCGGTCACGCTTATTGTATGCCTTAATTGCCTCCTCAAGTTCATCAGCTCCGAAATCGGGCCAATGTACATCGGTAAAATAAAATTCGGTATAAGCCGACTGCCACAAAAGAAAATTCGAAAGGCGCTGCTCACCGCTCGTCCTTATAAGGAGATCCGGTGCGGGTATCCCTGCCGTATCCAGATACGATTCAAACAGCTCCTCTGTCACCCTGCCATCTTTAATGGCTCCGGAGCCTATATCTTCAACAATACGGTTAAATGCCCTTATCATTTCATCGCGGCTTCCGTAGTTTATCGCAACCTGAAAATGCAATCCGGTAAAATCACGGCTTATAAGCTCAAGTTCCCTGATACTCTCCTGCAAGTCGGGCGCCAGCCTTGATTTATCTCCAAGGACCCTGACGCACATATTGTTCTTCTTTGCCCGTTTGATGCAGGTCTTAAGATAATTCCTTAAAAGGCCCATAAGGGCTTCGACCTCATCGTCGGGCCTCGACCAGTTCTCTGTTGAAAAAGCATATACGGTCAGATATCTGATACCCCTGTTATATGCCGTTTCACACATATCCTCAACTGCCTTTGCACCCTGGATATGCCCGTAATTCCTGGGCATTCCCCGTTCTTTTGCCCACCGTCCGTTTCCGTCCAGGATGATGGCCACGTGCTCGGGCACCTTCAATCCACTGTTCATATATCCTCCGGACCATCGTTCTGTCTATAAAAGGGCATGACGATAAACGCCTGCCCTTATTATTCATCCCCTATTGTCCATCAGACTGTAAGGATTTCTTTTGACTTTTCCTCCACCATCTGATCAACCTGTTTGATGTATTTGTCTGTGAGCTTCTGCAGTTCGTCTTCAAGCTGCTTTATCTGGTCCTCGGATATATCATCGGATTTTGACAGTTTCTTAAATGCATCATTACCGTCCCGCCTTATATTCCTGATAGCAACCTTGTCCGCTTCGCCCTTCTTCTTTATATCTTTTACAAGTTCCTTTCTTCTCTCCTCGGTAAGCTCCGGAAAAACAAGCCTTATAACATTTCCGTCATTTGTCGGATTGATTCCTATATCCGAAACCTGTATGGCTTTCTCGATATCCTTGAGCAGCGACTTCTCCCATGGCTGTATCTGGATCATCCTTGCCTCCGGAATGGAAATATTACCAACCTGCTGAACCGGTGTGGGTGTTCCGTAATAATCAACCTTGATCTTGTCAAGAACATGCGGATTTGCCCTCCCCGCACGGATAGTCATAAGATCGGAATTCAAATGATCTATGGTCTTCTGCATCTTGGAGTCATATTCCATGATCCTGTCATCCATTGAATACCCCTTTCCGTGTTTTAGCACACGTTAGATTGTCTTTATATAGTAACCTTTGTACCTGTAAACTTACCGTATATCGTATTTACTATGCTGTTTTCCTCATTAAGGCTGAAAACATACATCGGCATCCCGTTTTCCATTGCCAAAATGGAAGCGGTAAGATCCACGACCTTTAGCTGCCTTTCAATGACCTCGTTTATACTAATCTCATCAAACTTGACAGCATCCGGGTTTTCCTTGGGATCGGAATCATAAACACCGTCTATAGCCTTTGCAAGAAGTATTCCGTCCGCATCAACTTCAACCGCCCGCAGTACAACACCTGTATCCGTCGAAAAATACGGATGCCCGGTTCCGCCTGCAAAAAAGACCACCATGCCCTTTCCGAAATACTTATTGGCCCTGTCCTTTGAAAACAGTTTCGTAAACGATCCGCATTCAAACGGCGTGAGGATAGCTGTTTTTATTCCTACAGACCTGAATATCTCGGATACATAAATACAATTCATTACCGTAGCGAGCATTCCTATCTGGTCAGCCTTTGTTCTGTCGATGTTCTCACTCGTACGGCCACGCCAGAAGTTCCCTCCGCCGATCACCACACCTACTTCGGTTCCTCGGTCCACAAGCTGCTTTACCTGTAAAGCAACGCCCCTGACGGTTTCTTCATCAAAACCGGTCTTCTTATCTCCTGCCAGCGCTTCACCGCTCAGCTTGAGTAAAATCCTCTTCATATATACACCCGTATATCCTATTCCTCATCCTCAAAGAAATAGCTTGCCGTAACATCCGAATAGCACTGAGAACAGGTACCCTCGATGATAGCTCCGTTATTTATCTGGATAGACTTGGATTTGATATTTCCGACGATCACAGCCGTAGAGTCAAGCACAACAGGTCCCTGTACGTCTATATCGCCCTTAATGGCTCCGGCCAGTACCGCTGCTGCTGCCTTTATATTACCCTTGATGACAGAACCCTGAGCTACCTTGACGGAGCTGCTTGAGAATAACTCACCGGTTATCTTTGCACCGTTTATAAATATCTCATCTGCCCGGGAATCACCGTCCACCTTACCTGCTATGGTCAGCTTGCTCTGTACTTCAAGATTGCCGAGTACCGAACCGTATACCTCAAGGCTTCCTGCACAAATGATATTTCCGTTAACAGTCATGCCTTCAATGATCGAACCTGCGGAAGTACTCTTTGTTTCGCCCCATATCGTATTTATAGGTTCCTTGGCAGGTTCAGACGCAAATATCGGAGTCTGAACCGTATTGATCGGCCCATTGTCAAATGACTTTTCTTCCTGCTCAGGTTCGGGTTCATCATTAAACGAAAGGGATGACATCGTATCCTCATAAGAAGGAGCCTCTTCCTCTATGATCTCTTCCTCGGCCTCAGCTTCAGCTTCGTCTTCAACTTCAACCTCTTCTTCTACTTCAACTTCCTCATATTCATATTCGGGTTCTTCAACCTCTTCTTCTACTTCAGCTTCGGCCTCTTCCTCGAATTCGTCCTCAACAGGCTCTTCTTCTATTTCCTCGACCTCTTCGTATTCCTCAACTTCGGCATCCTCAGGAACGTCCTCGATAGGATTTCCGTCTTCGTCGACAAAAATGACTTCTTCGATGACTTCCTCATCCTCGCCGTCATAATCATCGTCTACTTCCACTTCTTCAACGACTTCTTCAACGACTTCTTCATATTCATCGTCACCGGCGCTGCTTTCTTCCGCCGCGGCGTTATCCTGTCCATCGGGAGTGTCAAAAGTTGCAAACAGATCCGAATAATCATCGCTCATCGTAGGTGAGCCTTCATCATCCGATGAAACTGCTTCGACCGCTTCCTTCACCGCCTCATCCTCAGGCATCAGTTCATTTACTGCCTGTGACAGATCTTCCTTGAAATCCTTGAAAAAACTCATCTTTAATCCTCCATTCCTTATCCTCGGACGTATCCGCCCTCACTTAACCCCTTATTTCACGTTCGGGTGTTGGATCAATTTGGTATAATCATCTATGGGCGCTATGACATATCCCTGCGCCTGCAGGCCCTCTATCACGGTAGGAAGTGCCTCAACCGTCGTTGTCTTCTGCGAAAGATCGTGAAAGAGGATCATCACCTCATTCCTTTCCTCGGGAGAATCAAGAGCCTTGATGCCCGTAAAAACATTGTCGATAATCTGCTCCTTTCCAAGGAGCGAAGTATCGGCATCGCCGCTGTTTACATTCCAATCATAATAAACAATGCCGCGTTTATCAAGTATATCTATGAATTCATGCATATCAACGGTGGAAACAAGATTGCTGCTTCCACCCGGAAAACGGTATATGGTCGGCACATAGCCGGTCACATCATATATCACATACTGCACATGATTCAGATCTGCGGTAAATGCATCGGCAGACTCGTATATTTCTGTGTAAATGTGAGAATACGAGTGCATTCCCAACACATGTCCTTCATCTATTATCCGTTTGTACTGATCCCTGTAAGAATCACTGAACCTGCCTATAACAAAGAAGTTGCCCTTTACATTGTATTCATCCAGGATATCCAGTATCCGGTCGGTATTGCTGCTGGGGCCGTCATCAAAGGTAAGGTATGCCTTCTTTACTGAGGTTGTCGACTCCCTGACATCCTCGGTGCTCTTCTCCCGGGCTTCCTTAAGTACCTTGACTTCCTCCGATACTTTAATTTCCTCCGCTGCTGCTGCGGCTGCAGCAGCTGCCTCCTTTTGTTCGGCGGCGATAGTATCAAGGGCAGCCACCTGAACTCCTGAGATCAGTACATCCTTGGCCCTGCCGTCAAGTTCGGCTTCGGCCTGTCCTCCCGAATAGCAGAACATTAAAGTCAGCATGACAGACACCGCCGTCATTGCGACAAGCTTAAAACCGCGTCCCTTGACCCGATAAACCAAATCTATTGTACCACATTCACCGTATTTATTAAAAGATTTTTTTTGATTACTTTTCTTTTTCCTCATCTTTATCCATAAGCCTGATAAGAATGACGGCAAAAATCAAAAGAGGGATTACCGAGATCAGGCCCGCTGTCGATGGCCCATAAAGCAGCTTCCCTCCGCTTGTTGTAAAAAATATACCTATTGCTGCAAGTGAGTTGAACGCCCCGTGCCCTATCACTGCCGGAATACATGAATCTGTTTTCATTGTCACAAATGCAAACAATGTTCCTACTGCGAAACAGAATACTATCATCGCTGCTATTCCCAGATACGGATAGCCCGCATATTCCGTACCGTAATTGTGTCCCATTACCGTTAGCGGCATGTGCCAGAGGCCCCATATCACCCCCATTACCAGCATGAGCGGTAGCGGCTTCAATCTGTCTTTCAGCTTTATAAGAAGGTATCCCCTCCAGCCCCATTCCTCACCGAAGCAGGTAATGCAGTTTAATATCGGGCCCAAAAGGATCGCAGTTATGAACTGCTGTATAGCCGTGCTCCTCATCTGAGACGGTGTAATACCGGAAACCCCCTGCTTTGCATAAACACCTATAATATATTCCATTCCAGTGGAAAAATCGTCACGGAATATCAGGAAATACAGAACAGCACCCAGAGATATAAAAACTGCGGGGGAAAACCAGGCCATAAGATAGTATCTGTACTTTCCGTCGTTAACCTTAAAGTTTATATATGATCCCTTAAATCCTTCCTGAGTAAACAATCTTGTCAATACCACACTTAATGCGGGGATAAACATCGCAAAAGCCACCCTGAAGGATATGGATGCTATATTATCACCGGGATTATCCTTAAGATATTTGATAACGAAAAACCATTCATAAAGATATGTAAGAACAAACACAAAAACAAGATAAACGGCGGCCCTCACCCCGTCTTTACCTTTATTGACTTTAAGCCCTTCCTCAGTAGAAATTTCGGACGTTTCCATAGTGTCATTCATATTTACATCTCCCCTCGTTTGGTACCCGCCGCAGCGATCGACCTCTTACCGGTTTATCATAGCATAGGGACGGTAAAAATACAAAAAAAATCGATTTGCACAAAAATCAAACGTCACTTTTGTGCATATTTGTGACTTTTTTGCGCATTAAATGCTTGCTTTTTGCAGAAACATATGACATAATATAGGTGCAAGGAATCTTGCGTCAGTTTTTAGTGTTTTGAATTGTTATAGGATGTGAGATCCAAAGGAGGGAAAACGCTATGAAGAAAAAATCTCTTATAGGGATCATAGCAGGAGTAGTACTTGTTCCAGTTTTAGCATGTGCGATTCTTCTGAACGCAAAGAGCACGGGACTCGAAGACTCATCAGCTAAGCGTGCTAATGCAGACATCGAAAGCGAAACAACGCATACATTTGATGAGGAGGCAGTTGCACTTGCAGCTTCTTCCGATTCTGATGCAGGGCTTCGTAATCTTGCCCTTGATGTTTTTGATGCTGTCAATGCTCAGAGGGAAGCATACGGACTTTCAACACTCACATGGAACGGAAATCTGGAAGCAGCAGCCATGGTTCGTTCTCAGGAGAGTTCGAGTTCATTCTCGCACACTCGTCCTAACGGAAGGCCCTGGTACACTGTTAACAGCCGCGTAATGGGTGGTGAGAACCTGGCATACGGCTTTGATGATGTTAATTCAGTAGTCAATGCCTGGATGGACAGTCCTACACACCGTGAGAACATCTTATGGGATGAGTTCCGTATGGGAGCGATCGCAATTTATGTTGCAGATGACGGAACATACTACTGGGCTCAGGAGTTTGGTTACTAAACCGAAACCTGAGAAAGATGAGGCAGGATGGATGACCTGCCTCATCTTTTTTTGTGCAGAGAACTTAGCGAGGTTATGAGATTCTTATTTATTTCAACTTCCTGCTTATTCCCACACCCATCGCATTAGGTCCCGTATGTGCCGATACGGAACACGACAGTTTGTTATAATATACTTCTATACCGGGAAATGCCTCTTTCACTGCGCTGCACCAATTACCCGCATCTGTCTGATCAACAAATGAACCTGCTGTTCCTATTATAAGTTCATTCCCCGGAATGCCCTTAAACCTTGAATCAAGCTCCGCATTCATCTCTTCTATGATCTTCGATGCAGCTTTCTTGATGCCGCGTACTGCGGTACACACTTCAAAATTTCCACCCGTTGTTTTTAATATCGGTTTGATACCAAGTACATTTCCCACAGTCGCTGCAGTGGCATTTACCCTGCCTGTCTTCTTAAGATAATCAAGAGTATCCACCGCAAGATACACAACCGAATCATATGCGGTTTCTTCAAGCCTTATCTTTATTTCGTCTGCATTAAGTCCCAAACCCGCAAGCTTTATAGCGTCCATTACGGCCTGTCTCTGTGTAACCGATATCCTGTGGTTATCGGCTATCACTACCCTGCCATCGTAATCCTGTGCAAATACCTCGGAATTCTTCTGTGAACTGCTTAGTCCCGATGACATCGGTATATATATTATCTGGTCATATCCTTTCTCGAGGATATCATCCCACATATCAATAAGCTCACCGGGTGAGGGCTGCGAAGTTGATACATCCGCACCCACCATGAGCATTTCGAAAAAGCGTGCCCTTGATAGGTTAACTCCTTCGATATAATCCTTTCCGTCTATTATAACTGGCATCGGCATACAAAAAATACCAAGCTCCTTCGCTTCGTCAGTCAGTATACCGCTGTTGGTATCGGTCATTACCGCAACATTCATAATATCCACTCCAAAGATTTATCTTGTTCGCTCGTCGCCCCAGAAAAATAATGCTACCGTACCCGGACCGGTATGGCTTCCTATAGTAGTGCCTATATAATTAACAAGTATCTTTCCCTTAAGGGCGGGAATCTTCTCCTCTATAAGGTTGGCCACCTCCATGGCATCATCAAGACAGTCCGCATGATTAATGAAGCACTTGCCTTTATACTCCGCACCGTCAGTGGCGTGCAGTAACATCTGTTCAACACAGGCAGCTATAACTTTCTTCTTGGTCCTTATCTTAAACCTTGGTATAAGCCTGCCTTCATCGTTTACATTAAGAAGCGGGCATATATTCAGCATATTACCGAAAAAGCCGGATACCTTGCTCACCCTGCCGCCCCTTATAAGATAAGTCAGATCTGTGGTAAAAAACCAGTGGTGAAGCTTAAGCCTGTTATCAAGAGCATACTGAGCAACCTCATCCAATGACTTTCCCTCATCACGAAGATCCGCAAGCTTGTCCATGAGAAGTCCGAAACCTCCGCTGGCCGCATACGAATCAATGACTATTATCTTACGTTCCGGATACTTTTCCGAAAGCTCATCCCTTGCTATCACTGCCGAATTTATGGTTCCGGATATTCCGCTTGATAATGTCAGATGCAGGATATCTTTGCCCTCCAAAAGGAATTTTTCAAAATGATCAACATATTCCTCGACATTGACCTGTGATGTTTTGGTTTCCTCGCCTTCAGCCATCCTGCCATAGAAATCCTTAAAAGGGATTGATTCTCCCAGATCGTCAAGGTACATCCTGCCGCCGATAAAAAAATGAAAACATACATAGGCAATGTTTCTTTTTGCGAAATACTCCTCGGTCATATCCGCTGTAGAACAGCAGCTTAATACATAATCGCCCATATTGCCTCCTTAATCTATTTATTTCCCGTTATCATACGGGCTATCTGATCATAATCCGATCCTGCCGGTATTTTGAAAACTCCGTGATTTATCCTGTGGTCATAACCGTGATCACACAGATACTTATCAAAATCATCTGCATCATCTATGACTCCGCCTTTCATAAGCAGCGTAGCAACGGTATATGACGATGACCCTGCGGCGATCTGAAGCGTATAGCTTTCCTTCGAATCAGGATTACCCGTCTCCGGATCATCCGTTTCCGCCTTATCGCTACCCGAACTGCCGCCCATCGCAAGATCCTCATTTGCAGGTGCGGAATCATTTTCTTCCTTTGTTTCCTTTGAATTATCTTCTTTTACTTCTTTTACTTCTTTATCTTCTTTTGTTTCATTTTCGGCTTTATCTGCCTGTGTATTGTTTGAGGGCTTAATATCTTCTTTTTGTGATTCTTCCTTCCCGGCTTCTTCCTGCTTATTTTCCGGGTCCTGTTTTACTTCCGTATCCTGCCCCGTATCCGGTTTTGGATTTTCCTGTTTTTCATCGGAAGCACTTTCATCGGCTTTGGTATCCGCCTCTTCAGTCCCCGGTTTTATAAGTACCGACCCTTCCTCTACCATGCCAAGCTGTGCCGCCCTCTGCTTTACCTGCTCATCCGTCATTTTGTCCTTTGCGGACGAAGTTGCTATTCCCATCAGCACGGCGGAAACAAATATTCCTGCTCCCAGCCCCCTTAAATATGACCTTAAACGCATGTGTCACCTCTCAAACAGATCAATAACCAGAGTCACCTCTCCCACACCGAGATTTAACTCCTTTGCTATTTCAACGTTTGTACGTCCGTTTTTGTGAAGTTCTATTATCTTATCCTTTTTCTCCGGCTCCTCTTCCATAAGCGGCACGCTTTCTTTGCCGTTATCCTCCGGTATATCAGGCTTAACCTCTTCTGCCTTCTTTCTGCGCTTAACGGAAGTCTTTACCACCTTCTTTTCGGCGCTTTCCACTTCTTTTGCCGTTGCTTCGGCTTTTCTTACCGTATTCTTAAGATCTGTCTGCTTGTCAGTCAGCATATCATAGAGAAACATCACTTCCTTATGGCTCTTGTTTATCTCCTCCATGATAGTGTTTGAATACTCGCTTACAGCCATTATCTTCTCATTTGAAATCTTTTCAAGCCCGCGCTCCGACTTCTCCATTGCATATTCTATCGCACCGTCGGTAGCTTCCTTCACCTTAAGGCTCATGCTGTCATATTCCTTATCGGTGATACGTCTTATCTCATCCCGCAGTTTATCTTCATCCAAAATGGAATCCTGTGATGGTTCCTTTATTATAAAGCTTAAACAAAAAATAATCACTCCTATAATAAGGAGTGTTATTTCCATAGGGGTCATATCCTGTCTCCTGTTCTTTTGGGTTTCATATTAAATTCACGTATTTACTCAGTCCCGATCATATCTTCAGATCAAAACCGGGGGAAGCGGATTTTATTCTTACAACCTCGTCCGGTTCTTTCTTTTTCCTGTCCTTACGCCTTATATCAAAGAATTCATTCTTCCCCTTTTCTTTGGCATCATGCTCGGTCGATGTACCTGTACTCTGATTTGTCGTCTGCACCGTATAAGCTTCTTCATCACGCTTAACATCCATCTGAGCCTGGACATGAGTACTGTCTATCGCCGCCTTGTTATCCTCATTATGTCTTAAGGCCGCTATATCCTGCGTCCTTGAGATAACTGCATTCATCTCAACGGGACTGATCATGATACACCTCCGAAAAAACTTAAAGAGCCTTTATCCTTATATCTGCTCCGTCCTTTACAAACCTCGAATGCTGCGCAGGTGACTTGAGCTGCGTATAAACCTCACTGATCGTTATCTTTGTGCCCGGATACGCACACTCTGACACTTTGATAACCGATTCGGTATTTGATATTTCAACCGAATCCATGTATTTATCATATTCATCCATCTGCTTGTTTATTTGTTCTGTAAGATCCTTAAACTCCGCCGACAGCTGCTTTATGGTCCGCAACTGATCAGGAGTGAGTTTATCACCCTTCTTCATACGCATCGTAAGGGTAACAAGCACCGGTTTTATGCTTTCGAGGCGCTTATTGTTTTCCGCTATCTCCTGCTGCATGCTCTGAGCCTTAAGCTTGATCGTGGGATCCGCACCGACCTGAATGTCTGTATCGACTCCCATTGTTGATCCGATGATCTTTGCCTCCACGTTTCCAAGGGCACGTATGCATCCGCCCGTTATAAAACCTTTCTTTCCGGTAACTACAACATCTCCTTTTGCGGTTATATCGGAATGGAGGATCGCTTCGGAATGAACATATCCACCGGCTTCAGCCTTGGCATTTTCGATGAACTTGGACACAATGTTTCTTCCTGCTACTATCTTTCCCTTACTCATCCCGTTCATACCGCGTGCGATTATTATATCTCCGCCGGCCTCAACATAGGCGCCTTCCACAACGCCCCTGACCTCAACATTACCGCTCGCTTTCAGGCTAAACCCCGCATTTACATTTCCACGCACATGGACATCACCGTCATATTCAATATTACCCGTAGAAGTGTCTACATCATTAACTTCATAAATGTTCGAAACAAAAACCTTGTCACCGACCAGCATCACATTACCGCTGATCTCCGATATGAGTTCCAGACCGTCCTCTGATACCTTAAGGTTACGACCAAAACCAAACTTCGGTTCCTTAACATCCTTGGGCGAGACATATGCTCCAAACACATTAACACCGTCGTCACCTTTATCGGCAGGAATAAGCTTTGCCACTACATCCCCTTCCTTGCAGGGACTTATAAGATCCAGGTTGAAAAAATCAACCGTTCCGTCATCATTTAGTTTCGGTTTCAGGTTCGGGTTTGTATTGAAATTATATTCGATCCATCCGTCGCTTCCTTCCCTTACCGGTTTACCTTCCGCAATAACATATGTAGTACAGTAATGACGGTCACTAAAATATCCGTCTATAACATCATTTTTGATCCCAAAACTTACCTTTTTAAATTTTAGATCCTTTAAGAGTTCCTCCTTTTTAAGTTCCTCGCCCCTTCCTGAGGGTGCAAAAAATCTGACGCTGCATGACATTTCATCATCCGCGACAATGATCTTGTAGCTTTCAGGTACTTCGGCACTGACCCTTGGATCTATCTTTACACTGCATGGCTGTCCGTCAGCCTCCCGGATAGCCCTTGCCACAGCTGCCTTATCAACTGCGAATCCATGCATCTGCAGGTATTCCTGCATTTCGGAATACTCAAGAGCCTCGCCCTGACCTGTGGGCGGATATAATTCCAAATAGGTCCCATCGCCCTTTACTACCAACCTGAAATACGCATTAGTATCTCCCATGTGTCCCCCCGTTTATCATTAAGCGTTAACAAGTATCCCCATATATTTACCCATCTTTACCTTCATCTTTCCGAGTGCCTTAGTATGAAGCTGAGAGACCCTCGATTCGGACACTTCAAGGACATTGCTTATTTCCTTAAGCGTAAGATCCTCATAATAATACATAAGTATTACCTGCCGTTCTTTGTCCGTCAGCAACGTAAGAGCCTCATTAAGCATTAACTTAAGTTCTTCTTTTTCAATAGCCTCTTCGGGAAGTTCGTACCTTGATACGGTGCTGCTCTCACTTATATCCCCCCCACCGGATTCCGTAAATTCATCAAGGGATATTATGTTTGTCACCTTCATCTGGGACTGCCAGTCATCGTATTCCTCGGACGTTATACCCAGTTCAACTGATATTTCCTCATCTGTGGCTGCCCTGCCGGTCCTTGTCTCTATTTCCTTGATAGCATTTGATATATCCCTCTGACGTTTCCTGACCGTCCTTGGTATCCAGTCCATCTTCCTTATCTGATCCAGGATGGCTCCCCTGATACGAAGGCTTGCATATGTTTCAAACTTGACTTCCTTACAGGCATCAAACTTATCTATCGCATCAATCAATCCGAATATACCGTAACTTACAAGATCGTCATACTCCACATTATAACCAAGATACATGGAAAGGCGTCCCGCCACAACCTTAACCAGTGGTGCATATTCCAATATTATGTTTTCACGAAGCTCACGTGTCGGATTCTTGGCATAATCAGCCCACAGCTTCTGCCTTCCTGCGTCGTCCATGTCGCACCCCGATTACAATGACCTATACATCCTGTTCCTGATCGTTTCCTTCTTCAGCGGCTGTATTATCCTCCTCGGCTGAAACCGTTTCATCAATCTGTGTTTCAACATCCATGCCGCCTTCGGATTCATCTGCCTGTTTCTCCACAACTTCACCCTCATCGTCCACCGAATCATCTCTTGAAATATCAAACTTATCAAGTATCTTCTTTACTATCAATCCGACAATAAGGAATATGATAAGTACTGCCAGGAGGACAATGAGCATGTCATGAAGATCATAATGATCAATATAAGTAACTATACAGGCGACCGCGCCTGCAAGTAGCATTATGAACAATGGTATCTTCTTGGTATTCATGATAATGCCGTCAGATCTTTTTAATATCCTTACCTACTGCCTTTATTATAAAATCACCCGTTTCGGGAAAAAACTCAACAGTCCTACCGTAACTGTCACCGGTATCCCTTGCAAGTATGGGTATTTTCATTTCACCCAAAATCTTAACGACTGCTTCAGCATTCCTTGCTCCCACTGCGATAGTCTCAGACTTACCCTGCAGTGCAAACATCTGGGCTCCTCCTGCAATCTTGGCTACCAGCCTGTTCCTTGACGCTCCTGCCTCAACCATGATACGTACCAGTTCCGCTATACCAGTGTCAGCAAACTTGGCAATACACTGATTATTTGATATCTTTGTACTGTCGGGCAGCATGATATGAGCCAGACCGCCTATCTTGGTTATCGGATCCCTTATGGCTATCCCGACACATGATCCCAGGCCCAGCGTTGTTATCGCATTGGGACTGATGCACAGCTTAAGGTCAGCCATTCCCACTTTTATCATTTCACTCATAACTTTGCCTCGCTACATTCCAAGTGAACTCAATATCTTATCATACGATTCAAGATCGGGCACCAGGATAAAGAAGCCCGTAAGCTTTACATCATCTGAAAACTCGGTCTGAATAAGAAGCATCTTATCTCCCACTGCTCCGAATTCAATTGCCGGAACACTCAATATCGAGCCACACATATCTATGCTTATCGCAGGAATGGATGCGATTATCTTAAGGTTTGTCAGTGTTGATAATGATGACAGATATGATCCGGTTATGATGTTACCTATCTCTTTAAGAGCCGAATGCTCCATCTCTCCGAATTCAAATGCATTATCAACCTCAGGTGTACCCATAAGCTTGCTGATCAGTGTGATAGCTGACTTCTCCTCCAAAAGAAACATAATGCTTCCGGTAATGTCACCTTCAACTATCTGATAGATGCCCGCCATAAGCTGCTCCTCTCCGCCCATGGCCTCACCGACCTGCGAGAATTCAAGGAGTTCAACTTTGGGAACCTTCATATCGACCTTTGTATTTAACATCTGCGCCAAAGCCGTTGTAGCATTTCCCGCTCCGATGTTCCCTATCTCACTCAGAATGTCAAAGTACATTCCTTCCATATTGTTCAAATCAATCCTAGACATATTTCACCCCGTTTTCAAGTCAGCCGGTCATTCCTTCTCCTTTTCGGATATGACAACATTAAGATCAAGCAAAGAGATAAGCGTTTCACCGCATTTTCCTATCCCGTTTATATAAGAGGGATCATTTGACGTGCTGCTCTTTGCGGCTTCATCCACATTGTTCTCACCAAGAGTCACAACCTCCCTAACGGCGTCTACGATAATGCCTACGGGAGCATTGGGTTCCAGCTTGATGATTATGATCCTTGTTTTATTGGTAAGCTCGGTTTCCGGGAGTCCGACTTTCATCCTGAAACTCATTACCGGAACTACTTCGCCCCTTAAGTTGATCACGCCCTTAAAATACTCCTGACAGTTTGGAACCCTGGTGATCTTCTGCATACGTACTATGTTGTCCACATATTTAATGTCGATACCGTACTGTTCGTCTCCTATATTTATCACGATATACTGGGTGGTATCGTATTCATTGTTCATTAAACTTATTTCATCCATGTCGACCCCTCCTATATAAGACAATTAGCATCGATGATGAGTGCAACTTCGCCGTCTCCGAGGATTGTTGCGCCGCTGATCATCCGGCTTGTGCAGTTAATATATTTTCCTAATGACTTGATAACGATCTCCTGCTGGCCGATAAGCTCGTCAACAACAAGACCTGCATACTGATCGCCCTTTTTAACGATAACAACTATCATGCTGTCTTTATTGTCCTCTGAAGCTTCAAGCCCGAGTACTTCATGAAGCCTTACTATCGGAATGACATTTCCGCGAAGATTGATGACTTCCTTTGCCTCAACATACTTGATCTCATCAACACTTATATCCTCAATGGTATCTATCGAGCCGAGTGATATAGCATATTTTTCGCCGCCCACTATTACCATGAGGGCCTGGATTATAGCAAGCGTAAGCGGCAGCCTTATTGAGAATGTAGAACCTTCACCAAGCTTGGTCTTGACACTTACATCACCGCCTAAAGCTTCTATCTTGCTCTTTACAACATCGAGACCCACACCTCGTCCCGATACATCAGATACAACCTTTGCGGTTGAAAAGCTTGGCAGGAACAAAAGATCTATGATCTCCTTGCTGCTCATAGTCTCGCCCTGCTCAGGCGTTATCGTTCCGCGTTCGATGGCCTTGCGCTTAACGGCCTCGACATCTATTCCTCTACCGTCATCCTTTACCTCAATGACAACGTTGTTACCGTCCTGATATGCATCCAGGAAAATAGAACCCACGGGATTTTTACCGTTCGCAACCCTGTCCTCTGTAGATTCAAGACCGTGATCGGCCGAATTACGGAGCATATGCATGAGGGGATCGCCTATCTCATCTACCACCGTACGATCAAGTTCGGTATCCTCACCTGACATATACAGTTCCATCTTTTTGTTAAGCTTCTTGGAAAGGTCCCTGATCATCCTAGGGAACTTTGTGGTTATGCTCTCGATAGGTACCATCCTTACCTTCATTACGGATTCATGAAGGTTTGTGGTAACACTTTCAAGGTATTCGATCTGTTCGTTGAAGCTTGAATTGTTACCGGCCTGTCCGCCGCTGCTGTATGAAACCAGCGAGTTCTTTGCAATGATAAGCTCACTCACAAGGTTCATCAGCACATCAAGCTTTTCAATATCTACCCTGACGGTACGGTTAACAACAGGCTTACCCGCGCCCGCCTTCTTGGCCGGTGCGTTGCCGCCCGCTGCCTGGGCAGGTGCTGCTGCAGGTGCTGCTTCCTGAACTGCAGGCTTGGATTCCTCCTGTACCTGAGGTGCTGCTTCGGCCTCTTCCGCCTTGGCCGCTGCCTGAGCGCCCTCAAGTATCTCTTCTATTTCTATCTTCTCGCCTACAACCCTGTCGATCTCGGAAACGCTCTTTATCGCATCCGCAACCTTCTCATAAGGTTCCGAGCTGACTATATAAAGGCTGAAATCAAAATCGAACTTTTCATCTTCTATATCCTGAGTTGAAGGATCGGAGATTATTATCTCACCAAGTTCCTCAATTGCCTTGAAAACAAGAAATGCTCTTGCGGCCTTTAAGATACACGACTCCTGCACGAACACGGTGCATCCGTATATCTTCATCTTCTTTTCTTCCGCTTCTTTAAGGGCATTTATCTCGTGTTCCTGGAGAGTGATGTTTTTCCATTTTTTGTCGCCGCTGTCACCTGCATCGGCAGCAGGTGCGGCCGCAGGTGCCTCTTCTTTCTTCTCTTTTGGTGCTTCCTCTGCAGGCGCTCCGGTGCCTTCGTCCAGACACTTCTGCAATGCCTGGATTATCGCGGCATTATCGTTGGTACCCTCATCCTGGGTCTCCTGAATGGTGTTCTTGTATTCCTCTAAGGCATCAAGAGTCTGGAACAGGACATCAACAAGCTGACTGGTAACTTTCATCTTGCCGTTCCTGATCTCCGAGAACACATTCTCCATGTCATGAGTGAGAGCCTGCATCCTTTTATAGCCCATGGTACCGGCCATACCCTTAAGTGAATGTGCCGCACGGAATATCTCATTTATAGTATCCTCGTTCTCCGGCTCATTCTCCAGTATCATCAGCTGGTCGCTTAAGCTCTGCAAATGTTCGTTGGTTTCGTCAAGAAAGATCTCCAAATACTGATTAACATCCATGGCTAACATACCCCCACGTTCTTAATAATTTGATCCGCTACCCGCGAAAGAGGAACCACATCATCGGCAAGCCCTCCGTCCACTATACTCCTGGGCATTCCGTATACTGTGCAGCTTTCCTCGTTCTGCGCGATAACACGCACCTTCTGCTTCTTCTTGAGCTCGACGATCCCTTTGGTTCCGTCACTGCCCATTCCGGTAAGCACTACACATACGACTTCATCGTAACCGGAGCCTATCAGGGATTCAAACATGTAATTTGCACATGGTTTTACACCTTCCCTTGCCGGCGCATCCGTCAGATGTACCTTCATCGTCCCGGCATTTTTCCCGGCCGTAAGATGCAGTCCGCCCGGAGCGATGTATACATGACCGTTTTTAAGGGTATCACCCTCCCTGGCCTCACTCACCGATACCTCACTGAGATCGTTAAGCCTGTTGGCCAGTGATACGGTAAAGCCCTTAGGCATGTGCTGTACCAGCATGACAGGTGCATTAAGATCCTTGGGAAGCTTCGGTATAACTTCCTGTAACGCCTTCGGTCCGCCGGTCGATGATGCAATGGCTACGATCTTCTTTCCGGGTACTTTCGGATATTGCTTTACTGCTTTGCTATCCTGTACCTGACCGCCGGCAGCTCCCGAACCCGAAACAGTCGTTCCCGACTTGACCGTATCCTTGATCATTCCGGGTTTTAAGTGGAAATTGACATCATACCTTGATACAAAAGTAGTACTTTTCCCACCGCTTAATGTCGTACTCTGCGATCCGGCTTTGGCCATATAGTCTTTATTGGCCTTGGTCACAACATCAAGAAGATCAAGAAAACGCTTCTTAAACTCATCGTGCCTTGCATCTGCTACGTTTTCCGGCTTTTTGATAAAGTCGACCGCCCCGAGATCAAGCGCCATCAGTGTTTCTTTTGCACCTTCACCTGTGGTCGTACTGGCCATCAATACGTTTGCGTATACCTTGCTCTTCTGCATCTCCTTTAGAAGTTCAAGGCCGGTCATCTTTGGCATATACACATCCAAAACAACCGCATCATATGTCTTGGCACATAGTTTTTTGAAGCCGTCCGCACCGTCAACTGCATATTCGGCTACTTCAAATCTGTCGTCTGAATTGATTATATCACAGAGGACCCTTCTCATAAGTGCAGAGTCATCTATGATAAGTATTTTCTTCTTCAATTTTATCCCTTCTCCCTGCGTCTTATTTTCCTTTCCTCTTCAAAAATAAACTTGATAATGCTTTCCCTTTCATCATTCATGATGTTAATGAACTGTATACGATGCTCAAATGATCCGGCACGGCTTGCCAGCTCTTCCGAATACAATACACGTCCGAGTAGTTTGTATTCGGTAAGCTTTCCGTTTACAAACAGTGAAAACGAAAACTGGATGTTACTTCCTTTGGGATATTGGACTTTAGAGATAAAACGTGCTCCTCCGCCGCTTATATCAACCATGGTACCGTTACTGAATGTTATATCGGTATCGAGAAAATGAACCTGTTCCAATCCCGAAGGCTGACTTCCGCCGGCCGAAACATTGCTGGCTTTCATATCCAGCACGCAGTTCAACCGGTAATACTCCCTTCGCTGGTATTTTCGTATATCCGTGGTAAGTTCCATAACCAGAACGAATATGTTATCGCTCTTATACCTGTCGATCACCCTTGCCAGACACTGGTACAGGCCGGATTGAGTATAAAAACATATATTGTATTCGCCATCCACCGGAAGCAGTATAACCTTGCCCTGTTCCATCGGCATGGCTATCTTGATCTGATCCTCGGATATAATGTCATATACCTGACTCCTGTAATTCTTCTTTTCGGAAAACTCATTTTTGTCTTTTGAATTACCAATGGTCTCCAGCTCAAGCTTGTCTCCCAGTTTTACATACTTTGATAACATATCCTCTCTCCTCTTAAACTGTTATTGCCACTCCCTGTTTTTGATTCCCCTTACCATATTTGCAAAGAATCCCGTCATTCCATGTTTCCTGAACGTTCCTTCCGAAGCATTATTCGTAAGCGTCATTGCCAGATTCTCAAACGCCCTCGCGCTCTTGGCATTCGGGTTGTCGATGGATATCGGGGTCTGCTGCATGACCGCCTTTACAAGCTGCTGATCTTCCGGCACATGTCCGAGATATCTTATCGGTATCTTTAAATACCTGCTCACCACAGCGTTAAGCTTGTTATACAGCTGCTGCCCCTCTTCCGGACTCCTTACCTTGTTTGCTATGACCTTTATCGTTGTCATTTCCCTGTTAAACCTGACATGCCTGTTAAGAGCCTTTAGCAGTGAATATGAATCGGTTATGGATGTCGGTTCCGGAGTTGTAACAAGAAGCACTTCGCCGCTTGCCACCAGGAACTCGATAACCGCATCCGAGATACCCGCCCCTGTGTCTATGATGATCACATCCGCAAGCATATCCAATTCCGCCAGGTTCTGGATAAGATAATTGATATAATCACGCCCCAGGTTTGTCAGTCCCGCGATACCGGATCCGCCGGATATAAAGCCTATGTCCATCGGCCCCTGGGTTATTATCTCCCTGATATTCTTCCCCTGATATATAAGATCACCCAGATTGTGCCTGGGTATGGCCCCAAACATAACCTCTATGTTGGCAAGTCCGAAATCGGCGTCAAATATTATCACCCGCTGGCCCAGCCTCCTAAGCTGTACTGCCAGATTGATAGACACATTTGATTTGCCTACACCGCCCTTACCGCTTGTTACCGTTATGACCCTGGCTGTCGGGCGCTGTACCTGGGCATTCATCTTTATGATATTTCTAAGCTGTGATGCCTGATCCATTTCATCTGCCTCCCAGCAGCTGCTTTACGGTATTCTGGGGACTGAACTGTTCAATGTCATCGGGAACATTCTGTCCGCAGGTTATATATGACATCTGCGCCCCGGTATGCTTCTTTAAGTTAAACAGATTACCCAAAGTCGTCGTCTCATCCAGCTTGGTGAATATAAGTTTGTAATCCGTCATTTCGGTATACGCATCCGCAATACTTAAAAGATCCCGGTATTTTGTTGTGGCGCTCACAACAAGATAAACTTCTTTTTCGATTATCCCGTCAACGCAGTGCAGAAAATCTTTCATGCTGTTCTTTTGCGCCTCGTTATGATGCGAATGTCCCGCGGTATCTACCAGGATGTAATCATAGTCCTTAAAATCATCAAGTGCTGTCTTGACCTCATCTTCGGTATATATTACCCGAAACGGCGCATCCAGGATATTTGCATATGTACGAAGCTGTTCGGCTGCAGCGATCCTGTATGTATCCGTTGTAAGCAGGGCAACCTTTTTCTTATCATCGACATTCAGCCGGCTGGCTATCTTAGCTATAGTCGTTGTTTTACCTACACCTGTGGGCCCTATAAAAAATACAAGTTTTGCCCCCTCCGATGCGGGCGATATCGATGCGGGCTGACCGAACTGAAGAATCATCTTCTGATAAATGTTTGCAAGAAAGATATCTATACCCGATCCGGGTTTGCGGATCTTGTCCAGCTCGTCTATTATCTCATTGGCATATTTTTCATCTACTTCATTATCTATCAGTGTGTTGTAGATAAGCTTAAAAAATGCCATCTGCTCGTCGGTGTCATTCTCGAAATCAACCTCACCGGCTTCCTTTTGCATCTGTTTTTCGATAAGCATATGAATGCTCTCGAGTTTTTCCTCAAGAGACTCAACGGAATCGGCTTTTGCCGGTTTATCCAAAGAAGGCGCATCGTCGGCTATCACATCAAAACTCCTTTTTGCCGCCGCATCGTTTCCTGTGCTGCCGGCTTCCCTTTTCGATGTGGCCGCCGGTAATATCGGTTTATAGGATGTCCGCTCAGGTTCATCCTCAAGTGCTGCCGTAACTTCCGTAACGGGCTTTTTAAAGAAAGCAAACAGGCCCTTTTTCTTGACAGTCCGAACGTTCATTATAACAACCGAAGCACCAAGTTCCTTTTTTGCAAGCTGTGTTGCTTCTTCTTCTGTTTTTCCCTGAAACTTCTTTATTATCATTAAGCTGTTACCATCCCGACAGATTGTAATTCAACATTTGTATCCACTTCATTATACGAGATCACTATAAGATCACTGAAAGTATCCTCAGTAAGCTTCTTAAAATACATCCTTACGATCGGAGAAGTTACTATTATCGGACTCTTACCGAGTTTTTCCAGCTTGTCGGTCTCCGCCTTTACCGAACCCAGTATAAGCCTTGTCCTTTCAGGATCGAGAGTCAGATAAGCTCCCTGCTCGGTCTGCTTGACACTGGCCATTATCTCCTGCTCAACCTTCGGATCCAGCGTGACTACCTGAGTAGGTTCATTTGCAGGAAAATATTTCGATGATATTGCCCTCTTAAGGCTCTGCCTTACATACTCGGTAAGTATGTCCGTATCCCTTGATACAACCGCATGATCTGCCAGCGTTTCGAATATTGTGAGCAGATCCCTGATGGAAATCCCTTCCTTTAACAGGTTCTGCAATACCTTCTGTATCTCACCAAGTCCGAGAAGCTTCGGTGTGAGTTCATCGACAAGCGACGGATTTGATTCTTTAATATTGTTAACAAGGTTCTGAACATCCTGTCTGGTGAGCAGTTCGGCAATATGCTGCCTTATGACCTCTGTAAGGTGTGTTGCGATTATCGACGGCGGATCCACAACTGTATATCCGAGACTCTCGGCCCGTTCGCGCTGTGACTCCGTTATCCATGTTGCAGGCAGGTTAAATGAGGGCTCAAAAGTGGGAATTCCCGATATTTCCTCTTCAACATAACCGGGATTCATGGCCATATAATGATCGAACAGGATCTCTCCTTCACTTACCTGTATGCCTTTTATCTTTATGATATATTGGTTTGGATTTAGCTGTATGTTATCCCTGAGTCGAATGATCGGGACCACGGTACCAAGTTCCAATGCCACCTGACGCCTTATCATTACAACCCTGTCAAGCAGATCACCGCCCTGATTGACATCAGCAAGCGGAATGATACCGTAACCGAACTCAAGCTCTATAGGATCAACCTGAAGCAGGGATACAACATTCTCCGGTTTCCTTATCTCCTCAGCTTCAACCTCGCTTTCGTCAACTGCCGCTTCAACCTTTGCTTCCTCCAGTGTATTGGCAACCATGCGGCCGCAAACGATGAATATAGCTCCGAAGCCAACAAACAAAAGCAGGTTAAGAGGTGTAAATACACCGAGAAATGCCAGAATACCACCGGTGATATACAATGCCCTGGGCATACCAAACAGCTGCCTTACTATTATGCTTCCAAAGTCCGCTTCCTTGCCTCCCTTGGTTACAAGGATACCGGTTGACAGCGATATTACCAGCGAAGGGATCTGTGAAACAAGACCGTCACCGATAGTCAGGATTGCATATTTCTGAAGGGCATCCTGAAATGCAAGGCCTCCCCTGGTCATTCCCATTATAATGCCGCCCACGATATTTACCGCCGTTATGATAAGACCGGCTGTTGCGTCTCCCTTTACATACTTTACCGCACCATCCATGGAACCGAAGAAGCTTGATTCTTCCTGGATCTTATCCCTTCGCTTTTTTGCTTCCTCATCGGTAATGGCTCCCGTATTAAGGTCGGCATCTATTGCCATCTGTTTACCGGGCATGGCATCAAGCGTGAACCTTGCCGTAACTTCCGCAACTCGTTCGGAACCTTTGTTTATTACCATGAACTGAACGATGATCAGTATGATAAATACGATGCTGCCCATTACCAGGTCACCGCCGCCGACGAAGCTTCCGAAAGTTTCAACGACGTTACCCGGAGAACCGGTAGTAAGTATAAGCCTCGTTGAGGACACGTTCAGCGAAATACGGAAAAGGGTCGTGAACAGGAGCATGGTTGGATAAAATGACATATCCAGGACTTCCTTGGCAAACATCGAATTAAACATTATCGCAAAGGCGACAGACATATTAAGCGCAAGGCATATATCGAGAAGCTGTGAAGGTATAGGAATGATCAGGAATACAAATGCGCACAGCAGATATAATGCCACGCCCAGATCAGCACGTCCTATCTTCAATCCTGTCACCTCCCCTCTTTCTTATTCCCCTTGGTATCCGTTTATGCGGATTCGCGTCTGTTGTAGATGACTGCCATTATCTCCGCCACTGTGCTGTAGAGTTCCTGTGGTATCTGTGCTCCCAGATCCACGTTATAATACAGCATCCTTGCCAGCGGTTTGTTCTCGACTATATCAATATCAAGCTTCTCAGCTTCTTCCCTTATCCGTGCAGCCAGGAAATCCTCGCCCTTGGCTATCACGTATGGAGCCGGAGCAACCTGCGGATCATATTTCAGTGCCACCGCGAAATGCGTAGGGTTCGTGATGACAACATCTGCCTTGGGAATATCCTGCATCATACGCCTTCTTGATGCCTCCTGCATCCTCTGACGCTGTTTTCCCTTTATCTGGGGATCTCCCTCAGCATTCTTCCACTCATCCTTGACTTCCTGTTTGGTCATCTTTAAGTCTTCATTAAATTTATGACGCTGATATACATAATCAACAACGCCAATTACCAGATAAACGGCACATATCTTCAACGCCATGTTGATCACTATGTCACCGAACAGCTTAAGCGCGCCGATAAGCTCCATGTCATACAAAAGAAACAGCTGAGCGGCCTCATCCTTAAGCGTTGAATATGCCATATAACCTATAATAAGCAGCTTGAGCAGCGACTTCAGCAATTCAACAAGCTTGTCTTTGCCAAACAGTTTCTTAAATCCGTTCAGAGGATTAAGCTTATTGAACTTGGGCTGAAGCGGCTTCGCCGTCGGTTTCCACTTGACCTGGACAAGATCTACAATAAATGCCACCAAAAATGCAACGGCCAGAAACGGAAGAAGCATCGTAAGTATCTTTGTGATGATCATATTCATCACCGATGCATAATCCCTGGCTATGATCCTTCCGTCGAATATTACTGTCATTTCGGGAATGCGTTTATATGCCATCGAAAACACTTCCAGAAACGACGTGCCCAAAGTCCCTATAAAGACCTTAAGTACCAAAAACATACAGAACAGGGAGATGGCACCGTTAAGCTCCTTACTCTTGGCGACCTGGCCCTCTTTCCTTGCATCAGATTTCTTTTTATCGGTCGCCGGCTCGGTTTTTTCTCCTCCGGGACCTTCCTTGGCAAAATACTGCAGGTTGAGTTCAAACATATCAATACCCCGGTATTTATTAAGGAAATTCCTTAAGTCATGCTCCTTATCATTGCCGTCATCATGACCCGCATCTCCCTGAATATAAATTCTGATGCACTCGGCAGGACGCCTATTGTTATCATGAGCACCGCAAGTCCCGCAAACAGTTTTATCTGTATTCCTACCGAAAACATATTGATCTGCGGTGCGGTTTTTACCAGTATGCCCAACACCGCATTTGTAAGCATTATCGTAGCCACTACAGGCAGGCATATCCTGAATGCAATGGAAACATAGTCATTTAAATACTGCATGATGACCGTCATTATCTTATCGGATGCAAATACAGGCCTTCCTATCGGTATCAGTGTGAAGGTCTCGACCATGGCCCTGATAAAATAGTGGTGCAGGTTCGTTGCCATCATAACAAGCATGATCGAATACTGATAAAGCACTCCGGTAAAACCGCTCTGCTCCCTTGTTGTCGGATCAAGGAGCGATACCATCGATATACCTATTTCCATATCCGCCAGACGGCCGGCCAGGTTTATGACAGAATTACATATATTCGCACCGAATCCTATGATAAGCCCCGCTATTGCTTCCTTAAGCACTAAAGCCGCGTAACCGTATACGGTACTGTATGCAGGGATATCGTGTATCGGCATTGATTCAAATACTATATAAGAGATAAAGAACGAAAAACCTGCCTTGAACCTCCTCGGGACATTGTTTACAGAAAAAAACGGTGCAGTCACCACAAAACAGCTGATCCTTACAAATATCAGCAGAAAAAACTCCAGATCTTCATAAGTAAATGAAAAATCGATCATAGCCTACTTGATATACAAAGAAAAATCGGACCAAAGATCTGTCATGAATCCGACCATGTTGTTAAGCATCCAGTTTCCGAGGATCATCAGCATTACAAATATTCCCACCAGCTTGGGAACAAAGGTCAGCGTCTGCTCCTGTATCGATGTAACCGTTTGGAAAATGCTGACCGAAAG
This sequence comes from Lachnospiraceae bacterium, assembly GCA_017550535.1. Taxonomy (GTDB): domain Bacteria; phylum Bacillota; class Clostridia; order Lachnospirales; family Lachnospiraceae; genus UBA2868. Next base: position 120,301 of record JAFZOS010000065.1, read on the forward strand.
ACCTATTATCAGCGAGATAAGCAGCATCGGTGCCGATGTAAGTATTATTGTATAAAGAGTCGTCCTGGTTATCTCAACAACATTATCAACAGTCACAAAAATCCCTCCCCATCATCAGTAGAAAGTCTTAACTAGGTTTCCTATCACAAGGCTCCATCCGTCCGCAAGTACAAACAGAAGTATCTTAAAAGGCATGGATATGGTCGTCGGCGGAAGCATCATCATACCCATCGACATAAGTGTGGATGCCACCACCATATCTATAACAATGAATGGAATGTAAATTAAGAAACCGATTATAAATGCAGTTCTTAACTCGCTTATCATAAATGCGGGAACCAGTACCCTTGTGGGAATGTCATCAATGTCATCCACGGTTTCTATACCGTCTATATCAAGGAAAAGACGTACGTCCTTCGTTTGGGTCTGCCCGTACATGAATTCCCGAAGCGGCTGTACTGCCGTATCCAAAAATTCAGCCTGACTTAACTCACCTGCCTCAAACGGCTTTACTGCCGTATCGTTTATCTGAGTTATTACAGGATTCATAATAAAAAAAGTCAGAAACAGAGACAACCCTATCAAAACCTGGTTCGGTGGCGCTGATTGGGTACCTAACGCTGATCTGACAAAATGCATTACGACCAAAATACGTGTGAAACTCGTCATCATAATGATGAGAGTCGGTGCAAGAGCGATCAGTGTCAGTGTAATGAGTATCCTGAGCGTCCCTGATAAATTGCCTTCACCATCCTGATAGGTCACGGTAAGATTGTTGGCTACATTAAGCTCCTTTAAATCTTCCGCATCCTCGGCAGTACCCGGATCGTTAATCACAGTTCTGTTTTCATTTATTCCTTCGTCATCCGTGATCCCAAGTGCATCTACATTTGCGGCAAAAACCCTTTTCGGGATAAGCACCGCCATAAATATGCACAGAAGCAGGCAACCTATGATACACCCGGGCCTGCTTCTACCTAAAAAACATATATTCATTGCTTATCGCCCCGTTTTGTTATCTTATCCCTGGCACAATCAAGTATCTGCTTAAAACGGTCATTAACAACGTGCTCGTTCCCACTTATGTCAAAGTCATCCTCCTTCAATTCGGAAATAAGACTTATATCGTCCTTGGCTACTGCGATCAAAAAATAACGCCTTCCAACCCTGACAATCTGAAGAAACCTGTTAGCGGTCACCCTGTACGTTTCGATAGCTTCGAAGTTCCTGCCTTGTCCCTGTGATTTCTGGTAATTTCCTATAAAACGCGTCGTCAAATACGTAACTGCCAATACAGCCAGAAATATCAGAAATACAGTTATAAACTGAGCAGCTCCTTCTACCGATCCCGACATGATCACCGTGGGCAACATTTATCCGACAACCTTCTTAACGGCCTCAATAACACGATCCGCCTGGAACGGTTTAACAATGAAATCCTTTGCACCTGCCTGGATGGATTCTATAACCATCGCCTGCTGACCCATTGCCGAACACATTATCACAAGTGCACTCGGATCATTCTCTTTGATCTTCTTTAAAGCCTGTATGCCGTCCATCTCAGGCATTGTGATGTCCATAAGAACAAGATCCGGCTTGAGCTCGTTATACTTCTCAACGGCACGGGCGCCGTTCTCAGCCTCACCTATAACATTGTAGCCGTTCTTGGTAAGGATGTCCTTGATCATCATTCTCATGAAAGCTGCGTCATCACTGATCAAAATATTCTTTGCCATTTTTCATTCTCCTAACTTTAATTTATTATTTCTGTTACTCTCACACCAAAGTTTTCTTCTATTACCACAACCTCGCCCTTTGCGACAAGCTTGCCGTTTACCAGAACATCAACCGGTTCACCTGCTATCCTGTCAAGCTCGATAATGGTACCCGGAGCGAAATCCAGTATATCACTTATGGATTTCTGCGTCCTTCCCAGTTCAACCGTAACCTCAAGAGGAACATCTTTTATAAGTTCGATGTTTTCCTGACTCTGCATTGCATTTACATCTGCAGAGAAGGGTTGGAACGAAGCCGGCTGAATATTTATGTTCGGCATGTTCATCTGAGGCTGCATGCCCATTCCCATGCCGGGCATCATACCCATGCCCATGTTCATGTTCATGCCCATTCCCATTGCGGGTGCGGCACCCATGTTCATTCCTCCCGGCATGCCACCTCCCATGTCCATTGGCGGAGGTGCCGGCATTGCAGGCATCGGTGCCGGTCCGGGCGCCGGTGCGGGTGCCGGAGCAGGCGCAGGTGCCGGTTCTGGCTCGGGTTCTTTGTTCTCTATAAAGTAACTGTACAGATCCTTGGCAAATTCCACAGGATACAGCTGCATGATCTTACTGTCTATAAGATCACCTATCTGCATCCTGAAAGTGATCTTAACGAACGTATCCTGAAGGAAAGCCGAAACCTCATCAGCGGGATCGATGGACCCCAGCTCGACGAGCGATGCTTCGGGAGGACTTATATCGATCATCTTTCCCAGCATTGACGAAAGCGAGGTTGCCGCAGAACCCATCATCTGGTTCATCGCCTCTGAGATCGCACTTAAATGCAGCTCTCCAAGTTCTCCGTCTGTACTGGTTCCGTCACCGCCCATCATAAGATCGGTGATTATCTTAACGTCGTCTTCCTTAAGCACAAGAATATTGGTGCCTTCAAGACCGACGGTATATTTGATCTTAATGAATACGCAGGGCCGTTCATAATCCTCAATTATCTGGCTCCATGTTGCGAGAGTGACAACCGGTGTTGTGATATTAACCTTCCGGTTTACCAGAGAATAAAGGGTGGTTGCCGATGTTCCCATGCTGATATTGGCAACCTCTCCGATCGCGTCTTTCTCAGCATCCGTAAGGAGGCTTTCATCGGGTGCCTGCGATCCGCCTTCCGCTGCCGCCGCCGGAGCGGGTTCGGCAGGTGCGGCTGGTTCTTCGGGTGCGGCTCCGCCTTCATCGGATCCGCCGCCATCCATCATGCCATTCAGCAGGGCATTTATCTCATCCTGCGACAGCATTCCATCCATATCCGCTACTCCTCCTCTCTAAGTACTTGTGTCACCCTCACTGCATATGAATCCTTTGCGGATCCGGGCAGTGCCCTGAACTTTTTAAGGTTGCCGACATATACTTCCATTTCGTTGTCAACCTTAGACCCCAATTTTATTATATCACCACATTGCAAATTCACAAAATCGCTTACCGTTATCGAGCTCTTCCCCAATACAGCCCTTATCGGCATAGCTACCTTGCGGATTATCGCCTCAATATATTCCTCATAATCCTCGTCACTGCTCTCCTTCATGGATGCAAACCAGTACTTGGTATTGAGCTTATCCATAACTGACTCGAGAGTAAAGTACGGAAGACATATATTCATCAGGCCTTCCACATCGCCTATCTTTATATTCAGCGTAACGATCGCTATCATTTCGCTTGGTGCGATGATCTGGGCAAACTGCGGATTGGTTTCAACTCTTTCAAGTACCGGATTTATATCCACAACATTCTTCCACGGTTCCCGAAGGAGCGACACGCATACGGCCATCATCTTGTCGACTATCGTTCGTTCTATCTCCGAAAAATCCCTGTTCTTATCAAGCGGATTACCGGGGCCGCCCAGCATCCTGTCGACCATCGTAAAACCCAGGTTCGCCGCAAGCTCAACCATTATGCTTCCGTTAAGCGGCTCAAAATTAACGATACCCAGCAATACCGGATTAGCAAGTGCAGTTGAAAACTCCGAAAATGTGCAGGCTTCGGAATTGACGACCGCCACCTGTATATTCTTTCTAAGGTACACGGGCAGATTTGTCGATAGCAATCTGCCGTAATGCTCAAATATGATCTCAAGAGTCCTTAAATGCTCCTTTGAAAACTTGGCCGGACGCCTGAAATCGTAATTCTTGGTGCTTCGTTCTTCGCCGGAACCGATATCATCGGCATCAAGTTCACCCGAGCTTAACGCTTGAAGCAGACTGTCTATCTCATTTTGGGAGAGTACCTCACCCATTAAGCTCACCTCACTCTTATATAGTCAAGCCTCGTACTCTATTGGAACTTAAGATCCCTGAAATAGACCTCATATATGAACTTGGAGTCAAACATGGCCTGAACCTGCTTAAGGATCTCATCGGCTATAACCTGCTGATTGGCCAGGGCTTCTTCCTTTGTATAATTGCTGAATGTATTGTTTATCACACTTTTTATCTTGCTCTCATTTGCCTCGACAAGCGGCTGCAGTTCGGAATACCTTTCGTCCTTTTTATCAATTGACATCGAAACCTGAGCTATTGCATAATGATCAGCGCCGTCTTCACCGTGCTTTAACGTTATCACCATCTCATCGGCAATATTATAGGTCTCGGTATCCAGGATTGATATTTCCTTTGCTTCTTCATCTTCAACGGGAGCAGCAGTATTAAGGTTTAAGATGGATGCGATCTGATTTACCAGCGCTGTTGTCTTTTTATTTGCACTGACCGTTGATATCATCATTATACCGGTAAGCACCACATTCACTACCAGGAGTGCCAGTATTATCACCGATAACAGGTTCTTTTTCATTACCGAAAATCTCCAATCTTTAATATGTGCTGAGGGTATGATATATCTTGATCTCTACCCGTCTGTTCTTGGCCCTTCCCGTTTCTGTAGAATTGTCGGCTATCGGAACATATTCGCCCCGTCCTGTATGTTTAACCTTTGCAGGGTCAAGATTACTGTTTTCAACAAGATAATTGAACACCGAAAGTGCCCTCGCACTTGAAAGTTCGTTGTTGTCCGAATACCTGCTGTTGTGTATGGGGACATTATCCGTATGTCCTTCTATTTCTATAATACTTTTTCCGTATTTCCTCAGGATCACGCCGAGTTTTTCAAGAATAGGCAGTGAATCCGTTTTGATCTCTGCACTGCCGGAATCAAACAGGAGCGCACCGTTTAATGTAAGAGAAACATACTGGGAGGTAAAATCAACATCCACCATTCCGTCAAGGCTCTGTTCATTAAGTGCCTCCTCAACCAGTTCGCTTAATGACTCGGACTCCTGCAGCTGCTCCTCCTCTATCTCATCCCATTTATCCTTTTCTTCGGGATCGGATTCGGCCGCCTTACCCATTGATGTCATATACTCATCAAGTTCATTTAACTGGCTTACACCGTTTGATATAAGTATACCGTCGCCGATTGCCTGAGCACCTCCCGAAAAAACGCTGAAACTCTGGGTAAACGAAGCGGCGATCAGTTCAAATTTCTGTTTATCAACATCCGACATGGCGAACAGCATAACGAAAAAGCATAACAGCAGATTCATCAGGTCCGCAAAGGTGGATTGCCAAGCCGGCGCGCCTTTTGGCGGTTCTTCCGCCTTGCGTTTGGCCATTACTCTTCTCCCCCTTCTTCGCCCTTACCGATACTCCCCCTTACCTTCGGTGAAAGGAATGACTTAAGCTTTTCTTCTATTACCCTCGGGTTCTCGCCGGCCTGAATGGACAGCAATCCCTCGACGATTATCTCCTTGACATGCATCTCCCCGTCATTTATCGACTTAAGCTTCGTTGCTATCGGGATGCACAGCCAGTTGGCAAGTATCGATCCGTAAAACGTAGTAATAAGGGCAACTGCCATGTTCGGTCCGAGCGAACTGACGTCGTCCATATGATAAAGCATCATAACAAGTCCCAAAAGGGTACCGATCATTCCCCATGCAGGACCCATCGATCCCAGGTTTTCCCAAAATCCTATATTAGAGCGGTGCCTGCCGTCAATACTTACAAGTTCCGTCTCCATAATACCCCTTACCAGATCGGGATCGGTTCCGTCAACGATAAGCATTATTCCCTTCTGAAGAAATGTATCATCAAGCTCGCCCGCTGCTTCCTCCAATGAAAGTAGCCCTTCCTTACGCGCAACATTCGAAAGATCTATGATCTTCTGAATGACGTTCCCCGCGTCAAGGGATGGCACCTTAAAGGCTATCTTGATACTTTTCAAGCCACCAAGGAAGTCGGCTATGCTGTAGCTTGTGAAAATTGCGGCGAAAGCTCCGCCGAAAGTTATCATCGCACTTGGTGCATCCAGGAAATAAGAGATTCCCGCAAAGCCGTCCTTGCCAAGTCCGATCGATATGATTATGAAAGCAAAACCGGCAACAATACCGACCAGTGTAGCAATATCCAATACTCCCACCTACCTAATGAGCATAATTAACCCTTTAAATGATTTTACCCGATTTTTCACTTCTTGTCTATTAAATTTAGAAAACTTTTACAATTCAGACAACAATAAAACAGCAGTGGCAAGAGATATCCTCCTGCCACTACCGTTCATATATGCTTATCTCTTAAGATTTGTCAGTTCTTCAAGCATTGTATCGGATACCGTGATTATACGGCTGTTAGCCTGGAAGCCCCTCTGTGTCGTGATCATTTCGGTAAACTCCGCCGACAGGTCTACGTTTGACATTTCAAGTACACCGGTCTTAAAGGACCCCGATCCGTCTGCCGTAACGTCCTTTCCTATTCCGTCGAACTGTCCGGAGTTCATGGTCGTCTGATACAGGTTTTCACCCACTTTTTCAAGACCAGAAGGATTGGAGAATGAAGCCACGGCTATCTGGCCTAAAAGCTTTGTGGTTCCGTTGTCATATGTAGCATAGATCTTACCGTCCTGCTGGACAGCCACGCCCGACATATCGCCGACCTTACGTCCGCCGAAATTGCCGTTGTAATCACCGTATGCACCGTAGATCGTCGATGTACCGTTGTTGTCATACATTGTCGATGTATCGAAGGCTATCTCTATGGGTTCGGTCTTACCTTGCATTGTAGAATTCTGATGAGTAGCGGTGAACTTAAGCTTTTCCAGCTTGTCGGCTTCCGTATTTTTGTTCGCTGCATCAGCAGCACTTGTAGTGCTCATACCCAGGTATTCGCCTGTTTTTACATCGTATGCAAGATAGACTGTGTCCTGGCCATTGAGCTTGGCATAGTCAGCTATATTGTCTGTTTTGTTGGTCTTTATAGATTCGCCCGTGGCTGAGTCTATGATATCGGCAAGTTTGAACTCATAAACACCCGCCGTTCCCGAGTCTTTTACAGAAAACTTTGCAACATACGAATATCCCAGATCATCATAGAATGAAATGTTCACTGCCTGTCCGTTTGGTGAAGTGACAGCCGTTGAATTCTTATCGATGATACCCGTAACATATGCCTGGGTTGTCTGCTCCGGTGAGGAAGTCATATTCTCGGGAGACATGATCTTAAGGGGAGTTACCGTATCCGGCTTAATGGTACCGGGAACATCGGGATCCTCCTGCCATCCCATTACGTTAAAGCCGTTACTGGTCATGGCCAGGTTTCCCGCACCGTCAACATAGAAAGAACCGGCACGTGTGAAATAATTGTTCGAACCGTCGTTTACTATAAAGAAACTTGTTCCTGATATCTGTATATCGAAAGGATTGCCTGTCGACTGCGAAGCACCCTGAGTCGTGATATTCGTGTTGATCGCACCTGTCGTAACACCGAGACCTATCTGCTTTGCGTTTATACCTGCGCGTCCCGTCTCCTGGTTTGCGCCCGATGCGTTTGATGTTGTCTGATACATAAGTTCCTGGAACGTAACGCTCTGTGACTTATATGCAACAGTATTAACGTTTGCTATATTGTTACCTATTACATCCATCTTGCCCTGGTGTGTCCTAAGACCTGCAACACCAGAAAAAAGTGACCTCATCATAATCCATGTCCTCCTTTGTATGTATCCCTTCAGTCATTCCGGGATATCCAAGCCTCCCTAAGGTCCGGCTTACTATACTATGACGGCTCCGTCAATGTTAGTGAATACGTTTTCCTTGATCTCCTGCTCGTTAAGGGCTGTGATCACCGTATTGTTCTTGACATTTACTATAAAAGCCATCTGATCCATAAGTACCAGTGATTCGTTGATTCCCTTCTCATTAGCCTTCTGCATCCCTGCACTCAACCTGTCTATCTGGCTGTCGGACAATTCAATATTCCTGTCCTGAAGCCTTGTTGACGCATGCTTTGAAAACTTAAGTTCATCGAATACGTCTGCAAATGACCTTCCGCTATCCGCTTTATCCTGTACTTTTACGGGCTGCTTTAAATAGCTTCCGGCCGCCTGCTCAATGGAAGGGAATGTTCCGTTTGTGATATTCATCGGTATTCCTCCTTCGCAAGTTTATTCGGGCCGCTTCATCAAGCTTTACTCGGTTTCCGCGGATTCCTGTGCTGCCAGGATCTGTTTCATCTTTTCAACATACTGATTGTATTTGTTGATCGTATCCTGACTTAAATATCCCCTCTGGTATGCGGACATATCGTTGTAAACATTTTGAAGGTTTTCGATAACATCCTTATACTCACTCGTAAGATATGCAACCTGCGGCAATTTCCCGATGCTGTTTGCAAAATCATTTGCAAGGTTTACCGCGTTCATATACTCCCCGTCAACTACAGAATCAAGATCATCAATGCTGTACTTGCTTCCGTTTATCGTAAGATATGCCTTGGTGCCTTCCATGGATACGAAATCCACCTTGCCCTGAACGTATACCGGCTCGCCTGATGCACCTGTTGTCTTCATTATGACTTCCTTGCCGACAAGACTTGTCGCACGCTGGAGATCCATATTGGAAGACAGGTTCTGCATCGCTTCAAGCTCCGAAAACTGTGCATACTGTGCAACATATTCGGTGTTCGATGTCGGTTCCATCGGATCCTGATACTTCATCTGGGCAACCAGAAGCTGGAGGAATGAATCCTTATCCATCGTAGAGCCCGATGACTGCTGCGACTTTCCGTTTGCTGCATTCGATGAAGTCGTCTGCTGTACCAATTCTCCGTTAACTACGGATGCTGCCAAACTCATTCTATCACTCCTTTCTTAATAATGATCTACGCTTTATAATCGACGCTTGTTCCGTTGGCATCCATTATCTTCGCCGCCAACTGTTCTTCTTCCGTTAAGTCCTCAAATCCTTCTTCGTCCAGTTCGTTTAAGTTTAACCTGCGCCTTGCCGTCCTGCCTATCCGTCCGCTGTCCTTATCCTGCCTGTCACCCGCATCACTCCCGCTGTCGCCGCTTAAACTCCTGTCGAGATCATATCCTGCTACGGAAACTTCGATCGCTTCTACCTTCTGGCCCTGTTCTTCAAATGTTTCAAGAAGCTTAACCATCTGACTCTCAAGAGCTGCCTTTACAGTCTCGTTCTGTACGAGAAGATTTGCCGTGATGACTCCGTTACTGGAAGCTATCTGGAGATTGACCGTACCCAGGCTTGCCGGATGGAGCTGAAGTTCCATTGAGGAAGAATCCACTCCGATGTCGACCTTGATATGATCGGTAACCTGCCTTAAGATGTTCTCCGTGTCGGCATATGAAAGCGGTATCGGTGCCGGTGTTTCGGATACTGCCTGAGTGCCTGATGCATCTCCTGCAAACTGCTGACCCGGCATTGCGTCCTGCATTCCGTCTTCCTGCTTTCTGTCGGTCATCATCTGTGTGACTTTCCGTTCCATCGATGCACGCTCAACAGATACCTGCTCGGGCCTTACCTGTGCTCCCTGATCATCGGTCCTGTTAATCTCAACCCTTACCGCTTTGTCGTCCTTCCCGGTGTCCGGCATGTCATCATCTTCTTTAACCGGTGCTTTAACAGTGTCCGGTATTTTGGGGGTATCCTTTAACTCGGGCATTACTTCTTCCGGAGCCTGTCCCATCTCATGCATCTTTTCGATAATGCCGCTTATCTGTTCCTGAGTTATATCGAATTCCTCGGATATCTCGGTCACCGCATCCTGTATCATATCTGTTATGTTATTGATACTTGTGAGAAGCCCTTCGTTCGTTAAAAGAGCCATTGGATCTTGTTCACCGGATATTTCAAGGACCAGATCCTTTATAACATCCGTGTCAAGTAGATCTGTCGGAATGAGTCCCAGTTCAGCCATTGCAAGCTCTAATTCCTCATCGGTGATGTTAAGCTCTTCCTTTATGGCTTCCCTGATCTTATCTGCCTTTTCTTCGATAGCCTTTCCTGCTTTGGTATTTTCTTCCACAGGCTGTGCTTCGTTGTCTTTTTCCTTGCTTTTGCCTGATACTTCCTTTTGATCAAGCCTTTTAAGTTCGGTATTGTCAGGTTTTCTTATACGCTTTCCGGTATCATCGGCCTGTTTAACGGCATCCGATCCGGCATCAGCCTGACTGCCTGCGCCTGTCCTTGCCGCCGCATCGCTCATAGCCTTTGCAAATATCTCGCCTGTCTGCTGAGCTTTTCCTGCAGCGTCGACTCCCATGTTAGAAGGGAAATAGGACATAACGTCACTTATCGGTGCTGTTCCCATATTTTCCTCCTTTCCTTAACAGCCGGGGCTGCTACTGACAGTTTTTTACCTGCCAATATGTATATCGGCCCTGGGTGCCGAAATGTTTAGCATAAATTTACCTGTCCGGATCCATTATCTTTGTAAGCGAAGATGCGATGTCAGGATCCATTACATTAAGTATCTTCGCCCGGCTCGATGCATCCATCTTTCCGAGTATCTTGGCAACCAGATCAAGATTGCCCGACATCTCCTCAAATACCTTGGCTGCGCTTTTCGGTTTCATTTCGGTATATGCTTTTACATAATCCGAAAGTTCCTGATCCTCGGCCATCTGTTTAACTACCTGTTTATAAAGATATTCCGCATTCTCAGGATCTATCTTTTCGTAGTAGGATTTATAGTTTTCGATATCAGGCGCCTGATCGGCAAATACCACTTCTTCGTAAAACTCGGTCTTAAGCTTTTGGAACTCAACCTGTGAATCCTCAAAGGTCTTTAGCCGGTTTATCTCTTCCTTAAGGTTATTTATCTCCTCATCCGTGTTTGCCGCTTCGCCTGCTTTTATCTTTGCCTCAAGCTCCTCATTTTCCGCCCTTAGGCGCTCAATCTCGGCCATCGCCTCGTTAAGGTCTTTAAACTCCCTTTCATTTTCAACATAAACATCCTTATCGGGAAGTATCTTATTGATCACGGGAACATTCTTAAAGATCGGAGTCATGATACCCGATCCGAATCCGCCCACATCAAGCTTTATGAGCAGGCACAGTATCGCAAGCCAGATGATCACGATAAACAGCGTAATAAGAGCCATAGAAACGGACCCCTCGTCTTCATCCTCCTCGGCATCCAGATACAGGGTTCCCGAATCAGTCACGGCAGCATCAAAGCCGCCTTCTTTTTCACGCTTTTTCAACTCTTTTTTTTCGGCCTTTTCCCTCTTCTTGCGTTCTTTGGCGCTCTCGGCCTCTACTACGCCTTCATCTTCCTTAGCCATTATCTCACTCCTTAATTATGAACCGACACACCCCGTTATGATCCGTGCCGGTAGCTGACCAGTTCGTCTATCTCCTTACTCTCGGCCGCAGCCACTTCAAGCTTAAACTCTTCAAAAGCATTTTCCTTGAGCTTTTCGTGTGTTTTTCGTTCCTTTATTGCCTCCTGCAGTTTTTCACGGGCCACCTCAACCTTCCTTCCGGCCCTTCGTACGTTTTCTTCCTGAAGTCCTATATGATACTTCATTATTTCCACTGCATCAGCTGCTTCACTTATTTCCTTAAGATCAAGCCTGTCAGAATACAACTGTGCAAGATGTGCCTCATACCCCTGCCTTCGTTCTTTTAGGACCCTCAGCTTATCTTCCTCTTCGGCAAGCTCGGCATTTGCCACAGCATATTCGTTTTTGGCCTGGGTTTCCAGCTTTAGCTTTATATCCAGGATATTCTGCATTTTATAGAAGAATTTTGCCATGCCTTATTGCCTTTCCTAGAATATCTCCTGGAGCATCCTTATCTCCTCATCAAAAGAAAACTTGGCATCCACATCCTGGCACAGATACTCATTAACACTGTCTATCTTCTCTATTGCATAATCAATACCCGGATTTGCACCGGATTTGTATGCTCCTATGTTTATAAGGTCCTCTGCTTCGTTGTAAGTTGCAAGCACATTCTTAAGCTTTCCGGCGAGTGCTTTATGCTCCTTGGTCGCGATCTGGCTCATGCACCTTGATATACTCTGCAGTATGTCTATCGCAGGATAATGATTCTTATGTGCCAGTTTTCTGTTAAGCATTATGTGACCGTCGAGGATTCCGCGGGCAGTATCCGTGATAGGTTCATTAAAGTCATCGCCATCCACAAGTACTGTATATAACCCGGTAATAGAGCCCTTATCTGAATTGCCGGCCCTTTCAAGAAGCTTGGGCATCTCAGCATAAACACTCGGCGGGTAGCCCCTTGTCACGGGCGGTTCACCGCTCGCAAGACCTATCTCGCGCTGTGCCATAGAAAAACGTGTCAGCGAATCCATCATAAGCAGCACATCCTTGCCCTGATCCCTGAAGTATTCGGCGATCGCCGTAGCTGTGAGGGCCGCCTTTTTGCGCATAAGTGCGGGTTTATCGGATGTAGCAACAACGACGATCGAACGGCGCATTCCTTCCTCGCCCATATCACGCTCAATGAACTCCCTCACCTCACGTCCGCGCTCTCCTATAAGTGCTATCACGTTTATATCTGCCTTTGTATTCCTTGCGAACATACCGAGCAGTGTACTCTTTCCAACACCCGAGCCTGCGAATATCCCAATACGCTGTCCTTTTCCGATCGTCATAATGCCGTCTACAGCCTTTACTCCAAGCGGAAGCGGAGTATCGATTATTATCCTGTCCATGGGATCGGGAGGCATTGCTTCCACCGGATACGTAATTGCGGTTTTTATGACAGAGCCGTCAGTGGGACGTCCGAGTCCGTCCAGGCACTGACCAAGCATTTCATCACCCACGCTTACGGAAAGAGGATAGCCCAGATTTTCAACAATACAGCCGAATCCGATTCCTTCGGTACTGTCACAGGGCATAAGAAGTGTTCTGTTATCCCTGAAACCTACGACCTCTGCCAGCACATAATTCTCGCCTTCTTCATCGATACTTATCCTGCAAAGATCATTAAGGCTCGCATCCGGCCCCAGGGATTCTATGGTAAGCCCGACTACATTGACCACCTTGCCGAGCCTCTTGTAAAAGGTTTTTTCCTTAAGCTTCTGGTATTTATCGATATTCAACCTTACCGCTCCTTATGGCTGTCAACCCTTCTGATAAGACAAAAGCATGAGCTCCTTCTTAAGCAGCTCAAGCTCCGTTCCTATACCACAGTCATATATTCCGCCCTCAGCCTCTACAAAGCATTCGGACTGACGCAGGGTAAGATCTTCTATCACTTCAACGGTGTCGGTACTGCCAAGTCCGTCAGTGAGCTGATCTTTCCTGTCATTTATATATTCAAAATCATTCTTGGAAACATGTACTATGAAGTTTTTTCCGCCTTCGACATTACGTACCGTATCATGAAGCAGGTTTAGCATGATCTCGCGGTTGGAAGACAAAGATACATGAAAAATATGCTCATAAATATCTGTTATGGCATCAACAAGGAGCGGCTCCATTTCCTCAAGTTTCTTATCATACTCATGAAGCCTGGCATTTTCCCGCTCTTCCATCTCCTCTGTTTTTTCCTCGATATACTTCTGTGCTTCCTCCCGTCCCTGCTTAAGGCCTTCATCATAGCCTTCGTTCCTGGCTTCCTGCCGTATCGAATCAGCTTCCTGCCTTGCACCTTCCGTTATCTGCTCAGCTTCATTCCTTGCACTGTTAAGTATTTCTTCGGCCTGACTGCTTATTTCGTCAAGCGATATAACATCCTGATGCGGACTGTCTTCCGGTACTTCATAACCTTCGCCGTCGCTTATCACACTTTCTTCATGATCTCTTGAAGGATTATCCTCAAGCAGCATTTCCAGCTGCTCTGCATTTAATCCTTCGCTGAATTCCTCGAATTTTACCTCTTCTATCTTCTCGGGCGTTTCCGCCGCCTCGCTGCTCAGTTTCTGGAGTTTAACGGCTATCAGATCATTTGAATCGATAACCCTCGTTTCATCCTTTTTGATAACATAATTCGACTTTAAAAGATTAGACAATTATCTCATCACCTCCGCCCCTGGAGATAACGATCTCAGCCGAATCTTCAAGCCGCCTTATTACGTTTACTATCTTCTGCTGGGCCTCCTCGACATCCTTCATACGTACCGGACCCATGAATTCCATATCTTCCTTGATCATTACGGCCAGACGCTTACTCAGGTTATTGAATATAGCATTCTGAACCTCTTCGTTTGCGCTCTTTAATGCGATCGCGAGGTCTCCGTTATCAACATCACGCAGCACACGCTGTATCGCCCTGTCATCAAGCAGCAGTATATCCTCGAATACGAACATCTTCTTTCGGATCTCGTCTGCAAGTTCGGGCTCGTCGATCTCGAGGGTTTCCATGATGTGCTTCTCGGTACTCCTGTCTACTGTATTTAAGATCTCAACAACCGAATCGACACCGCCGATAACCGTATAATCCTGATTTACAAGCGATGACAGCTTTGTCTCCAATATTCGTTCCACCTCCTTGACAACGTCGGGCGATGTACGATCCATAAGAGCTATACGCTTTGCCACATCCGCCTGTCGGTCGGGCGGAAGAGCCGAAACGATAAGCGCTGCCTGCGAAGCATTCAGATAAGACAATATAAGAGCGATCGTCTGCGGATGCTCATCCTGAATAAAGTTAAGAAGCTGAGATGCTTCTGTCTTTCGTATGAATTCAAACGGCTTAACCTGTAGCGATGCCGTAAGCTTGCCGATAACATCGTTTGCCCGCTGCTCTCCCAATGCCTTCTCGAGCAGTTCCTTGGCATAACCGATACCGCCTTCCGCAATATACTGCTGTGCAAGGCAGACCTGATAGAATTCCTCCATCACCTGCTCCTTGACCTGCGGCGTAACACTTCTTGTGTTTGCTATCTCGAGTGTCAGATCCTCTATCTCTTCTTCCTTTAAGTGCTGGAATATCATAGCCGAACGCTCAGGTCCGAGTGTTATCAGCAATATTGCACCCTTCTGTACTCCCGACAGCGCGTTGTCGTTATGCGATGCCATGTTTTACCCCCAATCTCCGTTGAGCCAGTTCCTTAAAAGTGCCGCCGCCGCGTCCGGATTGTCGTCAACAAACCTTTCAACTGCCAGCCTGACCTCGGACTTGGTCTCAAGTTCTATATCATCAAGCATCGGCTGCTGCTCCTGCGTGGTCTGGAGCAGATCCTCAACCGACAGTTCCTCTTCTTTCTCGATAACCGGTTTCTCCCTTTTAAGGCTCGAGAATACAACAACCGCCAGCAACGCAAGGATTATCACAATAAGTGCTATCTGAGCTATGTCGGAAGCGCTCATGCCGCCGGTTTCGTCAGCCTGAAAAATCGGAACATCATAAGCTATTATAGATATGTTGTTTGACGGAATTCCCGTAGCGTTTGCAACCAGGGATATCATCTCGGGATCAACTTCCTTCTTGACCATATCACTGTTGCCCGCTATGAACTCATCAAAGGATATTCCGTCCAAAGCTCCCTGTTTTTTCAGTTCACTCTCTTTATAAATCACATAATGTGATGCTGTGATCGCGATCGATGAATTGTTATACTGGATCACACCGCCCGGAGTTACCTTATCGGTAATCTTCTCACCCGGAAGATAATCCCTTGTTTCTTCAGTCACGCTGTAATTTGAATTACCTCCGTTCTCCATCACATAAGTTGTTTCCTCATTGTTGGTATCCGTACCCGGAACGCCGGCCGTACCTCCGGTTCCCTCGGCTTCGTATGTATTCTCATGCGAAATGACATTGGTGCCGTTCTCATCCGCCTGAGTGTATGTGTGATCGGTTTCCTTGAGCGTGGAAAAATCAAAAACCAGATTGGTAGCTACCTTAACATCCTCGTAAAGGTTGGAACCCAGAAGCACCTGTGTTACTTCCTGCTTCACAAGACGTTCCGCTTCTGTCTTTAAGGCTATCTGATTGGATGTGTTAAGAGTTCCCGAGCCGTCCGCAGCCTCGTCCGCACCGGAAAACAGTAGATTCCCATTGGAATCAAGTATCGTAATGTTATCTGTAGTCTTATTTCCGAGTGCCGTTGCTATATTCTTTGCAAAATTCTCGGCAACACCGGCTCCGAGCTCTTCGTTCAAGTCGAGCATAACGCTCGCGAATGACTCTTCCTCCTTGGAAAGGAGAGTACCGTCATTCTGCGGTATATTGAGAGTCACATAAGCCTTGTTTACCGCGGCCTGGGCTTCCATTATCTGCGCCAGATGCTCTTCCTGGTACAGTTTATACCGTTTCTGTTTATCTGATTCCGTAGCGGAAAAACCGCCTCCGAGTGCGGTTTCAATACTGTAACTGTCGGCAGGTATGCTGTTGGCACCAAGAAGAAGCGTTGCCGAGGCAACATTCTCCTTAAGCACGGAAATGATAAGGCCGTCATCCGTAACCTTGTGTGAGATGCCCTGTCCGTCCAGAAGATCTATGATCTCGGATGCCTGCTTGGTTGATTCGCAGGTTATAAGAACCTCATACTGCGGCCTTGTCAATATGGTAGCAAGTATGGCAAGCGCTACCACAACTCCCGCGGCAACGCTTATTATTATCGTCTTTTGCTTGGTGGTAAATTTATTCCACCATTCCAGGATCCTTTGCGGTATTTCCTTTAACCTGTCCAGCATATCAACATCTCCCTGTTAAACCGGAACCATACTACCCTGTATGGCACATCAGATCTGTATCTGCATTATCTCCTTGTATGCCTCGATAAACTTATCCCTGAGTGCGACTGTATAGCTTAATGCCGTTGATGCCTTTGCTGCCGCGATACTCAGGTCATGCGTATTTTCGGATATCCCAAGGGCGAACTTTATCTCTTCTTCTTCCTGCTTGTTAAGGAGTGAATTGGTTTCGCCTATATTGCTGAGCGCCGACTTGAACAGCGTATCAAAACTCTGATCATCGGTTTCGCCGGTCCTCGTCGAAGCCTGTGCCGCTTTGTTTGCGATCACCGGCGAACTTACATTAAGTAATGATGTTATATCCATATCCCGTTACACCCCCTTATCATGACTGACCGATATTCAAGCCTTTCATAGCCATCGATTTACTCGCTGTAAACGCAGTCGCATTGGCTTCATAGGCCCTCGTTGAATCGATCATGTTAGTCATCTCTGTAACGATATCAACATTTGGATACCAGACATATCCGTCCTCATCCGCATCGGGATGCGAGGGATCGTATACCCTCTTCATTTCTGATGTATTATCCTCAAACACGCGGCTGACCTTAACCCCGTCACCGATGTCCATTCCCCGGCTCCTTGCAAAGATCGTGCCGAAAGTAGTAGGATCGTTTGTCTTTTCGGTAAAAGTCACTATCTTACGCTTATAAGGGGTTCCATCTTCCGTCCTTGTGGTATTTGCGTTGGCTACGTTCTGGGATATTATATCCATCCTGTAGCGCTGTGCCGTCATACCGGATGCATTTACACCAAATGATTTAAATATGCTCATGCCTGCCCCTCCTTTCCTACTTGATCACGGATTTAATGTTTTTAAATTCCTGATCTATGCTCTGTATCAGTGCATTGTATTTGATCTCATTCGAGGCCAGTTCAACGTTTTCGGTGTCTATGTCGACGTTGTTTCCGTCCAGCCTGTATGAGAAGCCCGGATGATCAATATATTTACGGGGTTCGATCCTTGACAGCCGGCCTTCATTCAAGGCTTCCACCTTTTTATCAAGGCTGACATACTTAGTAGACCTGAGGGCATGCCTTAACTCCGTTTCAAAAGAAACATCCTCACGTTTATATCCCGGAGTATCAACATTCGCAATGTTATTGGATATGGCATCATTGCGCATCCATGCCGCATCAGCTGCTTTTTCAAGCACATTGACGTAATTATATACACCCGTATTAATCATTATACTCACCTACCCTTTCTCTATTATAAATAAATTCATCGAAAACACAAGCTGTTTTTGCATTTTTCCACCATATATTGTGTTGATTTCATAAAAATCAGATAAAAAAACACAAACGGACCGACATATGAGCAAATCCGTTTGTGTTTCCCTACAAATCCTTTTATAAGGTGTTACTCTATTTTTTCTTCTTAAGTTCCTCTATCTCATCAAATATTACCGAATTGAGCACTTTGATATAAGTACCCTTCATTCCCGATGACCTTGATTCTATCACGCCGGCGCTTTCAAACTTACGTAAAGCATTTACGATGACGGAACGGGTTATTCCGACACGGTCGGCTATCTTGCTTGCCACGAGTATGCCTTCGTTTCCGTCCAGTTCATCAAAAATATGTATGATAGCTTCCATCTCCGAAAACGACAGTGTGCCTATGGCCGACTTTACAACCTGGAGCTTCCTGTTTTCCTCGGCGCTTTCCTCATTGACTGCCCTGAGCATTTCAAGCCCCACAACAGTAGAACCATACTCACACAATATTATATCGTCAATTGTGTACTGTTCCTTAACCTTATAGATAAATAAAGTTCCCAGCCTTTCGCCCGCGATATCAATGGGTGTAACGATAGCCTGATATTTATTGCTCTCGGAAACCTCAAAGCCAAGGGTCTCAAGGTTAACATCCTCCTTTGTTGACAACACTCCCAGGAGCCGTTCGTTAAGCATATGGTCTATTATACCGCCCACTTCATACTTGAGCAGTCCCTCTATCTCACCTATATCTTCCCTGGCGCCTGTTCCGAGTATCTTTCCTTTTTTGCTGATAACAAGCACATTGGACTCAAGTATGTCCTTAAGGACATCACAGATATCGTTAAATACCACCTTGCTGGAGCTGTTATTATGCAACAGCTTCTGTATCATCCTGGTTTTATCAAGCAATTGAACGCTGCTCATGCAATACCTCCGGGATCCAAATTCAGATTTGGATTTGTTCATGCAAATATTTCAACAATTAAATCATAGCATAAACAAGCGTGATAATCAATGATCATCACGCTTGTTTGTTGAATATTTTCAAAATTTCGGTCCAATTTTCTAACTATTTGGATCGACATTTAAAATTTACAGCCATTTCATGTCCGCCCGTCAACTATCCTTTTCACGGGACGGCTTATTGACTATATTACCGCAATCCGGATTTGTACACATCAGCTTCGGACCCTTTTCAACCATAAGGCCGCCGCATTTTGCGCAGGGAGTAGCAACAGGCTTCTGCCATGACATGAATTCACACTCGGCTCCGCTCTCGCATCCGTAGAACCTTCGTCCCTTTTTGGTTTTGCGTACTACAATGTCCTTGCCGCACTTTGGACACTTTATCCCTATCTTTTCAAGATACGGCTTTGTATTCCTGCACTCGGGAAATCCCGGACATGCCAGAAACTTACCATGCGGTCCGTATTTAAGCACCATGTTCCTGCCGCAAAGGTCACATACTTCATCGGTAACCTCATCCGCGATATCAACCTTTTCAAGTTCTTTTTCCGCCTCGTTGACCGCAGTGTCCAAGTCGGGATAAAAATTCCTGATAATGGTCTTCCAATCGACCTTACCCTCTTCCACATTATCGAGGAGCATCTCAAGATTAGCCGTAAAATCCTTATCAACAATACCCGGGAAAGCTCCTACCATCATCTGGTTTACAACTTCACCGAGCTCGGTGACATAGAGGTTCCTTCCTTCTTTTGTGATATATCTCCTTGCAAGGATAGTTGTTATCGTCGGCGCATAAGTACTCGGCCTTCCGATTCCGAGCTCCTCCATGGCCTTTACAAGCGAAGCTTCGGTAAAATGCGCGGGGGGCTGGGTAAAATGCTGCCTGCTGTCGAAATCCGCGGCTTTAAGCACCGCTCCTTCCTTTATACCATCGGGAAGACTGCCGGAATTATCCTCCTTGTCCTCATCGGTACTGTATACCCTCATAAATCCGTCAAAGACCATCTTAGATGCCGATGCACCGAACCTGCTGCCTGCCGCATCTATCCTTACATTTACCGTCTCATAACGAGCCGGACTCATCATGCTTGCCGCAAAACGCTTCCATATGAGCGAATACAGGCGGTACTGATCTCTCGAAAGTGATGCTTTTATCGCTTCCGGCGTTCTGTTTATATCGGTAGGCCTTATAGCCTCATGAGCATCCTGGATCTTTTTATTATCCTTTTTTTCGGTCCTGTCTTCCGTAGTATAATCAGCGCCGTAATTCTCCTCAATATATTTTCTTGCTCCGTTATATGCCTCTAAAGCAACACGGGTTGAATCCGTACGAAGATATGTTATGACACCGACCGTACCGTCGTCCTTTATATCCACGCCTTCATACAGCTGCTGGGCTATACGCATGGTCTTCTGTGTCGAAAAATTAAGGACCTTGCTCGCCTCCTGCTGCAGAGTGGATGTAGTAAACGGCAGGGGCTGCTTCCTTATCCTTTCGCCCCTTTTAACATCAGTAACCCTGAATTCGGCATTTTTAACATTGGCAAGCACTTTATCAAGGGCCTCTTTTGACGGTATCTCATTGCCCTCATCACTGCCGCCCATATAATGAGCTTTTACGGTATTTTTATCCTTCCCTGCCTTGAGGACCGCATCCAGTGTCCAGTATTCCCTCGGTATAAAAGCATTTATCTCGTCTTCTCTCTCGCATATTATGCGAAGAGCGACCGACTGAACCCTTCCGGCGCTTAATCCTCTCTTTACCTTTGCCCAAAGCAGGGGAGATATACGATAGCCCACCATGCGGTCAAGTATTCGCCTTGCCTGCTGGGCATTAACAAGGTTCATGTCTATCTCCCTTGCATTCTTAAAGGATTCCTTTATTGCGCCCTTTGTTATCTCGTTAAATGTGATCCTGTACACCTTTTTCCCTTCAAGCTTAAGCGCATAATAAAGATGCCAGGATATTGCCTCTCCTTCACGGTCAGGGTCAGTCGCAAGATATATCTTATCTGCCTTTTTGACTTCCTTCTTAAGCGCAGCCACCAGGTCGCCCTTACCGCGTATGGTAATATATTTCGGCTCATAATCATTCGCCGTATCGACACCAAGGCTGCTCTTGGGAAGATCCCTCACATGACCGTTACTGGCCATTACTTCATAGCTTGATCCAAGAAACTTCTTTATCGTCTTAACCTTGGCCGGTGATTCCACGATAACAAGATTTTTACTCATGTTTACTCCGTATTACTTAACTTAACCAATGCGGCACCAATGCCCGTATACTCGCAACAAGGCATACCTTAACACAAAAATTATCCATTTTCAAGGGGCAATTCACACGACCCTTATTTCCTTTGCCCTGACATAATACCCTGTAGATGCCTCGCCTGCCAGGCCTTTTATACACAACTCGACCAACGCGCAGATCGCATTTCTAAGCTCCATTCCCGTAGCGTCCGATATCTCACCCACACTCTTCGCATAAGGCTCAAGAGTCATATATACCTTCCGCTCATCGTCCGGCAGTTCCATGGTGGGCAGCCTGTATTTAATGCCCGCCCCATCGTATCCGCTGCCAAGCAGGCTTAATACATCACCTGCACAGGTCACCGGAACCGCTCCCTGCTTCCAAAGCTTTATGCAGCCGGTACTTAACGGATCCGTTATCCTCCCGGGGACAACAGCAACTTCCCTTCCCTGTTCAAGAGCCATGTCAACCGTTATCATGGTACCGCTCACCTCCCTGGCCTCAACCACGATAAGGACATCGGAAAGAGCACTTATTATCCTGTTCCTTGCCGGAAACAGGTTTCCCTGCGGTTTTGTATATATACCGTATTCGGATAATATTCCACCCTGCTCCTTCAGCCTGTCATACAGCTTTCTGTTTGACCGGGGATAACATATATTGACACCGCAGCCAAGAACACCGAAAGAATCACCTCCCGCCTCCAGTGCGGCAGACTGGCTTAATCCGTCTATGCCGTATGCCATACCGCTTACTACCTGCACACCCAGAGAAGCCAGTTCGCTGCCAAAATTCCGTGCGGTCATACGTCCGTATTCCGAACAGTTACGTGAACCGACTATCGCAACAGACGGCTTATCATCGTCAGGAAGCCTTCCGATCGAAAATATCGCGAACGGATGACCCGAAACCTCCTTAAGCCGTCTCGGATACCTTTCGTCATACCATGGGATAAAACCGATCCCCATTGAAAGGAATTTTTCATACTCCCTGTCGATATCCCAGTCCTTTCGTTTTGAAATTATATCATCGGCATAGCTTTCACTGATACCTTCTATACTTTGAAGCTCTTCTTTTCCGGCTTCATACAGCCTTCTTGTACTCCCTGCTTCCTCCGCAACAGCTTTCAGGCGGCAGGGATAAGCCCGGGGCATTGCCGCCCACCAGTACTCATATTTCATTTCTTCCATTATAAATACCTCCTAACCCATTATGTATGAATTATTAAGCTGCATTGCCTCCGCCAGGTGTTCTCGCCTTATCGCCTTTAATCCGTCAATATCAGCTATCGTCCTGGCCACCTTTAATATCTTTGAATACCCGCGCGCCGAAACGTCAAGCTTTTCAAGTGCACCTGCAAACCATTCTTTTACCTTGGGTTCGAGAGCACAGTATTTATGTATCTCATCAGAGTTCATCTGGGAATTAAACAGTATCTTTCCCCCCGAAAACCTGTCCCTTTGGATCTCCTGTGTCCTTATTACCCGTTTTCTTACCTGCGCCGAGGATTCTGACATTTCGGTACTCAACATATCGTCATAGCCAAGCTTCATAACATCAACACAAATATCCATTCTGTCAAGGAGAGGACGGCTTAACCGGTTTAAATACCGCCGCCTTGAAGGTTCCGTGCATGTACACTTTGACAGATCGGGATAAGCACCGCACGGACATGGGTTCATTGCACCTACAAGCATGAAATCCGCAGGATATACATACGTTCCGAAATTCCTGGCTATCGTGATCTTTCTGTCTTCAAGCGGCTGCCGCAAAACCTCCAGCGTATACCGCGAAAATTCGGGCATCTCATCCAGGAACAGCACTCCCCTGTGCGATAATGATATACTGCCGGGCCTGGGATAAGTGCCTCCTCCGGTCATCGCTATATCGGTCACTGTATGGTGAGGACTTACAAACGGCCTTTCTTTCATAAGATTTCTGTCATCTTTTAATAATCCCGCGACAGAGTATATACTTGATACTTCCAAAGCCTCCTCGTCGGACAGCGGCGGCAGTATAGTCGGTATGCACTTCGCAAGCATGGATTTCCCCGCGCCCGGCGCTCCGACCATCAGCATATTATGCATTCCGCATGCCGCTATCTCAAGCCCTCTTCTGGCAGCTGCCTGCCCCCTTACATACTTAAGATCGCATCCGGCGTTATTATCACTCGCTTCCACAGCATTGCCATCCCGGGTATACGGTCTTATGGGAACCGTTCCTTTTAAATGATCTGCCGCCTCTTTAAGGTTTGAAACGGGAATTATCTCAACGCCGTTTACCATAGCCCCCTCAGCCGCATTAGCTGCCGGTACTATACATCTTTTTATGCCTGTCTTTCTTCCGCAGATCACCATCGGAAGCACTCCGTTAATGCGTCCCACATCTCCGTTAAGCTTAAGTTCGCCTATGATCATTGTTTCATTAAGCTTTTCCCTGTCTATTTCGCCCATTGCGGCAAGTATTGCCACTGCCATTGGAAGATCATACCCTGTGCCCTGCTTTCTTACGTTTCCGGGCGACAGATTTAAGGTTATCCTCTTTACCGGAAAATCATATCCGGTATTTTTAAGGGCGGTCCTTACCCTTTCCCTTGCTTCCTTAACTTCACCGGACAGATAACCTACAAGTTCAAACATAGGCATACCATCGGATATGTCAGCCTCCACATTAACGCAAAAGCCTTCGATTCCGCGTATGCCGAAAGATAATACACTACTGAACATCTTTCCTCCATATTTATTTTTTTATTTCAGGAAATTAAAAAAGACATAACCCCTTTACGGGTTACCCTGTGATGATTGTGCGTAGTTATGATAATACAAGTATTGCAAAATGTCAAAGCTATATTACCGGATTTATACCGATGCTTCGTTTTTCATCCTGTCTATCGATTCTTTATCCATTACATAGCGGGAATCCAGTGTTTTCATAGTATCAACTACTTCGAGTCCCTCATATACGCTGGTCCTTGCAAGATCGATGATCACATTTCCGGAAAACATAAGGACCATGGGTTTTAACAGATTATCGGGGTTCGTGGCAAGGACAAGAGCTTTCTCGCCGTTTGACAATTCCACGCTTGTTCCTTCGCCAAGAAAACTTACACACTTGACGAGTGCCTTTACAACATCCTTATCAAACCAGTCCGGATTGGACATAAGGAATTTAAGGGCACTTATATAGCTCATCGGTTCATGCTGCAGGCTCATAGCGGTAAGCTTATCGAACATATCGGCGACCACAAGTACTTTGGCTGTTTTTACCATCTTAACACCGTCCTGCTCCTCACCGTTCTCAAATGCCCCGATATGCTTACATGCCTGGAGCATTGTACGTTTTATTGACGGCTGAGACATGAAGCATCCCTCGATTATATCCGCTCCGTGCAGCTCCTGGATCCGCATTTCATGGCGTTCTTCTTC
This sequence comes from Lachnospiraceae bacterium, assembly GCA_017550535.1. Taxonomy (GTDB): domain Bacteria; phylum Bacillota; class Clostridia; order Lachnospirales; family Lachnospiraceae; genus UBA2868. Next base: position 144,912 of record JAFZOS010000065.1, read on the forward strand.
GGTAAGTTCCTCCTGCGCCATCAGGGTTGCCGGGATATTAAGCTTGCCCACATCATGAACCAGCCCCGCCAGAATGGCATCCTTCTGTTCATCCAGAAAAAGGCCCATGTTTCGGGAAAGAAGAGCACACAAAAGTGCTACATTTGACGAATGCTTGACAACATAATCCTCTGCCCCCCTTAAGTTCTGGATGAAATTAACGGGCAGGTTCATCCTGCCGCATTCCGAAACGTACGAATCGGCAAGATGACGGATCTTGGAACTCTTACCCGTCTTTATCATCTCCGTCAGTTCATCCATAAGCCTGAATTCCGATACCGTTAGGAATTTTTCAAGTGCAATATCTTCCTGAGACATAGGAGGAAGGGGTTCCGCAGGCTCAAGTACATAAACGCCCATCAATCCGAAATTGCGTACAGAGCCGATACTCTGGCCTGTGAGCTTACTGTCCCGCTCATACAGGAGCACGCCCTTTTTGTTGTAAATCGGCTTTGCGAGACGCATGCCGTCCTTTAAATCCTCGGTCTTAACAAACTTCATCTTTTGTCTCCCCTGTCATTTACATGTATTCTTTGATAAATTTCTCAAAATCCTCAACAGGAATAGGCTTTGAATAGTAATACCCCTGCGCCATGTCACAGTCTATCGATCTTAAGAATTCAAGCTGTTCCACGGTCTCTACTCCTTCGGCGATAACATCAAGTCCTATCATCTTTGCCATCCTTACGGATGATTCAACGATTATCTTACCCCTCTCCGTTGACATGATCTCGTCCAAAAAGAACCTGTCGATCTTCATGGTATCTATCGGAGCCTTTCTAAGCATATTCAGTGATGAATATCCGGAACCGAAATCATCCATCAGTATCCTGAATCCCCTGCTCTTAAGCTCTCCCATCTCTTCGAACAGCTCGGTTACGTCCTCGAGGAACAGGTTCTCGGTTATCTCGATCTCAAGGTACCTGCTGTCGAAACCGTATTTATCAACAAGACCCGTCAATATCTTTACTATATCCGTTTGTCCCACATGTCTCCTGGATACATTTACCGATATAGGAAGCATTATATCCCGTTTCTGAAGATCAACGATATATTTGCAGGCTTCCTCCCACATGAACAGATCCAGCCTTGTAATGAACCCGTTATCTTCGAACAGCGAAAGGAAATTGGCCGGAACAAGTATTCCCTTTACCGGATGCTTCCAGCGTACAAGTGCCTCCGCACCGCATATCTTACCGGTCTTAAGATCGATCTGCGGCTGCAGGAACATGACAAACTCGTTGTTTGCAAGCGCCTGCTCCATCTGATTCTCAATATCGGCCTGTTCACGCATCTTTAGACGGATCACGTCATCATAAACCGCATAATTACTCAATGCGCTTCCCTTAACCTGCTTCTTTACCGCCCTGGCTCTGTCGCACATGAGCCTGACGGGTATATCGATATCAACGATCTTATATATCCCGTATACCAGCGATAATGTTGCAGGCATATCCGGAACATTCTTTATAGCCTTGCTAAGTTCCGTCATAAAATCAATGATATCCTGCTCACTTTCATACTCAAACAAAAGGCTGAACATATCTGCCTGGTATCGGCAGGCAGGCAGCTCCCTCGGTAGAAGATGCCGGATCTGTCCGCCAAGTTCCTTAAGGCATTTGTTTCCGGAATCAATACCGCAGCGGTCATTTATCAGCCTGAACTTATCGATATCAACCGCTATGATCGCAAGCTTTTTATCATCGTTAAGATGAATATAGCTGTCGGCCTTGCGGTAGAATGAATCGGCATTCAGCAGACCCGTGAGAGAGTCATAATCAGCGCGGTATTCCATCTCACCCTTGATCCGCATTTCCGCATCCACATTCTGAAACGTTGCAAGATATCGTACAGGCACATTATTGAGTCCGTGCAGAGGCTGTATGATGATCGTATACCATACCGGAACTTTGTTTTTGTTGTAAAGCCTTACGGTTGCTTTATGGGTATTACCCGTTTTCCTGATCTTTTCTATGAACTCCCTGAAAAAGAGAGCATCGTCTTCATAGGGCTTGAGCATATCGATCACAGCCCACGTACCCTTTAAGCTTTTCTTGTCAATATCAAAAATCTCATCAAACATGGGACAGATATAGAATGTATCATCGGTCACATAGTACTCGTATACGAGGATTCCCGTCATCTCGTTTACATTCTCATGTCTCTCATTGCTGAGCGCCATCTCCTTTAAGATATCGCTCTTCTGCTTCATGATCTCATATTTGACCTTGGTCTCGATGTTCTCAAGGCGATGTTTCATATATTCATTGACATTTAAAAATATTATAAGAGCCCTGCCCTCATCGGGACCCTGCAGAACGGAATACAGGTTATACCATTCGTACTCCCCTTCGATATTAAGGAGCCTCACCTCACGACACAGCATCTGTGTTCCCAACTGCCTTGCCTGCTTAAGGTATTTGGGATCCGTCGCCTCATTAAATGCTCCCTTATCCTCGGCGCAGATGACATTACAGGCGAAATATTCCCTAAGTGTCTGATAGTTCTTAATCCGCCTGTCCATGATGCTCTTTATGTTTTCTTCCTTTATCCTGATGCAGCTGTTTTTATATATGTCAACATCCCATATGATATCCTGCATCGAGATAACCGCAGCACGTGCACGGTTTTTGCTTTCGTTTATCCTCTCTTCCTGCTTTTCGACATTTTCCTTTATCGAAGCGATGAGATATATGTTCCTTCCGTTCCTTAAGCTTATCCTTGTAGTCCTTGACTGGACCGAGCAGCGCAGTGTCGGTGAATAGATCTCGGAATCATATGACGATTCATCCTTGCCCATGCGCCTTATCGGACAATCGGGACACGGTTCTTTATACCCCTTGCCCTGCTCATAGCACAATCCCGTCCGCTCACACTGAAGCCTGTCGCTAAGCATCTCGTTCTGATAAAGTATATGATAATCCTCGTCGACTGCATAAGCCCAGCTGCACATCGGATCAAGGATATTGGTCACAAGTTCCATCTCCCTGGTGGAAAGGATGGGATCTGCCTTCTTGTCAGCCCTCTCCATATTGTCATTGTACATGACATAAGTGTCCTTGCCCGCATTCTTGGCATCCTTAAGGGCAGCAAGCGCATGTTCCAAAAGGATATCCACCGAAGAATCACCCTTCTTAAGAGCGCTTATACCGACAGACACGGTAACTACCTTGTCAAGCTCGCCCCATACTTCCTTGACCGTTTTGCACACATAAACAGCCCGTTCTTCCAAAATAGCCGTACTGCGGATACCCTTCATAAGTACGGCAAACCTGTCATTTCCGACACGGCCTATGATATCCGAGCCCCTGAACGTACGCTTTATTATCCTCGCAAGTTCGACCAATACTCCGTCAGCACTTACGCCGCTGTTCATTTCCTTCCACTCATCAAAATCATCTATATCTATAAGCATGAGATTCGGGATCGTTCCCTTGCCCATTGAGCTTAAGTATTCACCGGCGAAACTCATAAATGCCTCACGGTTTAATACATGCGTAAGATTATCCTTATTCTTCTCAGCCTCCTCGCTCCTGCTCTTTGTCTCATCATCTATGTACGTCATGGTTCCGTAAAGTACATCCGAAGCCTGCGTCTCATCATCGGGATCCATCAAACGTCCCTTTAGCTGATACCAGAAATACTCCCCCTTTATATCGAGGAACCTGATATACTCCATTTTAACCTTGCCTTCTTCCGGCGGGTTCGTAAAGAAAGCTATAGCCTTACTGGCATCGTCATCGTGCACCCTTCCGCGAATGCTTATATTTCCGGCAAACGATGAAACTTCACGCGGAATAGAGATATACCTGTCAACATTATCGGAAAACCTGATAGTATCATTTTTGATATCATATTCAAAAATGATTATATCATTTATATCCATTGCATTCTGTATCAGATCGTCATTGAATCTACTCATTGGAATACCTCCGCCTTCCGGCGTACTGCATCAGGGCCTGAAAACACATGATAATTATACAAAAAAAAACAGTCTATAACAACTGTTTAGATGTGATAAAGTCACAAAAAACGGCTAAAAACATAATTTCCGTAATCAACGCCCTTCTCCGTCAGCCTTATCCTTCCTCCGTCACGCAATAAAAGCCCTTCCGTAACAAGACGCGACAGTTCCCGGCCGTATATTTCATCTATTTCTTTTTCAAATTCCTTCCCGAATTCTTCTTCCGACACTCCCTCGCTAAGCCTGAGTCCCAAAAACATATGCTCTGCCATCCTGTCCCTTTCACTTAAGCTTATGTTTTCCTCAAACAGATCACGCGATAGGGGATGTTTAAGATAATCGCACATATTCACTGTGTTCTTATATCTTGTATTATCCACGAGGGATGATGCCCCCAGCCCGAACCCCAGATAATCATTACGTTTCCAGTACGCGCTGTTATGCCTGCTCTCATAACCGGGAAGTGAAAAATTCGATATTTCATATCTTTTATACCCATGCTCTTTAAGATACGAAACCGTAAAATGATACATTTCCCGTTCTTTTTCTTCACCCGGAAGTCCATCCGTCCCGGCATATCTTTTGTAAAACGGTGTTCCCTCTTCAAGTATAAGGCTGTATGCGGAAATGTGCGTGCAGGAAAGATCCGTCACCGCTTTCAGCGTATTTTCAAGCGAATCGAGTGTCTGCCCCGGAAGTGCCGTCATTATATCCACGTTTATATTGTCAAAGCCCGCTTTCTTCGCCGCATCAAAAGCCTTGAAAAAAGCCTCCGCATCATGTATACGGCCAAGTGTGCGCAGTTCATCATCATTTACCGACTGAAGCCCGATGCTGAGCCTGTTAATACCGCACTCCCTGTAACTTTTAAGCGAATCGGGACTGACAGTACCCGGATTCGCTTCCATAGTTATCTCAACGTCTTTGCCATACGCATATGCGAATTGCCTCCGGATACAGTCTGTTATCATGCTAACGCTGTCAGCAGAAAGGAGACTTGGTGTTCCGCCGCCTATATATATGCTGCTTAACCCGTACCTGTCACCGACACAATTAAACTTGCCTGCATATCCTTTTATCTCGCAAAGAAGGGCATAAATATAATCATCCATGCCCTCGTTACCTACGGGCATGGACAAAAAATCGCAGTAATCACATTTTCGTACACAAAACGGAATGTGTACATAGATACCAAGCGGCTTCATGATAAACAGACCTTTTACCTTTTATTTGTCCTCATCAAGCTTGAGCACGCTCATAAAGGCTTTCTGCGGTATCTCGACATTGCCGATCTGCCTCATCCTCTTCTTGCCTTCCTTTTGCTTCTCAAGCAGCTTCTTCTTACGGGTTATATCTCCGCCGTAGCACTTGGCAAGTACATCCTTTCGCATAGCCTTTACAGTCTCACGGGCAATTATCTTGCTCCCTATGGCCGCCTGTATAGGGATCTCAAACAGGTGCCTTGGGATCTCATCCTTCAATCGTTCGCACATTCTCCGCCCGCGATCGTAAGCACTCTCCGCATGGACTATGAAGCTTAAAGCATCAACCTCCTCCTTGTTTATAAGGATATCCAGCTTAACAAGGTCTGATTTTTCATATCCTTTCATCTCGTAATCAAATGAAGCATAACCGCGAGATCGTGACTTAAGAGCATCAAAGAAATCATAGATTATCTCATTAAGCGGAAGTTCATACTTAAGGAGTGCCCTGGTCTCCTCCATGTATTCCATGCTCACATAGCGCCCCCGCCTTTCCTGACACAGCTCCATTATCGGACCTACAAAATCCTTGGTCACCATTATCTCCGCATCCACTATCGGCTCCTCCATATAATCTATCTCGGAGGGATCCGGCAGGTTTGTCGGGTTTGTAAGATCTATGACATCACCGTTTAATTTATGCACTTTATATATTACACTGGGAGCCGTCGTTACAAGATCAAGATTGTACTCCCTCTCAAGCCTCTCCTGTACAACCTCAAGATGGAGCAGGCCCAGAAAACCGCATCTGAACCCAAAACCCAATGCGACCGATGTCTCGGGTTCGTAATTCAGCGAAGCGTCATTAAGCTGAAGTTTCTCAAGTGCATCCCGAAGGTCCGGATATTTTGCACCGTCGGCAGGATACATTCCGCAGTACACCATCGAGAGCACCTTCTTGTATCCGGGAAGTGCCTTTTCACATGGCCTTGAAGCATCTGTTATCGTATCGCCGACTGCCGTATCCCTTACGTTCTTAATGCTTGCCGTTATATATCCGACCATTCCGGCACTTAGTTCTTCACACGGAATGAACTGACCCGCGCCGAAATAACCCACTTCAACGACTTCCGCCGTTGCCCCGGTTGCCATCATCTTTATCGGGGTACCTTTTGTTACCCGTCCGTCCATAAGACGAACAAAAGCGATCGCACCTTTGTAAGAATCATACAGAGAATCAAATATAAGTGCCTTAAGGGGTTTGCCCGGATCTCCTTTGGGTGCAGGTATCTTTTTTACTATCTGCTCGAGGACCTCATCTATACCTATTCCGTTCTTCGCGGATATCCTGGGCGCATCCTGCGCCTCGATACCTATAACATCTTCTATCTCGTTTACAACCCGGTCGGGCTCCGCACTTGGCAGATCTATCTTGTTTATAACGGGGAATACATCCAGGTCATGATCCAGGGCAAGATATACATTTGCCAGTGTCTGAGCTTCGATGCCCTGGGCGGCATCAACCACAAGTATCGCGCCGTCACAAGCTGCCAGGCTTCTGGATACTTCGTAGTTAAAATCAACATGCCCCGGCGTATCGATAAGATTAAAGATATACTCATTACCGTCCTTTGCCTTGTAAACCGTCCGGACTGCCTGCGATTTTATTGTTATGCCGCGCTCACGCTCAAGATCCATATTATCAAGCACCTGGGCCTGCATCTCACGGCTCGTAAGAAGCCCGGTGCTTTCAATGATCCGGTCCGCCAGCGTTGACTTGCCATGATCTATATGCGCTATTATACAGAAATTCCTTATCCGTCCCTGATCCATAAAAGCTCCTTCTACTGTACCGGCACTCCTGCCTTTCCGTGTTTATGGCCGTGATAGTGCCCCGCTATCTTAAGCAAAACAAATATCACGATAAGGATGATCGCGCTCCCGAAGCAGTCAAGCGCCACATCCTTTAAAGAACCGCTCCTCCCGTCAATGCGATACTGGTTAAACTCATCAATAACAGCAATGATAAAGGAAAATACAAAAGTTATGATGCGCGCGGTCCTGCCCTTTAGCTTTCTGCAGTACAGGAATACAAAAGTAAATAACGTAAGCAGGGCAAATTCAGTGATATGCGCGCCCTTCCTGACTGCCCCTTCATATACCGGAACCGATTCCTCAATCTTCTGCGCCGTCCATTTTAAGTTAAGCAGCTTGTTAACAATATATAACAGCTTTTCGGTAACAAAGCTTGAAAGTTCGGCTGACTTAAGGGCATCATCATTCCCAAAGCCCAGGATCATAAGTACAAGTAATACTATAGGCAGAAGCTGGATCAAAAACAGCGTTATCCTGTTAAGTTGCTGCTCATGCCTGCTCAACGGTATCTGCGTTTCATGCTTTACGGCTATATAGCTGTGATATGCTATCCAGAAAACCATATACCCTAAGAATGCACCAAGTGTATTAAGCAATATATCATCGATCTCAAAGTATCCTCTCGCAGTAAGCAGCTGGCTTATTTCTATCAGCATACTTGAGATAAATGCCGCCAGCACAAGGTTCCACCATTTTTTGAAAAACCTTGCGGTCAAAGGTACCAAAAGCCCGAAAGGGATGAAGAGAAGTACGTTTTCCAGGGCAAATGCAGACATGGAGCCTCCCATGTCAAAGGTTCCGAATATCTCCAGATTCACCTTATTTACCCTGCTGCCGGCTTCCCGTCCGGACAGCGTAAGTGACACCAGATAGGAAAGATATACGCACAGTGTGCTGAACACGAAGACGGATAATACCATCTGCCACAGCTTAAGGCATTTCTTTCCCCTGACTTTCTTTATTATATTGGCTGTCAAAATATATATCACGTATATAAGGACTGCCCGGCTCGCAAAGGTCAAGGCCTGTTCATCGAAGCTACGGAGGGCAGTCCAGATATCATTCAACGCTCTTAACAACATTCTGCAGTCCTCAGATCGTCAAACCATAAGGGCATTGTTTACCTGTATATTATATCGTCCCTCGAAGGACCGTTGCTCACCATGGTTATCGGAAAGCCGATCTTTTCTTCTATGAACTCGATATAATTCCTGCAATTTTCAGGCAGGTCTTCATACTTCTTAATACCCCTTATATCACACTTCCAGCCCGGCAGTACGGTAAGCACGGGCTTTGCCTTCTCAAGAAGTCCCGTTGTAGGAAAATCAGTCGTAACCTTTCCGTCTATCTCATATCCCGTACATACAGGAATCTCATCAAGGTAACCCAGCACATCAAGAACGGTAAATGCCACATCCGTTGTGCCCTGTATACGGCATCCGTATTTACTTGCCACACAGTCAAACCAGCCCATTCGCCTCGGACGTCCTGTCGTAGCACCGTATTCACCGCCGTCACCGCCGCGTTTTCTTAATTCATCTGCCTCATCTCCGAATATTTCGGATACGAATGCCCCTGCTCCTACTGCTGAGGAATACGCCTTGCATACGGTGATTATCTTTTTGATCTCATAGGGCGGTATTCCGGCTCCGATCGCACCATACGCTGCAAGAGTGGATGACGAAGTCACCATCGGATATATACCGTGATCGGGATCCTTGAGCGAACCAAGCTGTCCCTCAAGCAGGATATTCTTACCCTCTTTTACGGCATTCCACAAAAACAGGGATGTATCGCAAACATAAGGTTTTACCATATCCCTGTATTCCATCATTGTTTCAAACAGCTTATCTTCATCTATGACCGGTTTATCATAAAGATACTTAAGCGTAACGTTCTTTATCTCACATACCCTTGCTATCTTTTCCCTGAGCGCCGTTTCATCTTCAAACAGTTCGCTTACCTGAAAACCGATCTTGGCATATTTATCCGAATAGAAAGGGGCTATACCGGACTTTGTCGAACCAAAAGACTTTCCGGCAAGCCTTGCTTCTTCATATGTGTCAAAATCAACATGATACGGCATAACAACCTGGGCACGGTCCGAAATAAGGAGTTTCGGCATCGGTACACCCTTCGATGTGATATCCTGTATCTCTTTAAAAAGAAGAGGTATATTAAGCGCAACACCGTTTCCTATTATGCTTGTCACATTTTCGCAGAACACTCCGGACGGAAGTGTGTGCAGCGCAAATTTGCCATATTTGTTCACTATCGTGTGTCCGGCATTTGCTCCTCCCTGAAAGCGAACAACGATATCCGCATCCTGAGCGAGCATATCCGTCATCTTGCCCTTACCTTCATCTCCCCAGTTAGCACCTACTATAGCCTTAACCATCCTGTTATCCTCCTGTCTTATATCAAACGTTTATCTCCGCATGCATGCCCAGAAGATCCTTATTGGCATCCAGCATGGGATTTATCACTTCCTTAAGATAAACTTCAACCTGATACGGTGCGCGTCCCACATATCTCTTGGGATCCATTGTCTTTAACAGTTCATCATACGACATGTTAAACGCAGGATCATCTGATATCCTTTTCAGAAGATCATTCTGTTTTCCCTCCTGCTTAACATTCTTCGCAGCTTCCATTGACAGTTCCCTTATACGCTCATGCAGTTCCTGCCTGTCACCACCGGCCTTGACTGCATCCATCATGATATTCTCGGTTGCCATAAACGGAAGCTCATTCCTCAAATGAGCGTCGATCACCTTTTCATATACAACCAGACCGTCAACTACATTAAGGCACAGGTCAAGCACTCCGTCAATCGCCAGAAATGCTTCGGGTATCGAAAGCCTTTTATTGGCAGAATCATCAAGCGTCCTCTCAAACCATTGAGTCGCTGAGGTGATCGCAGGATTAAGTGCATCTATCATCACATATCTGCTAAGTGATGCTATCCTCTCACTTCTCATCGGATTACGCTTATATGCCATCGCGGACGAACCTATCTGATCCTTTTCAAACGGCTCCTCCACTTCCTTAAGATGCTGAAGCAGCCTGATATCATTCGAAAATTTATGGGCGCTTGCAGCAATACCGGCCAGTACATTGGCAACCCTTGTATCTACCTTCCTTGAATATGTCTGTCCGGATACGGGATAATATTTCTCAAACCCCATCTTCTTTGCTATCATGGGATCTATCTTATCGATCTTTTCATTATCCCCGTCAAAAAGCTCAAGAAAGCTTGCCTGAGTCCCTGTCGTTCCCTTTGAACCAAGAAGCTTTAATGTCGACAGAACAAAATCAAGATCTTCAAGATCAAGCATGAATTCATTCATCCAAAGGGTTGCACGCTTGCCCACCGTTGTGGGCTGAGCAGGCTGAAAATGAGTAAACGCCAGTGTCGGCAGTGCCTTATATCTGTCAGCGAACTTCGACAGCTTGAAAACAACGTTTATCAGTTTCTTCCTGATCAACAGGAGTGCCTCCCGCATTACGATAATATCGGTATTATCACCCACATAACAGGAGGTTGCACCAAGATGGATGATGCCCTTTGCATTCGGACACTGGACTCCGTAGGCATACACATGACTCATTACATCATGCCTTACCTGTTTTTCCCTTTCTTTTGCAACATCATAATTAATGTCTTCCGCATGAGCCTTGAGTTCATCTATCTGCTCCTGCGTGATGTTAAGCCCCAGTTCCTTCTCCGCCTCGGCAAGCGCTATCCACAGGCGCCTCCACGTTTTAAATTTCATATCGGGCGAAAAGATATACTGCATCTCCTTACTTGCATATCTTTCAGAGAGCGGACTTACGTATCTGTCGGTCATTATCCCTTTCCTTTCATTAATTCAGCCGGCGCCTGCCGACTTGATAAGTTGATATTTTTGATATATAATTTGCCTACAGTAAAACCGCGAGGAACGCTCATGCAGGAAAAACGCAAGGAAAAAAGAATACCGATCGACATCAAACTGTCGGTATCGGACCTGTATCCCGAGGACGTTACCGGAATGATCGAGGTATCATCCCCGATAGAAGTAACCGATATCTCACCAAAAGGCATCGGGTTCCTGTGCGATGCAGTTCTCCCGGTAGGTTTTATATTTATTGCCAATATCGAGCTGGACAAAGCACTGCCCCAGATAATAACGGATGTTCGTATCATAAGGAGTCAGGCGGTAGAAAACGGGCTTTATCGTTACGGCAGTGAATTCGTATCCATATCACCCCGTGTTGCCAAGATGCTTGATGACTTTGAATCAGGTGGAAAGTCTTCCATATAAGCCCATTTACCAAGCATTGATGGTATCATGTTTCCCGTTATAAATCAAGGATTCTCTTCGTATTCACTGACTATAGCAAGTATCTCACCGCTGAACCTGGGATACTCCCTGACTATGCCTTCTATCTCATTCTTTGAAAGCTCAAGGCTTAAGTTGTTGAAATCAATTCCCTTTTTGATCTTCTTGCGCTGGATGATGAGCCCCCGCCTCATTTCCCGCATTTCATCGTCATCCGTCAGCAGGTCCGGCTTAAAAATAAACATCGCGGGATCGTTAAGCCTGTAATTCTTAAGTTCGTCAGCCAGTTCCTTTCGAGCCTTCTCAAGCTTTGCGGCGACCTCCTCCGAATGATTCCTTGCTTTCTTTTCCTCAAGATACTTCTCCCACATATAGCTTAACTCGTAGGAGTTGTTAACCTTGTATTTTGAATAATAAAAATCAATAAGATTGGTGGCATTTACATACTTTATCTTTACACTGTTCTGAAGGTTTATCGCCCTGTTTATCTTTCGTTCGGCACTAAGCTGTGCATCCTGGGCATTCTTGTAGCTTACAAACACACCGGTCATCGCTATGCCAAGGAGGGCAAGAACTATATAATAACCGATCCTCACATCAAATTTAAGTGTTATCCTGAGGGCAAAGAGCAGAGCCATTGCAAGTGCCGAGACAAAAATGCATATAAACAGCAGTGCCTTTGCATTTGCGGCTTTTTCCTTTTCCTCCTTCCTCTGATATGCAAGCGCCCCCTTCTCACCCTCAAGAAGGTTTAAGTCCCGCTTGACGGTCATCTGGTATTCCTCTTCCTTGCGCAGCTTCTTTAAGATATCGGGAACCTCGTCCTCAATCCTTTCCATATCACGGTACTGTGATTCTGTTATCTTGGAAAGGGGACGGACATACTGCTTTTCATCCTCTTCTATCTTTTCGATCCTCTTTGCAAGGCGTTCAAGCTCGCTGTATCTTGTTAAGGGAAGCGAGCATATCTCATCTATATCAGCAAGCTGCTGGGTCACCCGCTCATACTCTTTTTTCTGCCCCTCCATATCATCGGAAGCGGCCTTCATCTGCTCACACTTATCCCTTATATACAGCTCGCGTTCCCTGTAATCAAGGATATTGATGTCAGCCAGCCTTACCGGGGCGCGTTTTAAACCCTCGGTTATCTCCTCAGCGTCCGCATTATCAGGCTGCATGCCGATACCGAAATCCAGCTCGTCATCGTCATCATCCAAAAAACCAAGTTTTTCAAGAATAAAGTCAAATATACGCACGTTTGTCTCCCGGCTTATCAGGTCAGGCTCATCCTGTATTCACGCTTCCACATATCGAGCGTTGCATCAAGTGCCTCATAATACCTTCCCACCATACCGCTCTCTTTAAGGCCTTTGAGTTCCGCCAGCTGCCTTGCATACTTATTAGCGGAACCAATATAATCATCCCTTGTTTCAAGAATGGCTTCCGCCGCGCTTATCACACGCTCGGAATAACCGCACCGCAGTATCATCCTGTCGTATTTCTCTTTAGTCATGTAAAGGTTACAGCTCACAATATGCATTATAAGGCTCTCATCATCCATATTAAGCCGATATGCCTCCATGTAATAATCGGCGGCCTTTTCATAAAGAAGGAGCTTGGCATATGCCGTTCCCATATTATGGAGCACTGCTGCATAGAGTATCGGCTCCGCATCCACGTCTATCTTCTTTAATGTTCCCGCATATTCGTCAATAGCCCTTGCAAACTTACGGGCTTTAAGCAGGTTATCACCCCTGCTCTTATGCTTTCTTGCAGGACTAAGGCCCGCACTCTCAACGAGGATCTGCCTGATATTGCGCATTTCATCGGCATCACAGTAACCTATCTCCTCAAGGATAGCCATGACAAAATCACTCAGATTTCCCTTGTCGCGCAGTATCACCCTTAATCTGTCCGCCAGTTCCGTAAGTTCGAGCTGCTTATCCAGAAAATCACACAGCCGCTCATCCATAAAGTCATGATCCAGGGTATGTGCATTCTGCGCTATAAGGTAACACAGCTCTTCACCCGAGTATATGTTTATTCCTAGGCCGACTACGTTATACGGCCTTTCCGTCGTGCTCATATGGCACAATATAAGATTCGTCATATATGATTCCTCATACTATCCGTACTTCTTTTTCCCATTTAAGAGAAGATGAGGGAAATATCTCTCCGAAGCCCATGTCCTCTATCCTTATCTTAAGAGTGTCCCCTGAAGTGAAGCTGACCCGCATCTTAAGCCTTGTTGTCTTTTCGGGACGGTTGGGCAGTCCGTCAAGGTTGACCGTTATATTCCTTACTTCCTTACCGTCAAGCGGCGTCACAAGCATATCCACCTTGCTGCCCTGTGTAAGAAGGAATTCCACTACCGTGCTTATATCAAACCAGTTCTCACCACCGTCGGCCAGTGCAATGTACTCCTCCTTATCCTTACGCTTCATGTTCATGCCAAGATTGAACTGGAGCTTATCCTTGCCAAGAAATATGTATTTACTGTTCAGTTCCGTAGGCTTTAACTTGTCCATTCCATAGTAGCATGCGCCTTTTGAATACATATTCTTTCCCTGGAACACACGTCGGCCCATGCACAGAAATCCTATCGTTTTCTTGCACCATTCACCCTCAAAACCATCACCGAGAAGATATGCCGACCTTATAGGCCTCGACATAAGAAAATCATGGAGCAGTTCCTGCAGCGCCTCATCCATCCTGTCTATTTCTTCGCCGGCCGTTTCCGCTATGGCGCCTTCCTCTTCCGATCCGTCCTTATCACCGGTAATGTCATTATTTTCATCAACGGCTTCTTCCTCATCGTCATATTTTTCATCCAAAACCCTTCCGGGCTCCGGAACCATTACGTTATCAAAGGTATATTCATCTATAACACCGACTATGGGAGTAGTCCTGTGGTTCATCTTAAGATGATAGCAGGTCATGTTCTTTCCGTTATGATCAAACACTGCACTTTCCGTCTCCCAAAGCTCGGCCTGCTGATGGATCATGTAATAATATACGCTTTCGCTGTAGCTTTGAAACATGATCCTCTCGCGCTCTACCGGTATGGCTGCCGAAACCCTCTCTAGCACCTTGATCATATCCCTGTCAAGAGAAGGTACGGTAAAAATGAAGTTCTCGATCTGTTCCATTGGAACATAGACCGACAGAAGGTTTAGCGACTTCCTTACAAACAGGATCAAAAGGTCCAGTCCCTCAAATGATTCTCCGTCTATCATTATCGAGCTTTCGTTTACTGCCATGCTTAAAAGCTTTCCCGCCTCGGCTTCCCCCTCGTTTAAGATAAGCCTCTTGGCTTCCGTGCCGAAACTCCATTGGTTGACCTTCCGGCGCTTGCATAACAGGGTAGGAATGCCCAGCCTCTCGTTTTCACCATCCGAAACCAGAGTTTTGGGGGCATCGTTATCCAATTCAAAATAGCTGATCTGTGTAAGGGTATCATTAAGATCATACCCGACCACATATCTTGTACCGGTATCCATCCGCCTTTATCCTTTCACAGAAATGAAAATGCCCTTTCGGTAAAGCATTCATCCCGTACATATTCTTCCATAAGCTGCATAAGCGTGTCATCATCCTGAAGTGTTTTGGATACTACCATATCGTTTAGCAGGGCGTAGCGCGACTCCCTTCCGTCAGCCACCACATCCGAGATGGAAACTGCATCCGAGAATGTAAGCTCCTCGTGTCCGTCCTTTTCCTCGGTTATGTAATACTGCAGGTTCTCTCCGAAGAACAGTATGAAATCCCTTGAAAAGATCCCACCATACATATTCCGCATTTCTTCGGTATGGTAATTATCATCTTCTTCCTCGTCCTCGATAATATAATGCAGAAGAACCCGCACATCGGGACGCGTCCTGTATTCTATGATCGTCTTGTCATCATATACAGCTATCTCCGGCATGATATTCACAAACTCCCTGAAGAAAACAAAGTATATGTTCTCCTGGAGGAATTCCTTAAGGAAGTCGGCAAGCATCACGCCGATACGGTCATCATACTCCTTTTCATCCTCCGCATAATACTTAAGCAGAGCAAGCTTACAGGCATCGTTAAGGTCCTCACCCCGCCTGTAATTCTTGACAAGATGCTCAAATACCCTCTTATCAAGCATCCTCTCTTTGATGAAATAGTCATATGCACAGTATGAAAGATAAGCAAGCTCAACCTTGGTGCTCGAACCCTGCTTAACATACTCCTCGAAAAGCTCCTCCTTCTCGCCGATCGTAGTCCTTGTCAGAAGCATCTGTATGATAAGCTTTTCCATCAGCTTATCGCAGTCAACATCAAACTGCCTTGCCGCCTTCCAAAGATTGCGGAGTTCCTTGGTGAGGCCATTGAAGTTTTCAACAAGGTACTGCAGCGTAAGTACGTCATACTTGCCGTTTATGAAAGCATGGTACGCCACCTTGACGAGCATAACGTCATACAGCTCCTCCTTTCGGCCTATCATATGTGAACATATCTTGACCACGGTCTTTACGGGTACCTTCTCGGCTCCGTATACCGTCAGGAGGTCATAAGCCTCATCATACATGCCCCTTATTACAAAATATCCGACCAGTTCAGCCCTGTCCTTGGCGCTTAATATCCTGGGATCTATACCGATAAGGAACTCATCAAGTGTTGAGAATTCATTGTTATCATAGTAATGCCTTAAGAGTTCCATCCTAACGTCACGCTTGAAGCTTTCCTTTATCTCTATGGAATCAACAAGGTTACGGCAGAAATCAACGTTTTCGGAATCAACAGTTACATAGTGGCGGCGGCCGCTGCAAAGATACAGATTAAACCCGGCATTTTCCATTACATAATTCTTGATATACGGAACATATACCGTCTCATCCATGAGCCGGTCCGCTTTATCGGGCGGCAATATCCTTCTCCTGCCATTTCCGTCCTCGGTAAATATCATATGATTGGCACTGTAAATATCAGGATAGGCGTGGTGTCCCGAAACGGGATACAGCCTCTCGCCTTCGAATTCATCCTGGATAACGCATATCCTAATAACATCCGGATCATCAATCGTTACATCATAGGTGAACAGCAGTTTTACAAACGAATTGACAATGCCGGGATCGATATCGTACGGGATTATCACCTGCTCATAAAGATATGCCAGATCGGCATTAATATGCCCCTTTGTCACCTGCTCCATTGCAAATGCCTTCATTGCGGGTTCATACTCCTCACACAGCCGCTGGATCTCAAACCTGTGACGGAGCATATTGGCATACAGATAAGCAAGGTGTATATGATCAAGATGATTCCTGAATCCAAAGTACATTATGACCGACTTCGGTAGAAGTTCTTCCCGGTCAAGCGGTATAGAGAGCATATAGTATTCATATAGCTTTGTTATCCTAAGCTCCATCTGAACACCCATGCTGTACCACTCAAAGTACTTCTCGTCGGTCATGCCTTCTTTTATGAGCATCGAACATATAGCGCTTACAACATCCGGATCTTCGTTTATCCTGTAAATCTTAATAAGGAGGTTTAAAAGATGCTCGGAAAACTCCTTGGTGCGCGCGCATATATATAAGACCTGCTTGCACAGCTCATTGTTCATAAGCCCGTTCTTGGCAGCCCATAACAGTATCTGTATCTCAAATTCGGTAAGCCTGTTAAGCGTCACAGGATTATTCACATAGTACTGATATGCTTCCACATATATGATAGGACTCCTGCATCCGTTCCTGTACTGTTCCTCAATGAGTTCGATCTTCTGGGAATGATTGTTTGACAGCTCCTCATCAAGATAAAGCAGGGTCCAGAGTATCCTGTAATCATCCCTGTTCTGCTTATACAGTTCCTCAACCTCGGCAGCGACTTCATTTATATATGATTCATCCCTTAAATACAGTGTTGTAAGATACAGGTAATAACTGTACATCGTAGGGTCTTTCTGCTGTATCTTAAGGTCGTTTGCAACATGATCGATTATCCACTTGGCCTCATTAAAGCGCTGAGATACGAGCAGAAGCTGAGCCTGGAAAAGCCGGGATTCCGGATTTTTATCATCGAGCACATTAAGGCGCTCAACTATCTTAAGTGAATCCCTTACCCATGTATTCACATTAATATGCTTGGTGCGGAATGCAATGTAGCATCGCATGAGCCGCATCGTAAGGTTTCTCTTTTCCCGCCTCTCGATCCTGAGTCCTTCATTGCTCATCCTCTTTGAAGCGATTATGGTGACTATCAGCTTCTGATGCGGGCTGTCAAATATGAGGCGTCCGAAGTTCCTTCCTTCATGGAGCTTATCTTCCTCAACAAAAAAAACAAACCTGTGGACATTGCCGAGAAAATCGTTTGAATTTAGTTTATCCTTTTCAATGCGCAGAAATGCGCAATCCGTAGATGCGGATAAGTCCACATATCCCCATGTTGACTTGCGTACAGGCAGTTCACACCTTAAGGATTCGGATATATTTGAGAATTCATGTATGGTCTTGTCAACGCTGTAAAGTACGGGTTGTTTTTTATTTATCGATATAAGGAACTCGTCCACACTTTCCTCGTTACCCGGAATGTTGCAGAACCCACGGTATTTTGTAAGATGGACCTTCTCATTTCCTTCAAATACCTGCGGAAACTCACGCGAATAGAAAAGAGATACCGCTTCCTCCCAGCTTAATTGTGCCTGATTTGTGAAATGGAACAGATTTTTGACGTTCCCCATGGAACTCTTGACAATGCTTCGGACTATTGAAAAAGCAAAAGGGATATAGTATTCGCCTTTGTTGGAAACGATCTGGACATCTCCCTTTATGGTATCTCCCGGCTCGAGTCCGGTAGAGTCAAACAGAAAGGCTACGTCTATGCTCTTGGCATCAAAACTGTCAATGCGGCATACGAGGCGCATGCTTGAGGTGTAAACGTTTCCCGAAGCGGGAAGATCATCCAGACTCTCGATAGTAAAAGACCCTTCATAGATTTCGCCCACGGTGAGTACTTCTTCAATTCTTGACACAGAAAAAGAGAGCTTCCCGTTGTCATAATCGAAAAACCCGTTAAGGAGCTTGTCTACAATCTCATGCAAGAGTCTCACCACACTTTACTTGACTTTATATACAGGATTAAGTATAACATAACTGCAACTTGGTTAGCAATTATAAATGAGGTAAACAAGGCATGATACAGCACTCGGATCATTTCCACGGAAGCGACCTTGAAAAGATCGAAAAAATATATGGCATACCCAGGGAAAAGATAGTCAGCTTTTCGGCAAACGTAAATCCCCTCGGACTGTCCGGGCGCTTAAAAACAGAACTCGCGGAGCATCTTGACGTGATCACAGGGTATCCTGACCGCGAATATATATCGCTGCGCCGTGCGATAGCAGACTACTGCCACAGCGAACCGGAGCACGTGATCGTTGGTAACGGTTCGACCGAACTTATCTCACTGTTTATACAGATAGCTCATCCGGGAAAAGCCCTTATCGTGGGACCCACATATTCCGAGTATGAACGGGAAGTATCGCTCGGCGGCGGAACATCCCTTTATTTTCCGCTTAAGGAAAAGGATGACTTTGCGCTTGATTATGATAAGCTTATAGGTCAGCTTAACGAAAGCATAGATCTGCTTATCATGTGCAACCCCAACAATCCGACATCAACCTGCATAAGCCGTCAGACCATGCGCAGCATTCTGGATGTATGCAAGGTAAATGACATATTTGTAATGGTCGATGAAACTTACATCGAATTTACCGAGGATTACGATAATGTAAACTGCGTACCGCTGACACAGTACTATAACAATATCATCATCCTGCGCGGTATCTCAAAGTTTTTTGCGGCTCCGGGCTTAAGGCTCGGATATGCCCTTACAGGCAATGCTGATCTTATAAAGGCAATAAACCTGCGTAAGAATCCATGGACCATCAACTCTCTTGCCGAAGAGGCCGGACGTATCATGTTCTCCGACACGGATTATATAGACAGGACAAAGGAGCTTATAGCAAAGGAGCGCTCAAGGGTGACCGGCATCCTGTCTGAAATGGGAACGGTCAGGGTTTACCGACCATCGGCCAACTTCGTACTTTCAAGGATACTTAAAGATGATTTAAATGCCGACATCCTGTTTGATGCCTGCATCAGGGAAGGAATGATGATCCGCAACTGCTGTACCTTTCCATTCCTTGACAACAAGTATTTCCGTATCTGCTTTATGTCTCCCGAAATGAACGATAAGCTCCTAGCAGTGATACAAAAAACACTTGGATAAGATATACGTAATAAAAGATGCAGCCTCAGGCTGCATCTTCTTTAAGTTCATATCCGGCTTCAAATGCCTTCTTGTTTATATCGATGAATTTCGGTTTCACTGTCTTTTCTATAACATCAAACCATTCATCCTTTGCAAAATCCATATGCCTTGCGGCGACGCCGAGGACTACGACGTTGAAAACCTTGGGATTTCCGAGCTTTAAAGCCTCGCTCATGGCATCGACTCCTATCACCCTGTATTCCTTCTTAAGGTCATCAATGATCCCTTCGGGATATTCAGCTGCTCCGATAACTACCGGCATCGGATCTATACGCTGCGTATTGACTATGATCACACCGTCCTTTTTCAGGAAATGTGCATAACGCAGTGCTTCTAACTGTTCAAAAGCGATAAGCACATCAGCCTGCCCCTCCTCAACAATAGGCTCTGCTACATTATCCCCGTATCTTACAAAGGTTACCACAGAGCCTCCTCGCTGGGCCATTCCGTGTACCTCGGACATCTTAACGTCATAACCCGCACTGAGCATGATACCGCCTAAGATCCGGCTTGTAAGAAGGGTTCCCTGTCCTCCGACCCCGACTATCATGATATTCCTTGTTTCCATCTGCCCCTCCTATACAGCCACATCTTCTATGGCACCGAACTTACACTGACTCTTACACAGTCCGCATCCGTTACACATATTTGTGTCTATCTTCGTTGTTCCGTCAGCAAGCTTTGTTACCGCAGGACATCCGGGTTTTAAGCACATACCGCACTTTTTGCACTTCTTAGGATCCACGCTGCACACATGGGTGACAGGCGTCCTGTTAAGCAGCACGCACGGGGTCTTTGTTATGATCACGGACACTTCGTCCCTTGCAAGTTCCTGCTTTATGAGTTTTTCAAGCCCTTCAACATCAAATACGTTTATCTCAAATACGTTCTTTACTCCGAGGGCACTGCACAGCTTCATTATGTTGATAGCGGGTACCTCATCACCCTGCAGTGTCTTTCCTGTTGCGGCATGATCCTGATGCCCCGTCATTCCCGTTGTTGAATTGTCAAGGATGAGCACGGTGCCCGTTCCCTGATTGTATACCATGTTCATCAGCGAATTGACGCCCGTATGCATGAAGGTCGAATCGCCGATGACGGCAACCCAGTCCTTTATGAACTCCCTACCCTTTGCTTTTTCCATTCCGTGAAGGGTTGATATGCTCGAGCCCATGCATACAGTGGTATCTATGACCCCAAGCGGCGGAACCGCACCGAGCGTATAACAGCCTATATCACCTGCCGCATGTACCTTAAGCTTGTTAAGTACCGTAAAGACACTCCTGTGGGGACATCCCGGACAGAGTATCGGCGGCCTTCCGGGAACCTTCGCTTCTTCTTTTATATCCGGTTCCTCATTAAGTACCGCGCGCCTTAACATGTTTGCACTGTACTCGCCCTGGATAGTTAATATCTCCTTGCCGACAGCATTAATGCCCCATGACTTAACCTGAGTTTCTATAAGCGGATCAAGCTCCTCGACTATGTAGAGCTTATCGACCTTCTTTGCAAAATCCTCGATAAGCCTGCGCGGAAGCGGATTTACAAGCCCAAGCTTTAACACCGAGGCATTCGGTAATGCTTCCTTTACATACTGATAAGGGATACCGCTCGTGATCACGCCTATAGATGTGTCATTCATTTCAACCCTGTTTATTGAAAAATCACAGGAATCCTCAATGAGACGTTTTTCCCTTTCCTCGACCGCAAGATGCCTTAGCTTCGCATTTCCGGGCATCATAACGTTCTTTGCTATATTGCGCTCATATGGCTTGTCTTCTATGTTCAGCCTGTCTTCAAGTGTAACAAGTCCCTGTGAGTGAGACAGCCTGGTAGTGGTCCTGAGTATCACGGGCGTATCATATTTCTCACTCAAATCATAGGCAAACTTAATGAAATCCTTAGCTTCCTGAGAATCAGACGGCTCGATGACCGGAACCTGCGCCGCACGGGCAACCATCCTTGAATCCTGCTCATTCTGCGAACTGTACAGTCCGGGATCGTCGGCGGCCACAAGTACAAGCCCGCCCGTAACTCCTATATAGGACATTGAATACAGCGGGTCTGCCGCGACATTTACTCCGACGTGCTTCATAGACACCAAAGAACGCACTCCGGCGAAAGATGCACCGATAGCAACCTCCATGGCCACCTTTTCATTCGGAGACCACTCACAATACAGCTCATCCTTATATTTTACTATGTTCTCACTTATCTCTGTGCTCGGAGTTCCGGGATATGCCGCCGACACCTTGACGCCGGCCTCATATGCGCCGCGGGCTATCGCTTCGTTTCCGAGCATCATCACTCTTTTTTCTTCCATGTTCATGTTTCCCTGTTATTCTGTAACCTTTATCTCTCTTATCCAGCCCTGAGGTGCTTCAATCGTACCCATCTGGATACCGGTGAGTGTATCATACAGTTTCTTCGTTACCGGTCCCATTTCATTCATGCCCGAAGGGAAACATATCTCCTTGCCGTGGTCATTTATCTTTCCTACCGGAGAGATCACAGCTGCGGTACCGCAGAGTCCGCACTCGGCGAAATCCTTAACCTCGTCAAACAGCACTTCACGTTCCTCAACTTCAAGTCCCAGATATTCCTTTGCCACTACCATCAGTGAGCGACGGGTGATGGACGGAAGTATGCTGCCCGATTTGGGTGTTACGAACTTATTATCCTTTGTTATGAACATAAAATTGGCACCACCGGTTTCCTCAACCTTTGTACGGGTAGCGGCATCAAGATACATGTTCTCATCAAAGCCCTGCTCATGCGCTTCAACGATCGCATGAAGGCTCATTGCATAATTGAGTCCCGCCTTTATATGACCCGTTCCGTGCGGTGCTGCGCGGTCATAATCACATACCCTTATGGATATAGGCTTGGCGCCGCCCTTGAAATACGGTCCGACAGGAGTTGCAAAAAGCCTGAACTGATACTCTTCAGCCGGCTTTACGCCGATAACGGGCGAACTTGCAAACATATATGGACGCAGGTACATTGTCGCACCGGAACCGTATGGCGGAACATATGCCGCATTGCCGGCAACAACCTTATCAACCGCATCAAGGAACCTTTCCTTTGGAAATACAGGCATTTCCAGCCTCTTGCAGGTATCGATCATCCTCTCGGCATTTAAGTCAGGCCTGAATGTGACTATTTTCCCGTCCTTTGTTGTATAAGCCTTAAGTCCTTCAAAACAGGTCTGCGCATACTGAAGCGTTCCCGCGCACTCACTTATCGTCACGGTGCTGTCTGCGGTAAGGACACCTTCATCCCATTTTCCACCCTTAAAATCCGAAACATACCTTACATCGGTAGGTATGTATCCAAACCCCAGATTGCTCCAGTCAATATTCTTCTTTTCCATTTGACACCATCTCCTTTAGAACACAGATTAAAACGCTATTAAATAAATATATACGAAATTACCCGTTCATGCAAGGGTGCTAATAATAATTTACAATATACAGGCATTATGCTATACTTGTTCTGTATATAGTATTTAAGGCACATTATAAATTCGGCGGATGGTAAAGCCATGAATCTTATTCATAAAATGAAGGACATATTGTTCAAGGATGTCTCGACCGAAAATGAGTCGAAAGATCTGTCTGTCCTTATGCGCATTTTATGTATAATAAACGTTCTCTTCAATATCGTACTGACTGTCTTTTACCTTGCATTCCTGTCAAGCCGTCTGTTCCAGTGGTCTATAGCTTTTATAGTGATATTCGGCCTCATCTTCTGGATGACATACTGGGACAGGACAAACGGAGCACTTTATGTATATACTTCGGCAATGATAATGTCCATGCTGATTTATTCATTTGCGCTGGGGCCTACGGTCGGATTCCAGTTTTCGCTGTATTCACTGGTACTGCTCTTCTATTATAAAACAGATGAAAACCCGATATTCAAAGGGATCGCGGCAGTCATCATTTCGATATCCGTTATCGCGATCTGGTTCTATCTTGTCTATATTGACAAGGTTGTTGAATTTACTAAACTGCAGAATATCATACTTCTGCTCAACTGCACCATTTATCTGTCCTGTACATTTGCCACGGTTGCATATTTTTACTATCTTAAGTTCGCATCCAGCGAGCATAAGATCATCAAATACGCCAAAAAACTCGAAAAGCTTGCCACAATGGATCCCCTTACACAGCTCACCAACAGAAGGGGTATGATGAACCACCTCGAGGCATTCGTGGCGGATTCGGCCAGCCATTCCCAGTTATCATTGGCAATAAGCGATATTGACTTTTTCAAAAAGGTAAATGATACATACGGACATGACGCCGGCGATTACGTACTGATCGAGCTCGGCAAAACCTTTAAGGAATTTATGAAGGATAAAGGCTGGATCGCAAGGTGGGGCGGCGAGGAGTTTCTGTTTGCCTTTGAAAACAATAACGGCGATTACGCATTTGAACAGCTGGATAAGCTCAAATACTCGATCGAAAAGAAGCAGTTCACATATAAGGATTACACATTCAACCTGACCATGACTTTCGGCCTTGAAGAATACGACAGTTCCATCGGCATCACCGAAACCATAAAGAGTGCCGATAACAAGCTGTATCAGGGCAAGGAATCAGGCAGGAACAAGATAGTATACTGATAAGCTAAACAGCAACCGGTATGCTTATCTGCTCACCAAATCTGTATCCATCCACCCTTACATCATCCTTTGTAAAGTCATAGAAATCCTTTATTTCGGGGTTTATCCAAAACTCTGGAGCGTCATACACCGGCCTTTCGATGAGTTCCTTTACAAGTTCGACATGTCTGTCATAAATATGGGCATCAGCTATCACATGGACAAATTCCCCAACATTCATGTCACACACCTGCGCCAGCATATGTACAAGCACTGCATACTGAACTACATTCCAGTTATTTGCCGTTAACACATCCTGGGAACGCTGGTTTAGTATTGCATTAAGTGTAAGCCTGTCCTCTCCCTTTTCCTGTGTCACGTTAAAGGTCATGCTGTATGCACAGGGATACAGCATCATCTCATGCAGATCCTGATGAACATAAATGTTTGTCATTATCCTTCGGCTGAAAGGATTGTTCTTAAGGTCATATATCACACGGTCCACCTGATCCATCATGCCTTCCCTGTACTCATGCTTTACACCAAGCTGATATCCGTAAGCCTTGCCGATAGTTCCGTTTTCATCGGCCCAGGCATCCCAGATATGGGAGCTCAACTCACTTACCCGGTTACTCTTCTTCTGCCAGATCCACAAAAGTTCATCGGTCGCACTCTTAAGCGCCGTCTTGCGGAGTGTGATTATAGGAAATTCCCTGCGCAGATCATAACGGTTAACTACACCGAACCGCTTTATCGTATATGCATATGAACCATCCTCCCACTTGGGCCTTACCTTTTCACCTTCCGTGCTGCATCCGTTCTCAAGTATATCCCTGCACATCTCAATAAACACTTTGTCAGCGTAACTCATTATATCTATCCTTTCTTTTTCATTTCTTCCGCTGCCGGACCACCGCAAACGGCTTGCTTTATGGCTTTACCTGTCCCATTTGTCGCACAGTGAATTGATCTGATCCGCAAACTTCGCAAGATCCTTATTCGCACCGCCTTCATTATGCTGTATGACGGTAAGCAGGCGCTGTCCTGCCGCAACCAGCCTTTCGAATACAGAGCTGAGTACTTTCTTCTTTTTGGGTGCTATCCTTATGCCTGTTGCTTCGTATTCAAATGCATCGGCAGTCATATCATAGCAGGTTCCCGAATACGGAGCATATGTATCAAACGAGTATTCATCCTTTAAATATGACGCAAAATCATCACATACCTGATCCTGCCCGTGTACAATGAACACCTTCTTAGGGTCGTTCTTAAAGCCGCGCATCCATGCTGTAAGTCCTGCTTTGTCGGCATGTCCCGAAAGGCCGGCCAGTTTAACTATCTCGGCCCTTACATCAACCGTTTCACCAAAAAGCCTGACTTCCTTCGCGCCGTCAACTATTGCACGTCCAAGGGTCCCCACTGCCTGATATCCCACAAACAATACCGTACATTCGGGACGCCACAGATTATGTTTCAGGTGATGCCTGACGCGGCCGGCCTCGCACATACCCGAAGCCGAAAGGATCACCTTGGGTTTCTCGTCAAAATTGATCGCCTTTGACTCATCACTGGTAATGGACAGATTAAGCCCGGCAAAACTTATGGGATTTATCCCTTTGTTTACCAGTTCCATTGCCTCTTCGTCAAAGCAGTCATATATGTTCTTATTGAACACTCCTGTGGCTTCCACGGCCAGCGGGCTGTCCATATACACTTCAAAATCATTGTGACCTTCTACCAGCTGTTCCTCTTTTATCTGGCGGAGAAAATACAGCATCTCCTGGGTACGTCCTACCGCAAACGACGGGATCACAACATTTCCTCCCCTGTCGAAGGTCCTCTTTAATATACGGGAAAGCTCGGACACATAATCAAGCCTGCCCCTGTCATGAAGCCTGTCACCGTAGGTGGATTCGATAATAACATAATCCGCCTCGTCAACAGTCTCCGGATCTTTGATCAGAGGTTGGTTTATATTTCCGACATCACCCGAAAATACAAGTTTCCTGCTGACATCTCCTTCAGTAAGCCACACCTCGATCGCTGCCGAACCCAGAAGATGCCCGACATCGGTAAACCTTATCTTTATATCATCGCTCACCTTGACAATCGCACCGTATTTACAGGGAACGAGACATTTTATCGCCCCATCGGCATCCTGCATATTATACAAAGGAACGTATTCCTCAACATCACGACCCCTCTTGGCCTTACGATTATGCCATTCCGCTTCAAACATCTGTATATGAGCACTGTCTCTGAGCATTATACTGCAAAGATCACAGGTTGCATCGGTTGCATATATCTGACCCCTGAAGCCCCTTGCATACAACAGCGGCAGAAGACCCGAGTGATCGATATGTGCATGTGTCAGAAAAACGTGATCTATCATGGAAGCATCGACCGGCAGTTCAACGTTTTCATATATGTTGATCCCCTGCTCCATGCCGTAATCAACCAGTATATGCTTCCCGCACGCCTCAATAAAATGACAGCTTCCCGTAACTTCATGAGCGGCCCCCACAAATGTAAGCTTCATACCTGACCTCCTTTAAAATCCTTCCCTGTCCCTTATATATCTTATTATCCTCTTTCGCAGCGCATATATTACGACGCACAAAAGCACCACGGAAAGTATTATGAACACCGTCACCAGGGCAGTGACCCGCTTCCTTTTCTTTGTTTCACTTACCTTTCCGTCTTTTCCTCCGCGGCCTCCGAGCAGGATTGAAAAATCGCCCACCTGCTCCCGCTCCTTAGCCTTTTCGCTTGCAATACGTTTTTTTTCAGCCTCGGCTTCTGCCTTTTTTCTGGCTTCCTCGGCCTCCTTTGCGGCCTCTTTTTCAAGAAGCCTGTCCCTTTCGTCGATAAGCTCCTGCATATCGACATCCACGGAAAGGCTGTCGGAATATAGCTCGTATATGTTATACACCCTTGCTGTGACCTTGCCCTTATAGCCTGTAGGCACAGTGAAAGTACCTGTCATAACATTCTTTCCGGGCTCCCACAGCATAAGATCCGCATAATCGCCCGGCGGGATCTCGACAGGCTCACCGAGGGCCAGACCGTAATACATAAGCCTTCCGTCCGGATCCGTTGCCTTGATCTCATAGCTTATCTCGCTTGTTTCTATGTCAAGATCGGTGATCTTAAGAGTCACATCCTCCGGTTCGGTCACATCCGGTTCCGCATGTCCTTCAGGTTCCACTGCATAAAACGAAGGCAGGACGTTCTCAAGGACACTGTCCTTGCTAAGTCCATAGTAATCGGCAATACCTGCAGCATCCAGCCTTCCCATAGTTTCCCAATCCGCTTCGGTTCCCAGCCGTACAAAATCGAAATGATTATCAAGATATCCGTGTTCGATTATTATAACGGGAAGGCCTATCTCCCTTCCCCTTCTGATAACACCGTAATAATCATCCCCGTTTTTACCGATACGTACCTTGACTCCCTTTTCAACCAGGCCGTAATCGGTCCAGCGTTTCATAATACACTGACCCAGAGCATTCCCGGTCATATAACAGGTTCCGAATGCCGATGTGAATATCTCGGAGCCGTAAAAGAGATGATCGGCAGATGCGTTATAATGGCAGCTTATCATAACGTCGGCTCCCATTAAGCTTGCATAGTTTACCCTGTCGGCGAGTGACAGCTTTATATCATCATCCCTGGTAAGATATACTTCGACATTATTATACTCCAAAAGCTCCTGTTTCATCGCCATCGAAGTTATCAGATCGATATCTTTCTCTGCAAGACCATTTTTGTAAACAGCACCGTTTTCAGTATCATCGTCACCCGTCCCCCCATGTCCGGGATCGATAACGATCACTACCTTATCCGATGCCTGTACC
This sequence comes from Lachnospiraceae bacterium, assembly GCA_017550535.1. GTDB lineage: Bacteria > Bacillota > Clostridia > Lachnospirales > Lachnospiraceae > UBA2868. The sequence continues at coordinate 173,084 of JAFZOS010000065.1, forward strand.
CTGTGTGCGGATACCAGACAGCAAAGTATGAAAATAAGGGGAAAGACAAGCCTTTTCATGAATATATTTTATCATTTCATCCCCAAAAAATAAACCCCGATCGGGTCATCTCCACTAAGCACGCTGAGTGATTTACACAAAAATGAGAGCGGATGCAACTTGTTTTGTCTGCATCCGCCCTCATTCAGTCACGTCAGTTCCCAATGGACTGCACCTCACTTTTCCGTTTCAAATACTATCACGGGGTCGACTTATTTATATAAATTTTTAAGTGCTCTCTGCACTCGATAATTATCCGACTCCCTATTCAGTTTTCCCGACTCATGCTTCGATACCCGGACCTGTAACGTACATACCCTTCCTAATGTACTTGTGCTTTACATCGCCTGTCCTGTTCTAATATCGTGTCCCTAAGACCACTGCCTGAGTCCCGACACCCGCATCGCGTATTCGAAACTTATGATCAAATACTCTTCTTCAATTCACAACTTGATTATAATCCGGCTTATGTGAATTGTCAATACTTTTTTCTAAAAAATCCTGCATTTTTTATTTATTTTATACAGCTGGCGCGAATTATTAGTATATATATTCACAAAACATTGAATTGTTTATACATTTCGTTTTGTTTATGAATTTAAAACTATACTTTGACCCTCTATTTTGCGTAGGACCGTATAATATCCCCTGCTTTGTCAGGCTCATCACTTACAGACAGGATAACGCACTTGCCTGATCTCTTAACAATGGCGGTATTAAGCTTCTCAAGCTCAGCCGGAACGTAATCCTTAAAGCTTTCCTTCTGCTCCTCAACACGCCGTTTAAGAATTTCTTCAACCTTGCCCGCATCCGCATCAGACGCACATTTTATTACTACGATCTCCTCGGCGGTAGCACCGCTGCTCTCATAAAAATATGCTTCATTGATTTCGGCGTCTCCAAAGCTGTAAAACATTCCCGCCGTATCGAGATCAATTGACGCAAGATCATCATTATATGTTACCTGATTCCTTAATGCATCCGCCAAAGCCTTAGCATCCACATCAGCACTGCCCTTGCACCCGGCAGTCATCAAAAGCATTACCGCAACCATCAAAATACATACTGTTTTTTTTCTCATAATATCCCCTCCCGGATCATTTATTCAACAACTACCGCATGCGACATAAGGTACTGCTTCCATATATCCATATACTGCGCCTTAAGATGAATACCGTCAGCTGCCATTTCGGCCGGCAGGCTTCCGTCGGCTCCCGCAAGCGCCGAACCCACATCCAGATAATATGCCCTCTGCTCCATGGCAAGCTGCTTAAGTGATTCGTTCCTTGCGTTAACATTTGTATTGTTATGCACCTTGTCCGACTGCGACTTGGCAGCGGTCACAGGCAGTAATCCGTGAATATATATGATCGCCCTGGGTTGGCAGCCCCTCAGCCATGTGATAAGTTCCTTATACCTGCTCAGGAATATATTGTCATTACCGCCCATCTCATTGAGTCCCACCTTGATATATATCTTGGTGAAGCTGTCATAAGGCATCGCCTGCGTGATGGGAACCTTGCCTTCGTCTGTAGTCACCACGTCCATGGAATCATATTTATACAGTTGAAAACCGGTTGCCGCATAGAACGTCCCGGGCATCCCGGAATACATGCCGAATCCCTGAAGCCTTGAATCTCCTATAAACAATGCATCTTCAAAATAGGATTCATCCACTTCACTGAACGGTATCGGATAATTGACATTCGGATCTACATAAACATTGATCTTAGGCCCATTCATCATCGAAGCATCATCTTCCGAACCGGCATCTTCAACAACATCGATACCCGATTCCGAATTATCCTGCGATGACATATCGGAAATATCGCCATTTGATGAGTCAGCATCGTCGGAAGGCACCTCGTTCACAACACTGAGTCCTTCGTCATCCTGTCCCTCCTCTGGCTGTCCGGTGCCGTTTTCCGCTTCGGCAACCGCTTCGCCGCCGGAAGCTATCCGGTCAAGCTCCTCCTGAGTTTGGGCATACACATAACTTCCGTTCAAAACAGCAATAAGATCACGCGATGACTTGCCGGTATCCCAAAGCGCGATCATCGCACCCGCCATAACAGCAAGAAACAACGTACACAGAACGACCAAAACCACGGAAACCGCCCTCACCGCACGCCTGCGCTCGATCAGTGCAAGTTCCTCGTCTGTCATCCCGCCCTGTGCCGAAGACGGACTCAATATATTAAACAACGGGTTATTATTGTCCAAAGCTTATCCCCTCATCATCCGATTTTTATAAGATCAGATACGCATCTTCAATATATCAATAAACGCCTTTACTTGCAAGCGTCATATTGTCACCCCGTAAGACGGTAAAAGTGATTATCTTCGTTAAAATGCATAAAATTATACAAAAGCAGAACATCCGCCCCGGAGTGTTCACCGAGCAGACCCTTTACTGAATCTGCATAGTATCTTAGATCTACCACTGTTATCCTATCATAATCATATGTCAAAAACGGGATGAGACAGTTGGAATACGAATCCTTAAACAGGATAAGCTCATCCCGCTTATCCCGTCCGTCATCTTCAGACTCGATAATGCTTATCCCCTCGTTGCCGTGCATGAACATGGCATATTTATCATATATCTTAAGTTTTTCAAGATCATACAACGAATCATAAGCCGTGCCTCCGGCCTCAAAATGACGTACCGGAATATCATAATAAGTAAGTATATCCGGCATGGCGCCCATACCTTTGTACTTTGAATAATATGTCCCGCAAAATCCTGAAACCTCTTCGCCTTTTGAAGAAAGGTCGTTAAGAGTCACCGGATCAAGGCCCATATCCTCACACAATCCAAGGTATCCGTAATATGCGCCCCGGGTTGTCCAATGATGATCCGTGCGGTAATAGATATATTCATCACTGTGTTCAGTAAGAATGCCGTACAAATCAACCGTGCTCACGTTATCGTTATCCTCAAGGCCTGCGTACAGATCATTTATATATGCCTCCTGGGATATGCCCGGAAAGCCCGCAGGTACACGGTCCTTAAGTATTTCGTACGAGTTGGGGACGATGCATACATGTATATCACGACCGGCCTGTCCGGTAAAAGCTTCTATTGCCGCCTTATTCTTATCAAGCTGTTCTCCCGTGCTTACAAGCTTCTCAAAGAGATATCCGTCCCGTCCGAGAACTATGCCGTTATTCTCATTCTTAAGCATCACTCCGCCCGTAAATGCCTTAAGCTTTATAAGAATATCCCTGAGAGGAAGCTGTTCCTTTGTATAAAGTTCAAACTGTTCCATGAAGCTTCCGTCCGCGAGCGCCCGTATCGAAAAAGCGGGACGCTTTGCAAGATACCTGTTCTCACTTTCCGAAAACTCTCCGTCCCCGCCGAAAATATATCCTATAAACCCCGCAAGTATAAGAGCAGTCATTATAAGTGTGAACGGATGATGACGCAATGTTTTCATATCCTTATTCCAATCCATATCCGTGTTTTTCAAAGAAATCTTCCAATGTCTTAATAAGATCTTTTCGCGTAGTGGATTTTAAGATATATCCCTGCGGTTTAAGTCCCATGACCCTTGCAATGCTTTCCTTTGTCCCTATACCGGTAAGGAACATGACCGGAATTGAAGAAGTATCCGGATGGCTCCTTAACATCTCAAGTATCTTCGGTCCGTCAACCACAGGCATTTCATAATCAAGCAATATAAGATCGACGCTGTTCTTTGCCAGCCATGATATTCCCTGCATGCCGTCAGATACCATTTCCATATGGAAATTATCCTTGAGCCATTCACCGATCATGCTTGCATATAAAGGATCGTCATCGATGATGAGTATCTTTCTCCTTTCCTTATCGGCATTCATCCTGTCTGTTTCCTTTTTGATCTCCTTAGCCAGTACCTGAAGATCCACAGGCCTTGTAAGCCACTCATGATTCTGAAGAGCGGGAACTGTTTTGAAAAACAATTCTTTGCTGTTGTCCGATCCGATAAAGATAAGCCGGCGCTTTCTGTCACTCATCATATCGCAGATAAGTAACAGGACCTTTATTTTTTCGGCATCACCCAATATCGAATCCTGAAGATAAACAATATAAGCGTCGGTACAATCCAGTGTTGCGTTGATCGCACTTATATCATCCTCCACCAGCTGTACTTTAAATCCCTTATCCAGCAGCCCCTTTTCCATAGATTTAACGACTACGCTGAATTGATACATCACTATTGCGACGTTTATTCCGTTTTCGCCCATTTGTATACCTCCTGTATGTTTTTATCCTTTATACTTAAGCCTTATGTTCTTTAAGTAATCCGATTATCGTTTCAAATCCGTTACCGTCTGCGGCATTTATTATTTCATCCCACATTTTTCCGTATTTATCCGGGATACTGTAATCATCAAGTTCCGCAAGTACGTTCTTTATCCGTTCGGAATCCTTCTCCCCTGCAGCATCATTAAGCTCATCAATTGCCATTAAGATAAGTTCCTCATCCGCTTCGGGTTTGCCGGCCGGCTTTGCAGGAATGTCTGTATCCGGCGGCTCCGCAAACAGGTTCGCAAGTTTGATCCTGTATTCCCTGTACCGTTCCATCATTGCTTCATGATTCTCATTTATGTATCCTGTATCCTGCGACTTTCCGGCATCCTCGAGCTTAGCCGCTTCTTCGGACAGTCCGAGCGCTCCGATAAGCTTTGCGGAGCTTTTTAGGGCATGAACCTTTATAGTATAATCATTCCAGTCACCGTTCTTAAAATACGTATCGATCTCATCGGCTTTTTCGGGTATCGCATCATAGAACATCTTAAGTACCGTACGGAATGCTTCCTCTGAACCGCTGTTTTCTATCGCCACACTGCCGTCGATACCCTCCAGTTCATCATACCACTCACGTATCGCCGGTTTTGTTTTGATAACTTCCTCATCGGATATATGATCCTCTTGTGCATCGCCGTCATCATAATGCACATCATTCGGAAGCAGCGAACCGAGATTATATGACCTTTGCCCCTTTTGCATATACAGTAATCCGAATGTACCGGGCCCGCTGTTCGTGGTTATGACGGAAGAAGCCTGCTGAAAGATTATATGTTCAAAATCACACCTTTTCCGTATCTGTTTCTCGATCCATATAAGCTCTTCCTCCGGGATCGCGACATATGTTACAAACAGTATATCTGGATCCGGGTTCGCCGACAATGGAAGCGACTTTTTTATGTACCCTTCATAACAGTGCCTTATTGAACCCATCCACAGACCGCCGATACTGTATTTATCATTTTTGTACCTGAGAGCAGGGCGCAATTCCATCGAACTGGCAATACGATGGATCCGTTGTCCTACAAGCCCCTTTCTTGCCATGTATTCCGTTGTGCCCATTATAAAGCCCGAATGCATTCGTTTCTTAACATTTTCAAGCTCAGCCACTATCCTTTCTACCGGAACATTCTGCTGTGCAAGTTTATATCCGACAAGCAGCAGAAGTGCCAGACTGCTCGACATACATTCCGAATTTATCACCGTTACGTTACCGAATGACCTTGCCGCCATCATGGCACGCTCATAGTCCTCACTCATGCTGGTCGTAAGTGCGATATAGATCACATGATGTGCCTTCCTTAAAAGACGCCCGAAAAACTCCTCATAAGCCGCCACTTCCGGAGCCACACCTTTAGCATCACGTCCGGAATCCATATAGCGTACGGTCTCATCGGCACTCATCTCAACATTATCCCTGAACATTCCCTCATCGGTAACAATTGTATGATACAGGATGTCGATACCCATACGTTTCCTGAGCGTCTCGGGAATATCACACAGACTGCTCGATGTAAACACAACCGGCTGTTTTCTGCTGTATCCCCTCGCAGTACTGACTTCCTCGGAATTCATCTGAACAGTCTTGTTCAGTATCAGTTTATCCTGAGGGATGAATTTTATAAGCATTTCCTCAAGCTCGCTTCCCGATACCGGCTTTACCAGATATCCGTCAAAACCGCTCGCATTATACAGTTCCCTGTTCTGTGAACCGGCATTGGCAGTAAGAACCACTGCGGGCACATCAACATTAAGCCCGCCCGTCTGGCTTCGTATATTCTTAAGGCATTCTACACCGTCCATGCCGGGCATCAGATGATCCATCAGGATCACATCATAGTGTTTCTCAAGTGTACGCCCGAGCGCTTCAGTCCCGCTTTTTGCCGTATCCACGGTCAGCCGGGTATCAGTCAATAGTTTCCTCTCCACTTCAAGGTTCATCTCATTATCATCAACTATGAGTATCCTTGCATCGGAAGCGGTGAACATATGCTCATATCTGTGATGGGTTTCTCCCTGACTGCTTATGTTTATATTTCCCAGCATCCTTGAATCCGATATTTCCTGAACAAGACTTACCGTAAATGTCGAGCCCTGTCCGTAAGCGCTGTTCACACTGATGTCGCCTCCCATCAGATCCACCAGCTGTTTTACTATCGACAATCCAAGCCCGGTTCCTTCGATATTCCTGTTTTTTTCCTGATCCACCCGCTTAAAGACATTAAACAGATCCGGAAGCATTTCCTGTTTTATGCCTATTCCCGTATCTGATACCGATATAAGAAGACGGACCTTTCCTTCATCCGCATCCTCCGCTTCTATATGCAGCCCCACCGAACCCTTCTTGGTATACTTTACGGCATTGTTTAAAAGGTTGATGATTATCTGCTTTATCCGCACCTCATCGCCGAACAGCACGGAAGGTACATGGGGATCGATATCCACATCAAATGACAGCCCCTTCTCATTGGCGCGGAGCCATATCATGTTCACTATCTCGGACATCATGTCTCCCACCTTATAATCGACCGGAACTATATCCATACTGCCGGCTTCTATCTTTGAAAAATCAAGCAGATCGTTTATAAGGGACAATAGCAGCCTGCCGGCTCCCTGAATGTTTGAAGCATCTCTTTTTATCTCATCGGATGCATCATCCTGCCTTAATATAACTTCGTTAAGACCCAGGATGGAGTTTATCGGCGTTCTTATCTCATGGCTCATGCTTGAAAAAAACCTGTTCTGCGAACGATTCAGTTCCTCGGCTCTGTCAGCTTCCGCACGCGCACGCTTACTCTCTTCATTAAATATAGTCTTCTGGTACATAAGCATAACGAAGGTACATATACCGACCAGCAGAACCGATACGATTGCATCGACGAAACTCATTTTATATGTATGCGGATATATCCATTCGGTGTGTTTGTATGCCGCGTAATATTCAAACCCGGCAAGGAACGTAAGGCATGCCATCATTAACACCCTCAGCGCGCCGGAAAGCAGCATACCGATGAGCATATATCCGAATATAATCCAATATATTCCGCCGCCCTTTACACCGCCGCCGTAGAAAAACGTGATGGGCAGAATGAAAAAAACAAGTGCGCACACAAGAATCAGGCTGCCCAGACGTACTTTCCTAAAACGTACCGACAGATATGTGCTTAAGGGTATCGCCAGTATCGTAACGATAAGTGTGATTATCTCGGTACGGCTCTCCTTTCCGATAATATCAAATATCACGGCAATTAACAGGGCCAGATCTCCAATGACGGAGAACATGACGAGCGTCCTCTCCTCATAGCTGCGGGCAGGATCAAAAAGACCTTTTATCAGCTTCTTATACAGCTTCATGTCATGTCCCTCCCTTCATAAGAACCATTTTATCCGGGAGAACCCTTTTCATAACCCGTTCAAATTCACTTATATCTATAGGCTTTGCAACAAATCCGTCAAAGCCTTCACTCAAAAACATCTCCCTTGCTCCGCTTACGGCATTGGCAGTAAGCGCGACCACAACTATACTCCTTCCGCTCTTCTTTGCTTCATCCTTTATGCGTTTCATGGCTTCTACACCGTCCATTTCAGGCATCATATGATCCATGAATACTATATCGTAGTTCTCTTTTACGAACTTATCTATCGCTTCCCTGCCGCTCATGGCTGTGTCGGTTATCATCTTATACTCATCCTTAAACATCCCGGATGCAACCACAAGGTTCATGGGTTCATCATCGACTATCAGGGCTTTCACATTTTCAAATACCGGCCTTCCTTCAATATCCGCATAAGCCTCATCTTCAGACAGACGCTCACCGTTAAGCAGCCTGACTACGGGAAAACCGTAAAGCGGTTTGGGCATTACGATAACCCGGCTTCCCGCCTCCGGCTTAAATCCCGGACGTGCCGATACCGCAACCACGATATCTCCGCAGCTTAATTCATCGAAAAATGCCTTTGCTTCATCATATTCTTCCTCACCCATGAATATATGACTGACATCAAGCCTGTCAATAAGGCTTTTTATCTCGTTTATGCTTTCGGCCGAATAAAGAGTCCTGTGTATTCCCACTGCAAGGTTTGTTGCCATCTGCCTGTAAAATTCACGGACTGCGGGAACCTTGTATTTCGCAGACTTTACATGGAAGATCACATCGCCCTTTAAAGAAGAATCAGCCATCAGACAGGGTGTCCTGTCGACCACCGACTGAGGTACGGTCATCCGGACGGTAGTTCCTATTCCCTTGTCGCTCTCTATCTTTATAAATCCGCCCATCTTATGCGCAAGACCGTATACAACGGGAAGCCCAAGGCCGATCCCTCCGGTACTCCTGTTGCGCTTCTTATTCGTCTGATACATTCCCGCTCCGATCATTGAAAGATCGCGCCTCTCCATACCTATACCTGTATCGGTAACCTCAATGCACAGGTTGGCACCATACCCCTGATCCATCGTAAATATCTTTATATATATGCCCCCCTGCCTTGTAAACTTGATAGAGTTTACAAGAAGATGCCTGAGTATCTTTTTTATCTTCCTTACATCGCCCTTCATCACCGTAGGGACAGCAGGATCCATATCTATAACAAGTTCCAGATCGTCTGCCGCTTCATATCGTTTAAAATCAGCCACAACATCATTTATAAGGGAGGTGACCATGTAGTTTTCTTCCTCCAGTACAAGGCTTGAGCGCTTGACTTCGGTATAATCCTGTATGTCCTCGATCTGGTTTGACAAACGGAGTCCGGCATCCCTTATCGCACAAAGCTCTTTTCCCGTATCCTGCTTTAAAAGAAGCCTTGACATACCGTTTACTACATTTACCGGCGTTCTCAACTCATGTGATATGTTAGACAGAAAATCCTCCATATCGTTATCGTATGCTTTTATATCATCATCCCGGTTTTTAAGAGCTGTTTCCTTTTCCAACCTGTTTGTAACGGTCATCCTGCAGATATAGTAGATCGATATTACGATAACACACTGCAGAATAAGCCTGGCTACCGTTATCGTATCAAAGGTCAGGCTTCCCGGCTTTATCACAAACATAAACTGTATTGCCATTATAAAAAAATACTCGGCCAGTATCAGTTTAAGAACATAAAGCCTGTCCATCAGAGAAAAAAGCGCCATCATCAGCGTTATGACCGAACACACATCATAAAAACTCGTCTCGTGAACGCCGTGAAACAATGCCGCAAACATGCCAAAAGCCAGATACAGGGTTTCCCTGCTCCGTTCCGTAAGGTACTGACCGATATGAAGTACCCACAGGCTTATGATACCCAATACCAGAAGCGGGTTTATCCAAAACTCCCATGCTTCAAATACGCTGTCTATGGTCAGCCCTATCGTGGCAATGGTTATCATTGTCAATATGAAACGATGGATCTTGATCATGCTCATCCGCAGTTCCTTTCCTATAGTTCCCTGTCATCCCCGGCCGTTAATACTGCCGTTACGTAATCTATCCTTACCCTGTTAAGATAACCTGTTCTCTCCCATGCATTCATCACACGCTGTATGACCTTAGGCGTATCCTTCTGTGTCAACTGCGGCAGGACTGTAAAAAACTGGTTGGGTTTGCTCTGAAAGATAATGTCGCTCTTACGCAGCGAGTCTTTCAGAACATTGCCGAATTCCGCAACCATTTCCGAAAAGATCACACCCTTCTCATCAGCCGTCAGCGAAAACAGTATCCTGTTGGCGCCGCCGCGATAACGCTTTATAAACCTTATGATAAAACGATAATTCCAGGAAAATGCTTCCTGACCCAACAGCATGGCACCTTTTCCCTTGCCGCGTTCTTCAACTATCTGTGTTACGCGCATCAGTTCGCCCTCAAGGTCATCCTGAACGCTGTCTTTTTCGGCACCGGGATCATAAATCTCATATCCGTGCTTACCGTTTTGTTTTACCTTATACAACGCACTGTCCGCATACTGGAACAGTATCTGATAGTCATTTGTCTGTTCGGGCGCAAACACGGCACCTACCGATATGCCGAGGGGAATGCCGTGATCCCTGCCCATAAGGACTTCAGCTTCCTTCATAAGCTGCTCATTTAATCGGACCGTAAGAGAAGCAACCGCTTCCTCATCGTCAACATCGGCGAAATATCCCATAAATTCATCGCCGCCTATCCTGCTTATGACATCCTCGGTTCTTATGTGGTACTTTACAATATCGGAAAATGCGACCAGAACCCGGTCGCCCATATCGTGACCGTACAGATCATTCACCAGCTTGAAGCTGTCAAGATCAAAGATAAGAAGCGCTCCCGGGCGACGTTTCAAAAGCCTTGCGATCCTGTCCGTACCGCTTGACTTGTTAAGGAATCCGGTCAGTTTATCAACCGTAGCTTCCTCCGTGAGGCTCTCGATCATCTTGCTGTTCATTATCGTATTGTTTATACGTTTTATAAGAATGTCTTTATCAAACGGTTTGCGTATATAGTCGGATGCCCCCGCTTTAAGTCCCCTGCGTTCGGTCTCACTGTTACTCTCTCCCGTCAAAAATATAACAGGTATCTGCGCTATTCCCGTCCGCTCCTCAAATTCCCTCAGAGCATGATATGTCTCAAAGCCATCCATTTCCGGCATAAGGATATCAAGCAGTATAAGATCGGGAGTGTTTTTCTCCATAAACCTCATAAGGTCCCTTCCGGAACGGAGACAGCTCACGCGCATATTCTGCTCACCCAGCAGGTTTTTCGCATTTGTCAGACTTAGCGGTTCATCATCTACCACCGCGATCCAATAACTCATTCTTTCTCTCCAAACTGATCTTTTTCTTTCGTCAGCAATCCGATTATCGTATCGTATTCATACCTGTCTGATGCAGCCCTAAGCTCATCATACAGTTCCTTCTCCTTATCCGGAACAGAGTATTCCGCCATCTCCGCAAATATCCCGGCAAGCAGGTCACAATCCATCTCCTCGGCGGCCGTCTTTATCTGTGTATAGAATTCACTCATAAGATATTCATCGGCTTCCGTTTTTACGGACTGCCTGTTTACTTCATCGCTGCCGGATTCCCGAACTTCTTCAAATACCGGTGACAACAGCTCCCCAAGCCTTCTTAATCCGTCTATGAATCCATTGTGATGTTCGTTGATATAAGGAATATCTTCTGCCTTACCCGCATCCTCAAGTTTCTGTGCTTCTTCTCCGAATCCGGCTGCACCTATTATCTTTGCCGAGCTCTTAAGCGCATGGACTTTGATCGTATAGTTACTGTAATCTTTATCTTCAAATAAACGGTTCAATTCCTCCGCTTTATCATCGATGGATCTGTAAAACATCTCAAGAACGATCATATATGAGCTTTCGTCACCACTGTGCTTTATACCCTCGTTCACGTCAATGGGACTGCTCTCAAGAGGTGACAGCCTTCCGTGATCATCCTTTGTCTTTTCAGCCTCATTACTGTCTTCTTTTTTCTTTTCATTCACTCCCGATACCTTGTCTTCGGGAATATAGAAAAGCAGCATCTCCTCAAGCTTTTCGGGATCTATCGGTTTGGTAAGATAATCATCAAAGCCTGCTTCTATGTACTGTTCTCTTGCACCCGATATCGCATTTGCGGTCAGACACACGGCCGGAGTATCGGCATTCGGATTTGTCTGACTCTTCCTTATCTCATGCAGTGTTTCTATACCATCCTTACCGGGCATCATGTGGTCAAGGAATAAAATATCATACTTAACGTCACCCGAAAGCATTATGCCCTCATCACCGCTGTCTGCCGTATCGATCCTTACGCCCGTCTGCTTTATGAGGCTCTTAAATACCATAAGGTTCATCGGATTATCATCCACCATCAGGATCCTTGCATCGGGCGCCGTAAACTTTTCATGATACCTGTTTCTGCCGTCAATATGCTCCCTGTATGCTCCCTCATAGTCTCCCAGAAGTTCACGTCCCACAACCCGCTGCTTTAACGAAAAGCTGAATGTAGAGCCTTTGCCGTAAGTGCTGTTTACCTTAAGCGTGGAACCCATAAGTTCGAGCAGACTCCTCGTGATGCTCATGCCGAGGCCGGTACCCTCAACATTACGGTTCCTCACTTCATCGATCCTCTCAAACTCCGAAAACAGCTTCTTTAAATCCTCTTCACGTATACCGATACCCGTATCCTTTACCGACACATTAAGCATTATGCTGTCGGGATCGTCATCTATCTTATCGTAACCTATACTGAACGTTATACTGCCCTTTTCAGTATACTTGACCGCATTCGTTAAGATGTTCGTTATGATCTGTTTTACCCTTATCTCGTCACCGTTAAGCAGTTTGGGAATATTCCTGTCAAAGTCAAGGTTTAAGATAAGACCCTTCTCATCGGCACGTTTATATACCATATTCACCAGATCATTTATCACCGAAGAAAGATCGTAATCCACCGGTATTATCTCTATCTTTCCCGCTTCTATCTTTGAAAAATCAAGTATATCGTTAATGATGCCAAGGAGTGTCGAACCTGCTGCCTTGATATTCTCGGAGTAGGTAAGGATCGCAGAGTCGTCACTCTCCCTAAGGATCATCTCATTCATGCCAAGCACCGCATTAATGGGCGTCCGGATCTCATGAGACATATTGGAAAGGAATGCCGACTTTGCCTCGCTCGCCGCTATGGCCCGCTGCGACATATCGATAAGCTTCTCCCTTTCTTTTCTTTCCTTATCGATATCCTCCGCCAGCCACAGGACATGCGATATCCTTCCTTCATCGGAACGTTTTGACACGATGAACCTTACACGCATCCATTTACCGTTCATTGTAAGAAACTCAAGCGCCAGCGTATCTATATCATGCATGCGTTCATCAAGTGTATCAAGATCGACGAAAGAGAGAGTATCTTCTTTCATCTTTTCATCCGTTACGTTAGACATTACCTTCTTTATAGTGCTGCGCGCATTGTTATGTTCATCTCCGACAAGCGAATTGACGATACTATTCTCGGATTTTATCTCGCTGAAAGAATCATCCGGCAGATCCACATCATAAACCGACATATAGATATTTGATATAGATGATATCTGTTTATTTAAATGTTCCGCTATCCTGCTCCGCTGATTTGATTTGTTCATGATATGAGACAGCACAACAACGGCGGCGATAACGAGGATAATGGTGATCCACAGGAGCATATTAAGAGGGCGGAAAGTACTTGTCGCATTCTTGACGGAAAGACAGCACCAGTCATTCTCGATTTCGGCCATATAGGCTATATAGCGCGAGCCTGCATAATCAAATTCAAAGTAGCCCTTCTCGGTATTCCTTGCCTCGTCCACGAGGACTGCCCAAAATGTACCGCTTTCATCACTGTAGTTTTTTCCCACCTCGCTCCTGTCCGAATGGGCAACTACCATATTATGGCTGTCAAGTATGACCTCGTAGTCCGAGCTTCCGGACCGAACCGCTTCTTCCGTCAGCTCCTGTATCATGTCGAGCGTTATATCCATCGATACGACACTCTCGCCGTCTACAAGAGACTTGGCTATGGCCATCATTACATTTCCCGTCTGGGCATCCATATAAGGCTCTATCATTGTGATCTTGCCGTTGTTTCCGATCGCCTTTTTATACCAGGGACGTTCCGTCGCAACAAAGTCATCATCCGGAACCCACAGAACACCGTCAAGGAACTCGCCGTTGACGTATGCGTACAGACCGGTCGTGTTCTCAAAGACAGTACTGGTAACTGCCGTCGACTGACCGACGAGATAATCAAGTATCTCCGCATTGGAACGACCATCCTCAATCATACCGTCCATGGTATATGCCGTAAGCTTAATGGCATCGATACTCGTTGACAGATAATCGTTAAAACTGTCTGCCGTCTGCATCGCACTCACCTGGCCGTCCTTTATGATACCGGACCTTTTTTCCGTATAGATCATATTATAATATGACAGTATTATGCCCACAAAAAACACAATAACGGTTCCTGTGATAATATAATTCTTTATCGCATCACGTCTTTCGGTTCCGATCTTAATCTGCAGCCTGTCAAATCCACTCATCAAAACTGCTTCCCTTCATATGCATCTAATATCGCAGCCGGATCACGTTTAATCGCAGCATCCTTAAGCATAAGGAAGAAATCCTCCCGGTCTTTCGGAATACTGTAGTCTTCCATTTCTTCAAATACCATATCAAGACTTTCAAAATCACCAAGCTCGGCCGCCGACTTTATCTGTTCAAAAACCATGCTCATAAGATACTCATCGGCTTCAGGTTTTCCGGAAGCTTCCTGTTCCCCGGCAGCTTCCTTTTTATCCTCAAACAGGTCGGACAACGGCTCCTTCAAACCGGTGAATGACGTCATAAACGTTCCGTGATGTTCCCTGATGTAACCTGTATCTTCTGCCTTTCCGGCATCCTCAAGCAGCTGAGCTTCCTCCGAAAGACGGACAGCCCCTATAAGACGGAGGGAACTCTTGGCCGCATGAACTTTTATCGTATAATCCTTTATGTCTCCTTCCTCAAGGAAGCGCTCGATCTCAGCCGATTTTTCATCTATTGAGCCAAGGAACATTTTAAGCAGCGGCAGATAATCCTCAAAGGAACCGCTGTTTGTTATTCCGGTATCAACATCAATACCGATACCCGGTGCCATTTCACGGAAGCGTATTTCAATCGGATCGTCCGCTGTTATATCATCAATGCTCTCATCTTCATTAACATTCTCGACCTTATTTCGGTCAAGGTAGAAAAGGAGCATATCCTCGAGTTTAGCGGAATCTATGGGCTTTGACAGATAATCATCAAACCCGGCTTCTATATACATCTCCCTCGCCCCCGAAACCGCATTGGCCGTAAGACAGATCGCGGGAGTCGAAAGATTCGGATTCTTCTCCTGGGCTTTTAATTCCTTAAGTGTCTCAATCCCGTCTTTTCCGGGCATCATATGATCGAAGAACATGATGTCATACTTCTTGTCATATGCAAGAGCAAGGCCTTCATCACCGCTTAAAGCCATATCGATATTGACCTTCGTTTTCTTAAGAAGGCTCTTGAAAACCATAAGGTTTATCTTGTTATCGTCGATCACAAGCACATTAGCACCGGGTGCCGTAAACTTCTCGGTATAGGTTTTACGCTCACTCAAAAGACGTTTATATGCCGATTCATAATCACCCAGTTCTTCCCATCTTACAACCTTCTGCTTAAGCACAAAACCAAACTCGGAACCGCTTCCGTAGGTACTCTTCACATTAAGAGATGAACCCATCATTTCAAGCAGGCTCTGAGTTATGTTCATTCCGAGGCCCGCTCCTTCAATGTTGCGGTTCCGTTTTTCTTCTATCCTGTCAAACTTTTCAAACAGCCTTGAAATATCTTCGGGTTTTATTCCTATTCCGGTATCGCTTACCGATACCATAAGGTTAATGTGTTCAGCATCCGCTTTCTCATAACCGATACGGAAGGTTATCGAACCCTTTTCCGTATATTTCACCGCATTGGTCAGGAGATTTGTGATAACCTGTTTTATACGGATCTCATCACCGTAAAGTCCTTTGGGTATTGCAGGATCAAAGTCGAGCTTTATCATCAGGCCCTTGTCATCAGCCCTTAACTGGACCATATTTACAAGGTCATTGATAACGGAAGAAAGATCGTACTCCACCGGCTCGATCATTATACTTCCCGCCTCGATCTTTGAAAAATCAAGTATATTGTTTATAAGACCGAGGAGTGTGTTCCCGGCGCTCCGTATACTCTCCGAATATGCCAGGATATTGGGATCTTCGCACTCTCTTGTGACCATCTCATTCATTCCGATGATCGCATTGATCGGTGTGCGTATCTCATGCGACATATTGGCAAGGAATGCACTCTTGGCATGTGCTGCTTCCTCGGCAACGGCTTTTTCCATCTCCAGTTCATGAACCATTGTCTTTTCGTAATAGATACAGTTATCCCTGTGGTTGAAACCGTTGTGTATCGCTGTAGCCATCTGCGTGCAGTTTTCATAACCGCAGCAGGTACAGTCTATATGGCGCGATTCTTCAGTAAACTTGTTCATGCTCATAAAGATAGAATCAAGCTGAGCCGCATTCGGAATTTCATATCTGCATTCCGATGACCTGTCGGTATAACCGCGAATGTAATCGTTAAGATCCAGTTTTTCAAACTGACTGTTATAATTCTTAAGCCTCTCCTTGGGGGGATCGGGCCTTGACCATGCGTCGCCGCTTATTGCCTTCTTCGATTCCTCGCGGATATCAAGAAGCGCATAAAGAGCGTCATCGGTCTTTGACTTATCGGGATTTACCGCAGTTCCGCAGATACAGCCTTTTTCACAGTTAAGCGCATCGATAAACAAAAACGGGGTCTTGCCGTCCTTTATCCTGTCGCTGTTAAGATGCATCCATTCATAAAGGTGACGCTCGCCTTCTATCTGGCGTATGTACACTTCATCCCCAAGGAACCACTTAACGTTTTCAGCCAGCCCGCCCGGAGTCGGATAAAATGAGCCGAGTCCGTATTCTATCTCACTGTGAACTGCAGGACCTTTTATATCGTGTTCCCTCACATACTTCATCAGATGCTCGAAGGTAACGTTATACTGGACCAAGCCGCTGTTATGCGGATCCTCTATTTCAAGCTTCTTGGCTATACAGGGACTTATGAAGGCAAGCCTGTCCGTGATACCCATTTCCTTTCTTGCATATATGGCCGCACACATAAGAGGACTCTGTACAGGGAACAGCTTTCCAAGAAGTTCGGGAAGATACCTTTCTATATACGAAACAACTGCAGGGCACGGCTGAGATATCCCGCCTGTAAAACCATACTTCTCAATATAATTAAGATATCCCCAGGTAGTTATATCAGCACCGAATGCGACGCTTATTATATGGCCTATACCCATCGCCTTAAGTCCGCCCAGAACGCTCTCATACTCATCGGGATAATTTGCCTTAAATGCCGGTGCCAAAAGGAGTGATATCTTTTCGCCGTTTTTAAGATCCTCAAAGAAACGCTCCGTGTCGTCCATAAACTCGCGTGCTCCGTGAACGCATACATCTATGCAGCTTCCGCAGGCGACACATTTACTTCCGTCTACGTCTATTCTTGCCTTTCCGTTTTCTTCTTTGGATACGCAGGCACCGATAGCCGAACATACCTTGATGCACTTGTTACAACCGATACAGTTTTCGTTCGTATAGACTATGCTCCCGGGTACGGGCATATCTGCAGGCACCGTATCCTCATCGAACATGGAAGCCATTAAGCTCTTAAGTTCCCTGCATTTATCAATAAAACCGTCATGATTGTCATTTAGATACGATGCATCCCCGGCTGCACCCGCATCCTCAAGCAGCTGGAGCTCCCTGCCGAATCCTTCGGCGCCTATTGTCTTTACCGAACTCTTTAAGGAATGTATTTTGACCGTATAATCCTTCAGGCTGCCGTTCTTTAAATATGCATCGATCTCTTCCACGAGTCCGTCGAGTGAATCATAAAATGCCTCAAGGACCATCAGGTAATCCTCGATCGATCCGACATTTGAAATACCGGCCCTCATATCGATCATTCCCTGAGCTTCAAAATGATCACCGGCCTTATCCTCATTTGCTGCAGCAGGAACCGGAACAGCCTCATTAAGATCGCCCGTATCCTCATCGTCCTGTATTTTCACCTTATCTGCCGGCAGGAACGTAATAAGCAGTTCCTCAAGCTTTTCATGATCGATCGGTTTTGTAAGATAATCGTTAAATCCATAGGAGATATACTGTTCCCGTGCACCTGAGATCGCATTTGCGGTAAGGCATATCACCGGCGTATCGCTGTTTAAGCCGTCCGGAACCGCTTTAATCTCCTTAAGCGTTTCTATTCCGTCTTTTCCCGGCATCAGGTGATCCAAAAAGATAATATCGTATTTGGTTCCGGACGCCATCCTTATTCCTTCATCACCGCTGTCGGCAGTATCTATCTTAACATTTGTCTGCTTTATTAGGCTCCTGAACACCACCAGGTTCATCGGATTATCATCAACCGTAAGCACCCTGGCATCAGGCGCCGTAAAACGCTCCCTGTATTTTGAATGTTCTTTTGGATTACTGCGGGACGGCCCTTCATAATCACCCAGGATGTCCCATGAAGCAACCCCCTGTTTTACGGAGAATCCGAATGTCGAACCCTGACCGTACCTGCTCTTAACGGTAAGGGATGAGCCCATTAATTCAAGCAGGCTCCTGGTAATGCTCATACCAAGTCCGGTACCTTCAATGTTCCGGTTGCGCTTCTCATCTATCCTTTCGTACTCGGAAAAGAGCCTGTCAAGATCTTCGTCCTTTATCCCTATACCGGTATCACTTACCGACACATTCAGCATTATGCTGTCGGGTTCATCCTTTAACCTTTCATATCCCATCCTGAAGGTAACGGTTCCCTTATCGGTATACTTCACGGCATTTGTAAGTATGTTGGTTATTATCTGTTTAAGACGTACATCATCACCGTTAAGCCTCCTCGGGATACGCCGGTCAAAATCAAGCCTGAGGTAAAGGCCCTTATCATCCGCGCGCGACTGTATCATGTTAACAAGATCGTCCACAAATGAAGACAGATCATAATCAACCGGTACTATCTCAATCTTTCCGGCTTCTATCTTCGAAAAATCAAGTATGTCGTTAATAAGTCCCAGCAGCGTACTGCCGGCATTCTTTATATTTTCGGAATATGAAAGAACGGAATCATCATCCGATTCCCGCAGGATCATTTCGTTCATGCCGAGGATCGCATTTACGGGAGTACGTATCTCATGTGACATGTTGGAAAGGAATGTCGATTTGGCTTCGCTTGCCGCGATAGCCTGCTCAGACTTAAGCGTCAGCCCCTGGGCTTCCCTGTTCTTTTTCTCCGACTGACCAAACAGAATAAGAAATACGGCAATTATCAACACCGCAACCAGTATTGTTTTGATCAGCGGACTGCGGAGATTGTCAAAATCCTTCGTGGCATCAACGACCGATACACAGGTCCATCCGTTCTCAAGGGGCGCCACATATGTCATATAATCACTGCCGCCGTTGTTAAGATAGAAGTATCCGGCCTGTGAAGTGTTGATCTGTCCGGCGATCGCCGCCATAAAAGGATCCTCATTGTTATTAAGCTGCGTTCCGACAAGGCTGCTGTCCGAATGCGCGATTATCTGGCCTTTTCCGTTTATTACAAACTCTGCATATGAACGTCCGCTTAAAACATGTTCCTCTATTATCTCCTGTATATCATTCATGGACAGGTCTATACTGACAACACTGCTGTTATCGCACAGTGTTCTGGCAATAGCTATCATCACAGCTCCTGTGTCAAGGTCAACATACGGATCGACGATAACGATGGCTCCGTTTCCCGCCCTTGCTTCAACGTACCACGGCCTTACGGTAGGATCATAGCCCTCTTCGGGTACCCAGCCGGAACCATCCATGTATACCCCGTTTATATATCCGTATATACCGGTAGTATCCGCTATAAGCGAGTCCCCCACGGCGATAGTCTCGTTTGTCAGATAATCAAGGATATCTTCATCAGGCCTGCCGTCCCTTATCATATTGTCAAGAGTGAAAGCAGCCAGTTTCAGAATGTCAAGGCTTGCAGACATGCGGTTATCTATCTGGTCGACCGATTCGATCGCATTGATCCTGCCCTTGTTTATGATGTTTGCACGGGTCTCGGAAAAAAGCCTGGTATAATAGACAAATACCACGCCCACAAAAAAGGCAGCTATGATCACGTATAAGAGTATCCTTATTATGTGTTTTTTTCTGTTTCCGCCTGCTCCGTCAGATATCATAAACACTCCGTAGCATCAGATCATATCGATGCGCATAAAACGACACAATAACACATAATATATTATACCGAATATCCCTGTTTTTTCAATCAAAAACGGAAGTATAAGAACGGATTAAATGAAGCATCGGCAAGATATGCAATGGAAAGTATGAAAATGACAGTCAATACGGGCACGGTAATAAACGCCCGGTCCTTTATCTTACTGTAAATCCTGTTGCCGATCCCTGACGACAACAGACAGCCAAGTATAAATACGACTCCGTAATTCCTTAAATAATACAGCGCCTCAGGGGACGATCCTGCGGTAAACAGCCTTGACAGATATAAGGCAAGAGCCTTAAGGTCCGTTATGGCAAACAGCATCCAGCCAAATCCTATCGCCAGCAGTGAATATATATGTGACAATATACGGTTCTTCTCAAGAAGCTTTGAAAAACCCGCCCGTTCGATCATGAGGAGCACAAAGAAATACAATCCCCACAAAATGAAGTTCCAGTCCGCCCCATGCCAGAAGCCTGTAACAAACCAGACTATGAAAAGATTAAATATTGTCCTTATCTTTCCTTTTCTGTTGCCTCCGAGCGGTATATACAGATAATCCCTGAACCATCCGCTTAAGGTCATATGCCACCTTCTCCAGTATTCGGTAACAGACCTCGATGTATACGGTAGGTTAAAGTTCTTCGGAAATTCAAATCCGAGCATCCTTCCAAGTCCTATCGCCATCATCGAGTAACCGTTAAAATCAAAATATATCTGTAATGTATAAGCAAGCATTCCAAGCCATGCAAGCGGTGCCGAAATCCTGCCGTATCCTATCTGTTCCAGTTCCTTCCAGTACTCGCCGGCATTATTGGCTATAAGTACCTTGGAACCGAGTCCCAGAACAAACAGCTTAAGTCCCTCCTCAACATCCGTAAGGGTTATCTTCCTTTCCCTAAGCGCCGCCGATACATCGGAGTATACCACGATGGGACCGGCTATGAGCTGGGGGAACATGCACAGGTACGTACCAAGGTTAACAAACGACTTTTCAACCTCCACTTTACCGCGGTAGAGATCGATCACATAAGACATTATCTGGAATGTGTAGAAGCTTATCCCAAGCGGTAACGTTATGTCAACCTTACTGATGCCCGCACCGCTTACGGCATTGATATTCTCGATAAAGAAATTGATATATTTGAAAAAGAACAGCATGCCCACATCAAAGATCAGCGCGCACACAAGGACGGGCTTATCCGCCCGCCCTTTATAGTGATGCATAAGTATGCCCGCATAATAATTTACGAGAATGGATATGGTCAGCAGTATAAGATATTTGGGTTCGCCCCAGCCGTAAAATACAATGCTCCCGATAAACAGGACAATGTTCTTAAACTTCACGGGCACAAGCCAGTATATCGTGAAGAATATGGGTATGAACCAAAATACAAACAACAGAGAACTGAATATCATAGTTTTATCAGATCAGCGGATACTTCGCGGTCAGTTCATCAACTATAGCCCTTGCCTTTGCAACACCGTCAGCGCCTTCCTTTACCACAAATGCGATAGCCTCGGCGATCCTATCCATATCATCGGTGTTCATTCCCCTGGATGTAACGGCCGGAGTTCCAAGCCTTATGCCGCTGGTTACGAATGCCTTCTGAGGATCATTCGGAACAGTGTTCTTATTAGCGGTTATATGAGCTTCATCAAGCAGTTTTTCGATCTCCTTGCCTGTAAGTCCCTGCGGACGGAGATCAAGCAGCATAAGATGATTATCCGTTCCTCCGGATACGATCGAAAGTCCCCTGTTAAGAAGCCCCTTGGCAAGAGCCTGTGCATTATCTACTATATTCTTACCGTATTCCTTAAACTCGGGCGAGAGCGCCTCCTTTAAGCATACAGCCTTTGCTGCGATGACATGCATGAGAGGTCCTCCCTGCGTTCCGGGGAAGATAGCCTTGTTGAAATTGAACTTATCGGCTGCTTCCTGATTGCACAGTATGAGTCCGCCCCTTGGCCCGCGCAGTGTTTTATGCGTAGTTGTGGTCACAACATCTGCATACGGGATAGGACTCTCATGATATCCCGATGCCACAAGGCCTGCTATGTGAGCCATATCGACCATGAGATATGCACCCACTTCATCACATATCTCCCTGAACTTCTTAAAATCGATCTTCCTTGCGTATGCACTTGCACCGGCAAGGATCATCTTCGGCTTGCATTCAAGCGCTATGCGCCTTACTTCATCGTAATCGATAAATCCTTCGTCATTAACTCCGTAATGTACGCAGTTAAAATATTTACCGGACATATTCACCGGAGAACCGTGAGACAGATGTCCGCCGTGATCAAGGTTCATACCCATGAAAGTATCTCCGGGTTCAAGCATGGCAAAGAATACGGCCATATTGGCCTGCGCTCCCGAATGAGGCTGAACATTGGCATAATCACAGCCGAACAGCTTCTTAGCCCTCTCCCTGGCCAGATCCTCAACTATATCAACACAGTCGCATCCGCCGTAATACCTTTTTCCCGGATAACCCTCCGCATATTTATTTGTGAGCGGACTTCCCATGGCAGCCATTACCGCCTTGCTTACCCAGTTTTCCGATGCGATGAGCTCGATATGACTGTTCTGCCTCTCCTGCTCCTTAACTATGGCGTCCGCGATCTCGGGATCGACCGCCCTTACTTCATCCAGTGAATACATACATCTACCTCCAATTTGAATTGACTAAACTAAGGCACAAAACCCTCGTAACATTATATAGGAACTCACCTTAAAACACAATAACAGAAAGATCAGTTAAACCCGACGAACCTCTGTGCTATCTTGTACTCGAGCACCGATATCTTCCTTCCGCCGCGGCCGGGTATGTTCATCGATGTCCCAAGCAGCCCGAAACGCAGCCTGAAATAATCCCGCCCGTCCGTATTCTTAAGATATTCCCACAGCCCCTTCTTCTTTTCCAGAGCCTCCTCGCTTCCGTCCTTGATCAAAAATATGGAGGAAACCGTCATCATTATGTCCAGATAGTTGAGCATATACTTCTCAAGCTTGGGATCAAGGCACCGCCTGGTACCTGCCATGTAATCGATCATGATCCTGTTTACACGCAGCTGCTGATCGATACGCTTAATCATTATCTCCTCGTTTACCGACTGGTCCTCACGGCCGATATAATATCTGTACAGATTAACGTCCATATAATACATGGTATTAACATACGGAAGCGGTTCAAACACAAAAATGTTATCCACATAGAAAGTATGCTCGGGAAGAGTCATCCTGCATTCCTTAAGCAGCTTTGTCCGGTAGATAACCGAATGCATAAGAAGATACTGCCCTTTCTTAAAATGCCTGACATCCTTCCATGTAAATATCTCATCTACCGGCAGGGCCGACTTATAGGTCATCACCTTTTTATGCTCCTTGCCTTCCTTCTCGTATACGAAGTTGCATATCATAAGATCGAGCACCCTGCTGCCGCCGGCAAGATCCCTTAACTTATCAAGTACCTTTAAGTAAGCCGACTCCTTCAGCCAGTCATCGGAATCAAGCACCTTAAAATACATGCCTGTCGCATTTTCCATGCCTGTATTTACCGCACCGCCGTGCCCCTTGTTCTCCTGATGGATAGCACGTACGATACCGGGATACTTCGCGGCATATTCATCCGCTACGGCTGCCGTACCGTCTTTTGAACCGTCGTTTATCACAAGTATCTCAACATCATCCCCGCCCGGGAGAAGGCATTCGATAGCCTTTCTCATATAAGCTTCGGAATTGTAGCAGGGAATAGCAATAGTCAATAGTTTCATTTTATGTAAACCAAATCCTCTCTCTTGTTTTCCTATCTCAGCCTGGAGCATTCATACTTCGCCCGCATCTTAAGGCAATTAAGTATCTCCTTGTATTTATCCTCGATCGTTTCGCCCTTAAGCTCAATGTCCATTATCGTGGCAACATTGTCAATGCTGTCCTCACTGACCGTCTTCCACATACCCGTAAAAATGTCAAGCTTCTCCTCATAGGAATCGGCATCAAGAAACCTGTCGAGAAAGCTCTCGGGCTCCTTCTTTTCCTTATCCCGTTCACCTTCCGTATCTTCACTTTCAGTTCCTTTACTTTCCTTTCCTTCGCCGGCCGTATTATCATCGCCTGCCCCGGGAGCAGAGTAAACCGTTTCCCTGCCTGCTTTACCCGGGCCCGTCGCAAGCGAGAACCGCCACCTCTGCTTTACATCCGGATATTTTTCATGATCCACCTCGCTTAAGAACATCTCAAGCGGACGGGCATAAACTTCATCTCCGCCAAACAAAGGACGGTAAATGACAAGGCGCTCGCCGGTCTCAGAATGTTTTGCAACTGTCAGCACCTGATAATACGTGCCCTTAAAATGCTTATATACCTGCAACGGTTTGGGTTCTTTTCGCATAATTCCTCCTTAACCTGCATATTTGATTATGAGCATCTCGACTCCCATCGTATCATTAAGCCTGCCCTGCTTAAATGATGCCTCGGTCTCAACGCAGTCATTTATGGCTTCCTTAAGGTATTCCTCACTCAGCCTTCCCGATACGGAAATATATCTGCCGGCAAAACTGCGATGGATACCGGCCTGCTCCGTTACTTCACGCTGACCGCCGCCCCTTCCCCTGATCGCCTTCACCCTAAGCAGCAGATTGAACTCCCTTCCGATAAGTGAAAGAATCCTCATGGGGCTTTCCTTTACCTCGATCAGATCATAATACAGTTTTAATGCCTTTCTTTTATTTTTAACCGCTATCGCATTTACCATTTCAAATACTTCATTCGAAATATTCCTTGAGCACACAGCCTTAACATCATCAACATCTATTGACTTGTGTCCCATGCGATAGCATATGAGTTTTTCAGCTTCATTTGAGAGCATCATCATATCATTGCCGATATTCTCAAGAAGGCAGTCCATAGCGTTCCTGGTGATCGAAAGCCCATCATCCGAGAACTTCTTAAGCAGCCACTTAATAAGTATGTCCTCACTCGTTCTTTTAAACTCAATGACCCTTCCAAGCTCCTGAACAGCCTTAAAGAGCTTATATCTTTTATCAACGAGAGTCCTCTCATACTTCCGTTCTTCGGACTTATCTCCCCTGTAGCATTCAACAAATAAAATGTAAGTTGTTTCGGGAAGATCCTTAAGATATGATGCAAGGGTATCGTCAGATGACTTGAACAGCCCCGTATCCTCAAGTACCAATACTTTTCGCTGCGCAAAAAAAGGAACCGTATCGGCATATTCGATCACTGCATTTATATCCTTTATCTCACCCGTATACTTTTTCCGGTTTATCTCATCATCCCGGCTTACAAGGGCATCCATGAGCTTGTCCCTGTATTGGTATATCAGATACGGCTCCACACCCATCAGCAGATATATGTTCTTTATCTTTTCGTCCTTTATGTCCGCATCGATACTTTTCATGACGCCATTATATCACAGGGTATTAAATGATACCATCAAAAATCGCATGTGCCCCCTGTCGGGAACGGCACGCATATCAACCTCTCCGTCACGGGATGTTATGAATGTTTTTACACGGTCATCATCTTTAAGTATGCTGAGAGTTTCACTGTGGGGATGCCCGTACTGATTGTCGATCCCTGCCGATATGACCGCAGCATAAGGCGATATGCGCTTAAAAAATTCCGGATCGGCCGAGGATCTTGATCCGTGGTGGGGTACCTGAAGATAATCATAACTTCCGATACCGCCTTTTATAAGCTTTGCTTCCGTTTCACTGCTTATATCACCCGTAAATAACGCCCTTAAGCAGTTTTTATCATCAGGCCTGTATTCAAGCGAGAGTACGAGAGACCCTTCATTGATATCACCTTCTGTCATTCTATCGTTTACCGGAGACAGGCACTCAAAGCTTAAGCGGTCATAGCTTAACCTGTCTCCCGATATCATCCTGTATACCGGTATATCATGGCGCTCCGCCGCCCTTTTAAGATCCGCGTGATTCTCACTGTTTTCCTGTGAAATACTGCCCGGGATTATTATACGGCCGATGCTTACATCCATGCTCTTATCGTCATTCAGTATCTCGATAAGCCCGCTTACATGATCCCTGTCAAGATGCGAAACGAACACAGTATCAATACGGCTTATTCCGCAGTATTTTAAAAACGGGATCACACTGTACCTTCCCGCCTCCTTCTCATCAAGGCTTCCGCAGTCATACATGACGGTTGGGACATCCTTACCATGTATCACAAAACACTGCCCCTGTCCCATATATAACGCGGATATCTCAAATTGCGGTTTATCATTTATGAATAAAAGAGCGGTATTGATCGCGCATATAAAGATCAGTATACGTGCCGTTTTCACCGTTGCCGGCTTATCATTCCCGACAGCACGCCCCGTAAGCCTTTTTATCCCGTTTATCCTCTCACGTTTCTCAAGCATCGTTCCGATAACCGCAGCTGCCGCAAGAACGGTACCGTATATCCACATAAATGATACCTGCGGACGTCCCGTTATGATAAGGGAACCGGGAGCCAAGGCCTGTATGTCACATAAACTGTCATAAAACTTAAGAATCCCCCTTACCGCCAAAACCGGAAGCCTTACTGCCGTTTCAAGTACCGGTGCCGTAACGGGATATGACGCAACTGTTCCCAGAATGCCGACCGCCACGGCAAAGATCAGCAGAAATCCCGCAAGAGGTACCGCCGCGATGTTAACAAGTATCCCATATGTGGGGAACTGATAATAGAACCACAGTATAAACGGCAGCATTGTCAACTGTATCGCTGACGATACAAGCAGCGTCCTTAATATTCCCATCATCATCCTGACTGCCCAAACCTTCGAATGATCAAGCTTCTGGATCCTGCGCCTTCCTATCGCTGTGATAACTATAAACCTGAGCGACGGATAAACAAGTCCGATACCCATAACTGCCGAGAACGAAAGAAGAAAGGAAGAATCACATAAACTGTCAGGGCGCATCATCAGCATTATGACCGCTGCAGCGGCGGCACTTGTCCGAAGATCTGGCGTGCGTCCGAGAAGCATCGCGCCCATTGAAAGAAGGAACATGATAAGGGCCCGCAGCGCCGAAACAGGCATACCGACCATAATGCAGTAAAGCGTTATAAGACATGTTGATATGATCACAGATATAAATACGGGCAGTCTAAGCTTTCTTAAAATACCGAAAACAATAAATCCCACTGTTGCAATATGCAGTCCGGAAAGAGCCAGGATGTGTGATATCCCTGCATTCTGGTACTGCTGCTTTATCCCGTTATCAAGGCTGCTCCTGTCCGCAAGGACCAAAGCCTTAATAACACCGTATTCCTCAGGCTCGAAATACTTCTCATATACTGCAGCTGTGTTATTCCTTATACGATACAGTCCGTCCTTTAAATGATCGTACGAAGTACCCGTTCCGGTTATGACCCCTTCATATACGGGAAAGTCAATACTTTTAAGATCATAATGATCCTTAAGATCAAACTCGCCCCGGTTATGAGCATGATCAAACTCCCCCGGGATACCCGAGGCGCTTATCTTTTGACCTGTATGCAGTTTGACTTCTGTTAGGTTTTCTTCCGAAAGATATAATAATATGTCCCGATCTGATATCGATGTGTTACTGATCTGAAGTATGAGCCTTCCGTTCTTATTTTCCATCCTGCGGATCACGCCGGTAAAGCCGGTCCGCTTTCCTTTATATCCCGTTTGTTCCGGTGTACCGCCCGTTTCGCCGGTACATTGCATTATGATCGCCAGGCTTAACGCGAACAAAAGACAGAAGGCACATAACGGTCTTCTTAAATACAATACTTCCTCCTGTTTATCTTACTTCTATAAGCTCAAGATCCCTTTCAAACGGTGTATTCAGATAACTGTGTTCGCCGAAAGATATCTCGGTCTCCGAATCTATCATGAACTGTACCTTGTTCACATTACTGAGTTCCGTAAGGGAATTGACAAACGAGTACAGTACAACCTCATCCGTTAAGTTTCCCTGCTTTACCAGAAACTCCTTGCTTAAGTTTACATAACAAACGCCATCCTTGGTAGTCACCGCCATCAGATGAACTCCCGGATCGGTCACAGGATAGGCTCCGTATGCCAACGGTCCTGAAATAAGGTGCTCACATACCAGCTTTTCAAGAGATATATTCGAGTTGTAGGCAACGTTCTCGGTTGTCCTTACAAGGCCGGTCCCTTCTGCATTTGCATAATATAAAAGCAGCTTGGCGCGTTCGTACGAATTGATCTCGTCACCCGCATTATCAATGAACATATCCGCCGTCATTATGCCGATCGGAACATCCTTTGAATCTGTGATGGGAGAACCGTCAACCGTAAATGATATTTCATCCACACCTTCGATCTGGTCAAGTGTCCTGACTATCGCAGCCCGCCTGATTATCTCCTCCCTGCCGGTGATCTTATAATATTCCGTTGAAAAATCCACAAGAAGGAGCCCATCGTTTAATGTAAGCGACAAAACGGTAACATCCTCTGGTATGGCCGGGCGCAGATCATAATCCGACGGCTGTTTTGCAAGCATTGCCATGGCTTCACCGATAAGTGCATCCGTATCATATGATCCAACCTGTATTCCAACGGAAGAAACCCTGACACCGTCCTTACTGGGATAATACACTTTAAATGCATCCTCTGCCCCGCCGGGTCCCTTATTACAGCCGGAAAGTACCAGTGACAGCATAAAGATCACGGTCAATATTCTATTCATCCTTCTCTTCGTTATCCTCACTGTCATCACTTGTCCTTAAATTACCTGCGGGCTGAGTATTCAAGCTCCTTAACGGTACCTTTATCGTAAATGCGGTGCCGACACCTTCCGTACTTTCCACCTTTATCGCGCCGTCATGCATAAGTATCGCGTTACGGGCGATGGCGAGCCCGAGACCGGTACCCCCTATCTCCCTTGAATGCGACTTGTCAACCCTGTAAAACCTTTCAAAAATGTGTGCTACCGATTCTTCAGGTATTCCTATACCCGAATCCGACACGACCACAGTAAAGAACTGATGATCCGCATCCACCGCTACCCTTACCCAGCCGTTCTCGCGGTTGTATTTAATGGCATTTTCCACAACATTCATGATAGCAAGCGATATCTTGATCTCATCTATCTGCGCAGTTACCGGCCTTATGCTCTCAAATATGAGATCGACCTTCTGCTTATCCGCGATCGGGCGTACACGCTTAAGCACATCTTCAACCATCCTGTTTACATCCACCGATGTGATGTTCATAAGATCGTTCGATGTCCGGTCAAGCTTGACGAGTGACAAAAGGTCATTGATTATCTTATCCTCGCGATCGATCTCCTCGGTTATGTCTTCCATGAATTCCCTGTATATCTCTACAGGAACATCCTCCTGAAGGATCAGCGAATCGGCGAGCACCTTCATGGATGTGATGGGTGTCTTGAGCTCATGCGAGACATTTGATACGAACTCCTGCCTCGAATCCTCCAGCGTCTTCATCTTCTCCATCAGACGGTTGAACGACTCGGAAATGACCCTTGTCTCGTTATATGCAGGCACCGATATCTTTTCCTCGGTAAAACCCTCCTCCACCTGTATGAGAGCGGTATTTACATCACGGAAAGGTTTTAACAGATATATGGATATGAACACGGCAAAGCATACGGTAAGAACGGCGGCTATTATCGCAAACAGATAGGCCTTTCGTCCCATTATACCGATCGTATCGGCGATATTGTCGGTTGATACGCTCGTTAAGATAACACCGATAACACTGCCGGTCTCGAGATCGGTGATAGGCGTTGTAAATTCAATATACCTGTTTTTCTTATCGTGTTTGGAAATTGACGTTTTATCAAAGCATTTAAGTATCTCCTCGGAGATCATTACCTTGCCCTGACTTATGGAATAAGTATCCTTTATGATCTTAAGATCGCTGTCTATGATCATGATGCGGCCGTCGTACAGCGATGAGAATTGATCAAGTTCGGCATTTATGGTCTCGGATGCCGGATCCGAAAGATAACCGTATGTTACCAGGTGGTTTGCAAGTATAGTGCACTGATTCTGCACTTCGGAAACCCTTACCGAGATCGCCCGCGCTTCATAGCTGTTAAGGATGATGCTGCGGAGCAGTATGACAGGAACGATGCCTACCAGACAAATGATGAGAAAAATGCGCAGTCCCAGACTGTTAAACGGATTTATGTTCCTGAGTCTTTCCCTAAACATGGAAGAAATATCCTACCCCCCATTTCGTCTGCACATACTTTGGATCACTCGGATTCTCCTCGATCTTCTCGCGAAGCCTCCTTACATGCACATCAACGGTCCTCGAACCTCCGGGATAACCAAGCCCCCATATGAGCTCCAACAGTTTATCCCTGCTGTATACCTTGCCGGGATTGGATGCAAGGAGCTCAAGTACTTCGAATTCCTTTACGGTGATGTTTACCTCCCTGCCCGCGATGAACAGACGCTTATTGGTCCTTTCAAGCCGCAGATCGCTTATGTTAAGGACAGAATCACTGCCTTTATCCTCAGTTTCCCGCCTACCGGCCGTCCTCCTGAGGACCGCATCG
Source organism: Lachnospiraceae bacterium (assembly GCA_017550535.1). Classification (GTDB taxonomy): domain Bacteria; phylum Bacillota; class Clostridia; order Lachnospirales; family Lachnospiraceae; genus UBA2868. The sequence continues at coordinate 203,832 of JAFZOS010000065.1, forward strand.
ATCCTTGCCTTTATCTCCATTATATTGAACGGCTTGGTGACATAGTCGTCGGCGCCGCCGGTAAGTCCGGCTATCTTATCCGTATCGTCGTTCTTTGCGGTGAGCATGATGATAGGAACCTTTGAAAACTCCCTTACCTTACTGCATACGGTAAAACCGTCAAGCTTGGGGAGCATGACATCCAAAAGTATTATATCGTAGTCGTTTTCCCTTATCTTGGCAAGTGCCTCCTCGCCGTCATATGCACAGTCGACTTCGTTGCCGTCATTTTGTATGCTGAACGCAATGCCCTTTACAATGGCTTTCTCATCATCTACTACAAGAACTTTCATTATCTTCCTCTTTCTTATATGCTGATCCTGTCCTTTATCTTATTGAACATACCTTCCTTGATGCCGCTTATCTTCATTATATCCTCGATCGAATCAAACCTGCCGTTTTGGTCGCGGTATTCGATTATGAGTGCCGCCTTGGCTTCGCCTATCCCGGGAAGAGTCATTAGCTCGGCTGCATCGGCCGTATTTAAATTGACCTTTCCCGTCACGCTGCCGGATGCGTTATCGGCCCCGACACCCAAATTCCCCGCTGCTTGTGTTTCCTCACAGGTGGGGACATAAACCTTGGCCCCGTCTTCAAGCAGCATCGCCTGATTGATGTAATCATGATCAGCGGACGGATCCATTCCTCCGGCCGCATCAATGGCATCCACTATCCGGGTACCGCCCGGCAGTTCATAAACACCCGGCCTGTTTACCGCCCCGCAAACATATACGGTCACGGTACTTATTGCAGCCCCGGCTTTTTCTTCATTGGGATCCGTTACGGGATCGGACTCAAAACGTTCCTGCTCAAGCTCGATGACTGCCTCTTCTTTACCGCAGCCCGCTGATAACGAAAAAACAACAGAAAGGATAATGATCAGAATGCATGTTATTGATTTTTTCAATTAAGCCTCCTTATGCAGGCCCTTATGCATTGACTATATTATCACATATCCTTCCGACTTTAAAGACAAAGCTTTAAAATATATATCATTCCGCAAAATAGCGGATCTTATCGCCTGTCACTATAAAAACGTAATCCACGATCCTTATGCAGTCCATTGCATTAAGCGGTTCCGCGCTCTCGATCTTATTGCCGTTAACATATACTCCGTTCGTACTGTTGAGATCCTGTATATACAAAACCCCGTCCTTTACGACAAACCTTGCATGTCTTTTAGAAACGCGATTATTCGCAAGAGTCACATCCGTAGGCTCCCTTCCAACCGATACCACCATCCCCTCGGTTATATCGATGGTACGCTCCTTCATCCTGTGCTCGGATGGTCCCAGCACAAACATAAGGATCGCATTGCGGTGTGCCTTTAAAAATTCCGGGTGGTCTATCTTTAATATGTCGCCTATCTTTAACTTCTTCGGCTCGGGATGTCCTGCCCTCTGTGCACCGTACAGCACTCCGTTTATGAATGTTCCGTTCGTGCTCAGCATATCAATGTATTCAAAGCCCGAATCCGTTTTTACGAACCTTCCGTGTGTACGTGATGCTATCGGAGAATCAACCTTTATGTCCTTTCCCGACGAGCTGAACATCCTGCCTATGGTCACTGTATCATTAATGCGGTGGTCCTCAAATCCGTGATATGCACTGTATATGAGCAGCCGGAATTCGGTAAGTACATCATCCCCCATTTTAACGGTCGGCTCAAAATATACCACTTCATCGTCATACATCCTGGATGCCTCGACGATACCGGGCCTTGCTTCCGGATCCTTTACGATCAGTTCATCAACGTAATCCCTGACCTTTATCTCATCGCGTCCGTATATGTATTTGATAAGCTTGCCAAGCGAATAAATGTCGGCGCTCTTAAGATCGACTTCATCACCCGGAGAAAGGTTTCGTATCTCGGGTGCCGTGAACTTCTGCATATCAATAAGGTTAAAGTAATCATCCAGCATATTCCTGTCGGGAAAATCACCCCTTACCGGATCCGGCTTTACATCTTCAAAGCCGACTATATATGGCAGAAGCCCCCTGCTGCCCTCACACACATATATGCACTCGGGATTTAAATGCCCGTGAGGTATTGAAGGAACGGGTTCATGCATGATCCTTATAAGACGTATAAGCCCCCTTGACAGTTCTTCGCGCATGCTCTTCTTGTCAAGACCCTCAATGAAGCGCTTTGTCATCGCCTGCGGCCTTCCGGCAAACTTATATACGGCCCGCCTGTAATCATGGGTCCCGACTTCCAGGACAGGATGCTCACCGTATCCGATGATCCCGCCAAGCCTCCCCCAGAATGTATCAAGCATACTGAGTTCCCGCATACGTTCCCTGTAGATATCCGGATTTAAGATATCCATATAATCGATATCCTTGCGCTTTAACATATAAAACGTATTTCCGTCCGGAGAAACATATATCTTTGAATTGACACCTTTTATAAGGTTAAGCTCATCATAGTATTCATACGGAACGGGGAAATAATCATCCATTGGCGTAAGCTCGGGATCGTATGGCTCCTGAACATAATTTAAAAGACAAAGCATCCCGTGGAACAGCCTTATAAGGTTGGCACAATCCTCCTTTGTCGCACTTCCCTTATCCGTAAGCGGTTTGGAACACCTTGCATAAATATCGTAGGCTATATCCCTGAAGCTTTTGTTTTTCTTCTTTCCGTCATTGACAGCCGTCGGATAAACATTTGCATAATCCTCGGTAAAAGCCGCTATCTGCTTTCTTGTGTACTCTTCATGATCCTTCTTCTCAAAGTCAACTACATGTCGGATGTAGAAATTTTTCTTGGAAATGCGGCGCCTTTCTTTTTGGCTCCCCTTATGACTCTTAGCGCGCTTAAGATCGATAAAGATACTTCGAAGCGCCTCATCGGGAGAAATGCCCTGCTGCTCGGCCCTGCTCCATTTTTCGAGCTCGATCCCAAGCATTTCTATTGTCCGCCTGATATTTTTAAGACATGTATCATAATCCGTCATCATACACTTCTCGGCATTAAGGCAGCCAAGATAAAGCTGCTCATTATGAGTAGCTTCCATCAGAAAATCAAAATTTCCCTTGGGAATGGTGATCTCAGGTGTGATGGTTATCTGATTGGTTTCCATTATCCTTCTCCCGGGTAAGTATATGCATAACTCAAACGAGTGCCCCAAGAGGCACCCGCTTGAGCGATTACATTATAAATTGTATCAGGAAATAAGTAAATGAAAAACTGTATCAATATCCGAATATCGAGAACGGATCTATATAATATCCTTCATCATCATTACCCTTGTCTTCCTGTATGACTTCTTCTTCCTCGTCCTCATCCTTAATATCCGATTCCGACTTCTTTCCGAGAGTCACTTCGACCGTCTTCTCGCTGTATTCGGTTCCGTTGCTCCTCATGACAAGGATCTTGACCTTTTCGCCTGCTTTATAGTATTTCAGCTGCTCCTTCACATCGTTAATGGATGATACGGATATACCGTCGAATTTCTTTATAACATCACCCTTTACTATACCGGCCTTATCCGCAGGACCGTTCTTCGTGACTTCCGAAACATATACTCCGGTAGGGATATTGTAGGTCTTGGAGATCTCATCAGATACCGCCACACCGGCTATACCGAGATAACTTGCATCCTTCTTGTCAACGAGCTCCCTCGTCTGCCTGTTCATGAGTTCTTCTATGATAGGCGTTGCCGTTGATATCGGGATCGCGTATCCCATACCCTCTATCTGAGATGATGCAAGCTTGGCCGAATTAATGCCTATCACTTCACCCCTCATATTAAGAAGCGCACCGCCGCTGTTGCCGGGGTTGATCGCCGCATCGGTCTGGATAAGGTTCTTCGCTATATCATCTATTTCAACATCACGTTCAAGAGCACTTATTATACCCGTAGTAACCGACTGTCCGTAACCGAGTGCATTACCTATGGCAACTACCTGCTCGCCTATGACAAGTGCATCGGAATCACCGATCGTGGCTATAGATATCTTGTTCATCGTACTCTTGCCGACATCTGCTGTCTTAACCGCAATAACCGCAAGATCGTTGTCGGGATCTGTTCCCTTTACTACCGCTTCGTATACCTCATCATCGATAAAGCATACCGACAGTTCCTTGGCACCTTCAACCACGTGGTTGTTTGTAACTATAAGCAGTTCACTGTCATTCTGACCTACTATGATGCCTGATCCGGCGCTGACGCTTTCGTATTCGCGTATCCCGCCGCCGAAGAATGACCTGACTTCCTGAACGCTCTTATTGGTTATTGAAACGATCGAAGGCATTGAATTGGCCGCTACGGTTGATACATCCAGGTTTCCCTGTGATGCAAGCGGTGTTGCAACGGCTGCCTTTGCCGTGTTTAATTTCTCCTCGTCCTTATCTTCGCCTGCATCTTTATCATTATCGTCCTTTGTATCCCGCGCCTTATTCAGCTCTTCGCGCTCACCATAATCCCGATCCTCATCGATCTCACCGGACGCTTCCTTACCGATCCCGATACCTAACCTGTCCCTTAAAAGATCGCCTGCGATATTTACGCCCTGGAAGGTCCCGCCGGCTATAAGGCCGAATACAAGAGCATATGCAACACACTTAAACCATTTGCTTCTTTTTTCTTTCTTCTGCTCTTTTAATTCCCTTGCACGCCTGAGCCTTGCCTCGGCATCGATCCTTTCCCTTTCATTCGGTATGGCATTATTTTCAAAATCGTAATTTTCGTACATACAGAACACCTCTCTTTCCTTATATGCTTACATTCTATTCCGGCATCGTGAGGAAAAAGTGATGAAATTATGTTTAATCTGTGAACTTTAATCTATTCCTATCTTAATGGATTCCTGAGTGAGGACATGCTGTTCAAGCTCATCTATCTGCTCACCTATGGTATCGTTAAGCTCCTTAAGAGTCACATCCGGATCCGCGCCGTTCCAAACCTTCGTAAACGCGATCTCGAGCTGTACCCAGTAATTTCCGGCTTCGATCATCTTGGGCATCGGTACCGACTTTTCGTATTCTTCCATTACGCTCGCTATTTCCTGATCCTCGTAAGCAACGTTCTTAAAGCAGGCTATCCTTCCGGCCTTTTTATATATATCGCCTGCCCTTGTATAAGACAGATATTCGGCGAAGTCATTAGCCGCCGCCTTGTTGTAGGAATAACCGTTTATCACAACCGTTGAGGTTTCGGACATACCGCGCGCCTTAAGGGTCGAACTTATATCGGGAAGGATCGCGACACCGTAATCATATTCGAACTCTCCGTTCTCCTTAGCCTCCTTAAGCTTTGCCAGTGCATCCGTAGTGGCTACGGTAAATACCGTCTTGCCCTCGATGAATTCCTTGATTATGTTGTCATAGCTGACCGACTTTGAATCTATCGAGAAAAACTGGTTTATATTCTGATATACCTTAAGACAGTCAACCGCCTGCTGGTTATAGATGTTGAAATACGAATTATCGTCTCCGTCTTCGCCGCCTACGTTCATGTAATTGCCGACAAAGAAATAGTTATAGAAGATATCCGTTACATCCCACTTAAAGATTGATTCTACCTGTTCGGGCGCATCATAGTTATTTGCAAAGGTCAGGATATCGTCGATGGTGGCCGGGATCATGTTTGCAAGTTTTTCAAGAACCTTGGGATCCTTCGTCGCATCCTCCTGCCCCATAGGTTCCGCTTCTTCATCCGGCAGTTCCGCCTCGTTTTCGTGGACTTCATCCGAAGATACGGTATTTGAAGAAACGGTATCGGAAGAAACCGTGACCTGATTATCGACAGTGATGCCGTTTGATGATACGGTCTGTTCGTCAGCGTTTTCTTCCGGCATATCACCCTCATCAAAGAATTCAGGTTCTTCCTCAATGTTCTGCAGGGCTATATTTGCCATATATGATTTGTTATAAAGAAGGAAGTTTGTCTCGTAATACAGCGGATAACCCACATACTTGCCGTTGCATGTGATCGCATGCAGCGAAGTCTGCGGGTAATTAAGTGCGTTTATAACCTTCTGAGGGTCGGTTATCTCGGACGCCAGCCCGGCATAATAAGCCTTCATCAGATTGTCATGTGTGGTTATGTACATATCGGGAGCAGTGACTGCCTCGCCGTCCCTTATCTCGCCTTCATGAACAGAAGAATCATTGATCTGCCCCAAAAGCTCAACACCGCTCACGAGTTCAGGCTTTACATGCACTCCCGTTTCGACCTGATACGCCTGCGCCGCTCCCGTTATATACTCAGTCAGCGAATCATCGGCGTACCACAGGATAAGTGTATTGGAATCATGCAGCTTTGCCGGCTCTATAGAACCGCCTGCCGTCATTATCATCGCAGCCACCATTGCGGCAGCAACGAGTATGCTTAATATCCTCTTCATTATATTCTCCCCAAAAACAAACCTGTCAGATCGATGCCTTAAGTATGCTTATCATCTTATCGACATCGTCCCTGCTTATAACAAGCGGAGGTATGAACCTTATAACATTTCCTCCGGCGGTTATTATCAAAAGACCGTTTTCAACAGCCCGTTTGCATACTTCACCCGCAGGCTTTTTGTCATTGTCAAAAACAAGTCCCTGCATAAGCCCCAGGCCCCTGTGCGCCGTAATAAAGTCATACTCAGACTTGACTTCCTCAAGCCTTTTATACAGATAATCTCCGACTTCCTTAACATTATCAAGTATCTTCCGCTCCTCAAACTGCTTAAGGACTTCGCATACCGCAGCGGTCACCAAAGGATTGCCGCCGTAGGTGGTCCCGTGATCTCCCGGTACGAGTGACTTATCCGCTACCTTTTGCGTCATCATGAATGCGCCTACCGGCACACCGCATCCGACAGCCTTTGCTGTCGTCACGATATCGGGCTTTATGCCGTAAGCCTGATATGCAAACATGCTCCCTGTTCTTCCCATGCCGCACTGTATCTCATCAAGGATTAGCAGGATGTCCTTCTCATCACACAGTTTCCGTACTTTCTTAAGGAAAGAATCATCTGCCGGATATATGCCTCCTTCGCCCTGTACTGTTTCCATTATAATGGCACAGGTCTTATCCGTCACCTGTGAAGCCACACTTTCATAATCGTTAAAGACCGCATACTTAATGTTCCCTATAAGGGGTTCAAAGGGATCACGGTATTTTTTGTTTCCCGTGACAGCAAGCGCTCCCATCGTGCGTCCGTGGAACGAATGCTCCATCGCTATTATCTCATGGTCAGTACTGCCGTCCTTTGTAAACGCGTACTTTCTTGCGGATTTTATAGCACCCTCGATGGCCTCGGCACCGCTGTTTGTGAAAAATACGCGGTCCATCCCGGCAGCACTGCAAAGCTTCTTTGCCGCTTCTATGGCCGGAACCGAATAAAACAGGTTCGAAGTGTGTATCAGTTTATCGATCTGAGCCTTCAGCGCATCGTTATACTCCTCATTTCCGTATCCCAAGGCAAATACCGCAATACCAGCACAGAAATCAAGATATTCCTTACCGTTTATATCATACAGGCATACACCCTTTCCATGATCAAACACCACGGGAAAACGGTTGTATGTATGAAGGAGCACCTGCTCCGCTTCGTCAATGTATCCTTTCATATTATCCATGATATCACTCCCCTAAAACATCCTCGTCGTTATCGCGGAAGAACATAGTTCCGATTCCCTTCCTTGTGAAGAACTCAAGCAGCAGCGTATGTGCCTTGCGTCCGTCAAGGATATGTACCCTGTTTACCCCGTTCTCGATCGCATCCGTGCAGTTGTTGAGCTTTGGCAGCATCCCTCCGCCTATATATCCTTCACTGATGAGTTCCTTTGCCTGTGATACCGTAAGCCTTGAAATGAAGGTGCTCTTATCATCCGGATCCTTATAAACGCCTTCGATATCTGTAAGGAATGCAAGCTTGTCCGCATGCATCGCCTTGGCTATCGCGCACGCCGCGTCATCGGCATTTATGTTATATGTATCAAATTTATCATCAAGGCCGATCGGTGATACTATCGGAAGAAAGTCATTCTCAAGAAGGTCTTCCAGTATCTTTGTGTTCACCTCGGTTATGTTTCCGACAAAACCTATGTCCTGTCCTTCGGAATACTTCTTTTCAACCTTTAGAAGGCCTCCGTCCTTGCCGGATATGCCTACTGCCTTGACCCCGAGCTCCTGCACCATGGCTACCAGCGATTTGTTCACCTTGCCGAGCACCATCTCCGCGATCTCCATGGTCTCATCATCGGTCACACGCAGTCCGTTTACAAACTGCGCTTCCTTTCCCACTTTTTTTACCCAGGCGCTTATATCCTTTCCGCCACCATGTACGACTATGGGTTTAAATCCGACCAGCTTAAGCAGGGTAACATCCTTTATGACATTCCTCTTAAGCTCCTCATCGCTCATAGCGCTTCCGCCGTACTTAACCACTATGACCTTGCGGTTGTACTTCTGGATATACGGCAGGGCTTCCATAAGAACCTCCGCCTTCTGATAATATTTTTCCATATACTCATCATATGATACCGACATCTTTTTCTCCTTTATGATCAGCTCCTGTAATCTGCGTTTATCTTAACATAATCATAGGTAAGGTCGCATCCCCATGCGGTTGCTTCATCCGTACCCTCATGCATATCGATGAATACCGTGACCTCATCCTCTTTAAGTATCTTTAGTGCCTCGTCCTCGTCAAAGTCAAGCGGAACACCGTACTCAAACACCTTCATCCTGCCTGCCCCGCTTTCAAAATAAAGCTCCACATCCTCCTGTTCAAACGATGCCCCGGAATAGCCCATTGCACACAGGAACCGTCCGAAATTGGCATCGCATCCGTAAACTGCAGCCTTGCTTAAATTGGAGCTTATCACAGAACGCGCCAACAGCCTTGCATCGTCTTTGGTTTTTGCATTTATAACCCTTGCTGTAAACAGCTTTGAAGCGCCCTCGCCGTCCTTAGCCATCTTCCTTGCAAGCTCGCGGCACACATAAAACAGCGCTTCCTTAAATGTATCGTAATCCGTTCCCTCGCTTACTATCTTCTTATTTCCGGCAAGCGAATTAGCCATTAGGAGCAGCGTATCATTGGTAGATGTGTCACCGTCAACGCTTATCATGTTGAAGGTATCCTTAACGACCTCGCTCAGTGCCTTCTGCATCAGTGCCTTATCAATTGCTATATCACTCGTAAGAAATGCAAGCATGGTGCACATATTCGGATGTATCATCCCCGAGCCTTTGCTCATCCCGCCGAGCGTGACTTTTACTCCGCCTATATCAAAGGAAACGGCTATCTCCTTGTTCACGGTATCGGTCGTCATTATCGCCTTGCTGGCTGCTGTTCCGGCCTCTTTGTCATCACTTAACAGAGGGATCAACTTTTTTACGCCTGCCGTCAACTTATCAACCGGGAGCTGCATGCCTATAACACCTGTTGAGGCAACCGCCACACCGGTATACGGAACCTTTAATCCCTCCTCCACGGCCTTTGCCGTAGCGATACAGGCATCAAAACCTTCTTTACCGGTACAGGCATTCGCTATTCCCGAATTTATGACCACGGCATACATGGGATCCCCTGACTTTACAAGCTGCATATCCCACTGTACGCAGGCAGCTTTAACCTGATTTGATGTAAAAGTCCCGGCACACTCACAGGGTTCTTTTGAATAAACCATTGCCATGTCGGTCCGGCCTTCGTATTTTATATTCGCTTCACAGCTTCCCGCAGAAAAACCAGCGGCAGCGGTAACTCCGCCCTTTATTACCTCCATACATGCCTCCCTCTTTACATATTCCATATCACTATACAATCAATAACGCTTTATTTCAATTATTTCATTAATATGATCACTCATTGAACCTGACTATATTCTCATCATTTAGTGTAAAATCATAATAGTTTAAGTCCTCACGCCTTGTCCATCCTATCCTGTTCCAGAAAGCATTTCCGATATCATTCGCGGTAAAAGCTATCAGGCTTACCTTATTTATATGTTCATCCTTTAAGGCATTCATTGCATAAACTACCATCTGCCTGCCTATGCCCTTAAGCCTGTGGTCGGGATGAACGCATACATGATAAAAACAGCCCCTTCTTCCGTCATGGCCGCAAAGAATACTTCCCACAACTTTACCGTCCTTGACCGCAACGACTGAAGTTGTGGGATTTCTTTTAAGGAAACGTTCTATCCCTTCGTAAGAATCATCTATGCTCCTTATCGCAAAACCCTTTATGCACATCCACAGGTCCTTAACCTGCTCATAATCGGCTTCTGTCATTGTACGTATTTCCATATGCTCCTCACTTTTAAGGCTCCGTTTTCAGATTTATGCATAATAATACATCATTTATGCATATTATGCAACGTATTTTTAGCCATTTTTGTATAAAGTTGATTTTTTATGCATAATCTGCTTGCATTTATTATCCGGTTGTTGTATCCTAATACATGTCATTTTAAACACATACGGATGATCATACAATAAATTACCAGGAGGAAATATAAATATGAAGGAAAAAGTTGTACTTGCATATTCGGGTGGACTGGACACCAGTGCCCTGATACCGTGGCTTAAGGAAAACTTTGATTACGAAGTTATCTGCGTATGCGGAAACTGCGGTCAGGCCGAGGAGCTTGACGGACTTGAAGAGCGTGCACTTTCATCGGGAGCATCAAAGCTTTACATCGAGGATCTTACGGATGAATTCTGCAACGATTTCATAATCCCCTGCGTTCAGGCGCATGCCGTATACGAAAACAAATATCTTCTCGGCACCTCAATGGCGCGTCCTGTTATAGCCAAGAAGCTTGTTGAAATAGCACGTAAGGAAGGCGCCACCGCCATCTGTCACGGTGCTACCGGCAAGGGTAACGACCAGATAAGGTTCGAACTTGCGATAAAGGCCCTTGCACCCGACCTTAAGATAATAGCCGCATGGCGTAACGATAAGTGGACACTCCGCTCACGTGAGGAGGAGATCGAATACTGCAAGGCCCACGGGATAAACCTTCCTTTCTCGGCCGATTCAAGTTACTCAAGGGATCGTAACTTATGGCATATAAGCCATGAGGGACTTGAGCTCGAAGATCCTGCCAACGAACCGAATTACGACCATCTTCTCGTGCTCGGTACAACACCCGAAAAAGCGCCCGATGAAGGTGAATACGTTACGATGACCTTTGAGGCAGGTATCCCCACTTCCGTTAACGGCAAAAATATGAAAGTTGCCGACATCATTGCAGAACTCAACCGCCTTGGCGGAAAGCACGGTATCGGTATCGTGGATATAGTTGAAAACCGCGTTGTCGGAATGAAGAGCCGCGGTGTTTATGAAACACCCGGAGGAACCATACTTTATGAGGCACACCAGCAGCTTGAGGAACTCATCCTCGACCGCGATACATATGCATTAAAGGCGGATCTCGGTAATAAATTTGCACAGATAGTATACGAAGGCAAGTGGTTCACTCCGCTGCGTGAAGCGGTTCAGGCTTTCATACAGTCTACTCAGAAGTATGTGACCGGCGAAGTTAAATTCAAACTTTACAAAGGAAATATAATCAAGGCCGGCACCACATCTCCATACTCATTGTACAACGAGAGCATCGCAAGCTTTACGACCGGAGATATGTACGATCATCATGATGCCGAAGGCTTCATAAATCTCTTCGGACTTTCATGCAAGGTTCGCGCACTGAAGATGAAGGAAGCAGAAGAAAAAGGCAGGTAATTACCAAAAGGAGCCACCCAATGATAGACCTTGGAAATGTCAGGATGATCATCGGCCTTTATATAATATGTGTTAACCTGCTCGGGCTCGCCTATTTTTTCATAGACAAGCAGAAGGCCAAGCGGCAGTCGTGGCGCACACCGGAAGCGACATTATTCTCGATCGCGATATTCGGAGGCAGCATCGGCTGCCTTCTTGGTATGTATCTTTTCAGGCACAAGACTCACAAACCGGCGTTTTACATCGGAATGCCCGTCATACTTGGGATTCAGATAATACTTGTACTGATACTGCTGTTCTTTACGCCGCTTGATTTTAAGATCATGTAACGGAGGCTGTATGCGACTTTTCAGGATAAAGAATACCGCTTTATTTATGACCGGTCTCCTGTCCGATAAAGAGACGGTTTTCGATCATTTCCTTTTGAACGAAGCGATCATAGTCACTTCGACTACCCATACGATCGACGGCCACTTAAACAGGGATTTTTTCACCGCCGACGAACTCGATATTTTAAGAGATGACGCAAAAAAAGAAGGCCGTATCTTCAGTGAAGACATGGTCCGCTGGGAATCGGTCAAGGGATATTGCCATTCATGCATAAAAGGCAGGAAGCCTCCCATTTCATTCAGGATCACTCTCTGCCTCGCGGGGGAAAACGTCGAAAAGTTCCTCGCAGGTATCGATACCACCATCCTTCCCGATCAGGTAGGATCATTAAATGTAAATATAAAATATGACGGCGGTGCACTTACATGCACCACCGCCGTTTCACTTAAAGTATTTTCAATGGACAGATCACTCAATACGGCATGGGACGATATGTTTGAACGCTTCCTTGACAGTCACGGCTATGACCATGACGTGCCTTAAGCAAAAGCGATCGTTCCTATACAGCTTACTATCTCTTTCTCCCGGTCCGAATATAACCTGCTTATCTCATCGAGCGCTTCCGCACGCGCTCCGGTAAGTGCCGCATATTCCGCCATCCTGTTCTCCGCTCTTTTCAATATTATGTCAACCGCAAGTTTGGTGGCGGCTTTATAGTCTATCTTGAGCCTTAGCTCTGCCAGCTTCTGTGACACATTATCCATTTCTTCACCGACCGTCCTCATGATCTCCGATGCCGCCTTTAAGCCTTCCGGATCCACATAAACTTCGTCGGTTACTATGTTCACATCACGCAGCGGATCCTTAATGTACAAACCGGCACTTCCCGCCAGGTACCGCATAACGTCAAGTCCCGCCCTGTCCTTTTTATCCTTTTCCGATTCATCGCTTAACTCATCGCTGAAGAACGCAGCAACATTTGCGGCAAGCAGTTCGCCGACCAGGCCTCCCCCTCCATCCGGAAGGGAATCCATGCATCCGGTAAGTGTGCCCGTAAGCCCCTTGATACCCTGCATCAGCATGCTCTGCTTAGTCAGGTTTATTATATTCCCGTTTTCATCAAAACTGCAGCTGTCAAAAAGTGCATATGAACTGTGACATCCGACAGGATCACTGTGACGGTTTTTTACAAATACCGCCGCGCCTGCAATGGAACCCAGTAATAGGTTTACATAATCATTATGTGCACTGATCGACTTTATCCTTCCGCTCACGGTAACGATATCATCGGGATACGCATTAAAAAACTCCCTGCCGAATCCCTGACCGTCATAGGAAACGCATCTGTCCACCCTGTCGCTGTTAAGTACAGTGACATACTGGGCAAGGTTACCGCCCTTGCTGTGTCCGGTGACGGTAATGCTGTCATAAACTCCGCAGTCATACCTTACAAAATCATCCGCGAGTTTCTGCATCTTTGTATCGCTTAAGAATTCGCCCCGAACATTATCCGCCCACGGTTCATAGTCGCCTCCCGTTCCGCGGAACACGACCGTGGCATCACCCTCGGGCGACTCAAAGCATATCGCACGTATGCCGCCCGCATCTATACTCCTTGCAACTCTTAAGTCTCTAAGGCCGTCACCGCAGGCATCCATCTCACTAAGAATGCGGCATCCCTCCTGCGCACTCATACATCCGCCTATTCCCAGAGCTGCAGTTTTCGCTTCAACAATATTTCCGCTCCCGTCGCGGCAGCTGTCAAGCATCTCATTTATCGTCCCATATTCGGTACATTTATCAAAGTACAGATAATTTGCTAAGAGCAGGAGCTCCTTCTCACTAAGTTCTTTCATATCCTTACCTGAAGGGATGACTGGCCAAGCATAAGTATATCTCCGCACTTAAGCATAAGATCCTGAAATACCTTCTGCCCGTTCACCCGTGTTCCGTTGGATGAATTAAGGTCCCTTACATACCAGCATCCGTCCTTTACCGATAACTCACAATGCCTTCCGGATATGGAATCATCATAGTCGATCGCAAGATCACACAAACCGGCGGACCTTCCCACAATAAGCGTACCGTCACTCGAAGCCCGAAACAGCCTTGTCGGATCATTGCAGTCCTCCAATACGATATCATGGCCTCCCTCTTCCCGGCTTAACACCCTTGTGCTCATGCTCTCCTCATTAAGCCTTGTGGTCATGCAGTCATATTCCTCGGCGTCAATGGCTATCATAGCCTCCCTCTTAAGTTCCTCATCTATCCTTTCTTTGTACCGGTCTTTCTTAACCGGTGATCTTTTTCCCCTTCCTGTTATCAGCCGGATGATCACCGCAAATGAGAGAGCAAAAACAAATCCCAGTATCGGGAATATTATGCCAAGGTTCACACCCGGAGCATCATTTGTACTGTGACGTATTATGGGAGTATTGGCTGCCGCATGGGTATCGGGTGTATCAACGGCTACGGTTTCCTCAAGCAGTTTAGCTCCCCTGCCTTCATCACCGTATATCATAAGGCTGTCCTCACCTGTTGAAGCCTCATTCTCCTCAACGGTTCCCTCCGTCGCTTCCTCTTCCGTATCGGCCGTCATCTCCTCGGCCTTGTCAGCTTCCGCCTCCATTTCCTTAGCCTGCCTTGCAGCATCAATTGCTTCAAGTACCGCCTTTCCCATCGTCACTTCACTTGAAGCATCCGAGCCTTCAAATTCCGTAAGAAGAAGCTTTCCTCCGCTTATGGTAGCTATTGCGGAAAGGTTCTTCGTTGCAGGTATACCCAAACGCTCCACGCACTGTATGACATATACCGGATAATCGGAATCCCTCAGGAGATAATACAGCTCTTCGTCGGCATGGAGGACCGATTCCGATTCCTCACCGTCGGTAAAGAGTATTATATTCCTGCATGCAACGTCCTGTTCCTTCCATTCGCGCAGAACCTTTACCAGATTATCGGTAATATATGTATCCCTGTCAGTAAGCTCCAGCCCGTCTATGCTTTTATCGATAAGCACCCTGTCCGAGGTGTAATCGGTGATATACTCAATATCCTCTCCGAAAGTCGCAAGCCTTGCAGAATCATTTTCTCCCGCGTTTTCGCATATATATTTCGCCGTTTCCCTGCACAGCATAAAGTTTGCTTCACCGACGGACATGGAATTGTCAATAAGGATCAGGTTTTTATATCCTACTGTCATAGCTTTACCTCTTATGCAACTATATCTGTTTTAAGCATGGCACTCTGCTCCGTGTTGGTATCTTCCGCAGCCTGATATTCCCTGGCCATATTGTTAAGATCGGTCACGTGTTCCTGGATCATCCTGTTTATCTTCTCAATATCATCCGATAGCTCTGCAAATTTCGCCCCGTATCCGGTAGCCGCCTCGCCCATCCAAACCGACTTAAGGGACGATACTATATCATTCATTTCCTGTGTGAGTGACCTTACAGTCCTTCCTGTTGTGCTGAATTCATTTGACGCCGCTATCAGCTTTTCCGGCGTTACTTTCAATAATCCCGTCATCATTATCCTCCTATATTCTCAGCAGCTCCTTACCGTTGCCGTCTGCGTGTTCTTCTTCTCTGCTTCCTCATATTTTGCGGCGATCACAAGCAATGCCTCGATGAACTTCTCTATCGCCGCATGGAACTGATCCATCCTGCCCCTGTCATTTACAAAAGCTTTGTGAAAGGCATCGTTTGCTTCACCCTCCCACATGGACTTAAGCGACTGCTCCGTCTGCTGCATGGAATCAACCGATCCGCGAAACCTTGTGTTAAGGCCTTTAAGCTGTTCGGCCTTCTTTCTCAATTCTGCTGATGTTACCTGAAAAAACGACATAAAAAACCTCCTTTTAAAAACTGTCTATCCTATCATTCTAATTGCTGCCATCTCCGCTGCGTAAATACGTCCTGCCGTTACCCTTATAAGATCAGATGTCTCCTTCAGTGACTCGGCACATCCGTACATCCTGTCCCTTATCGCATTTACCTTACCTGTGTATTCAAGTGCATTCTCGCCCTTCCACGACTGTGTCAACAGTTTAAGCGCGGTGTTTATCTTGACACTTCCTATACTGCATATAACACCCGACAGCTCCTCAAGCTCGTCCGCCTGCTGCATCGCACGATTAAACTGAATATCGATCTCATCCTTAATGCTCATTTTTTAATTCCTCCTATGACGCTGCTTACCTTAAGCTCCGTATTCTGATATCCCGAAAGAAATGTACTGAGCATAATGTACATAACCTTCATGTTTAATGCCTTGGCTTTCATGAATTCCATATCTTCTTTAAGCCTTATGCTGTAGTGTTCGTAAGCGGTACCCTCCCAGGATATATTAAGGCCTGCAAGGGACTCCTCAAGCCCTGTCAGTTTTGCATACAGCTCCTCCGATACGACCCCCATATCATCAAGCAGCCCCCTCATCCGTACATACACCGCACTTAACGGTACCACTGTATCCTCCTTTCCCATCCTTACATGATATATACATAAGCCTGTCCCCCGACGACACTCCGTAATCCAAAAGAGTACCTTCATCCGGAAGCCTGCCCTTTCCCGATATGCTGAGCAGTATCCCGCATACACTGTCATGGCACAGAGATGCCATATAACCTGACAGTTCCTTAACAGGTATGCTCTCATCAGCCTCAAATTCATATGTCCTTGCATTCCTGATCGCTGACACTTCGAACCTTATCATCAATAACCTCCCGTTAAATATCTGCATACGGTATAACGATATCGCATGACCTTATCCTGTTTCCGCGCCTTAACACCGTTCCGTTACCGGGCTGTCTGCTTTTGCATTGCCCGCTGTATGAAAGGTACGAAAAATCGAACATATTCTGTCTGTCAAGGCACCCGCCCAAATATATTCCTAGGCATGCCGAACGGATCAGTTCATACAGTTTCCGTCCCGCCACCAGGGTGTGCGCAGTCGACAAAAAGGAAAATACCAAAATGTGTTCCTTGGGATCACTTAAGATATCCGCCATTTCATCCCCGATATCTTTGTCCCTGTCATTTCTGTAAAATTCATCTATCGCCTTTTCCATACCGTCACATATGACCATCGCATTCCCGTTCTCCTTTATGTGATCGCATATGCTCCGTATGCTGTCCGCATATATGACTCTCCGTCCCGCCTTATCTGCATAATAACCTGCCACCCTGCATGCATTGCTCCTGCCGCTCCCGGAGGCTCCCGCAAAAACAATGCATGAAACTTTGGATACATCAGGTGCAAACGGCCTTGCACTTACCGCATCATATCCTATCGGAAGCTGTCCCGGCTTAAGGCTTATACCTTCAAGAGCTTTATCAAGATCATAAACCACAGGCTCGTGCGGGATATATGGAGCCTTCATCGCAGCCTTTGTCATACCATTATTATTAAGGGACATGACTTCGCTTTTTATGATCTCATTCCTGCACATGTCATCCCCGGTAAAACACAGGTAAGTCTGGAATTCGAGTATCCTGTCATTTACGCAGGCAAGTCCCCTTCCCGGCAGATCTTTGGGCATAGTCGGAAGATGGATCCGGCGCAGGCACTCACTGTACTGGTATCTGTCATTAAGCCTTAAACAGATACCGCTCTTTATGTTTTCAAACAGCCGCGCAGGTATGTCCGCACTTCCGATCATGCTTCCCGTAATAACAGTAAATACTCCGTAATTCTCACCGCTCTTTATAAGTTCCTGCAAAATGTCATCATATGCACAATCCGTTTTTTCCCTGAATGCTCCGTAATTATCAATGATGAGTATGACGGCTTCATCATGGTCTTTATCACTTAAGATGCGGTTTGAAAAGCTTATGCCTTCATAGTTAAGACGCCTCTCATCCACTATATCCTTAAGCATGCAGAACAGATTTCCGAGCCTGTCGGAGTGCTCCTCATTTATATATGCACCAACCGCATGACTCTCCTTAAAACATGACAGCATTCCGTTGCTGTAATCGATGATATATATAGCCGTATTAATGATATCCTGACACTTAAGCCATGACATTATGAGTGTCTGCAGGAAGGTGCTCTTGCCGCTTAATGCACTTCCGCATATGGCAATATGTCCGGTCTTTAAAATATCTATCCGTATAAATCCCTGCAGCCTGTTTTCGGGATCATCGTATCTTCCGATGATAACCCCGCTTTCTTCCCCGGATGACATCATCGTCTCGTTATCGATGATCATGATACTGTCAAGTTCGGGAAGCCACAGCTTTTGTACAGGTATCTTTTCAGCCCCGGCAAAGCAATCCTTTAACACATTCATCAGTACGGAAAAATGAGTATCCTCTCCCTCACTTTTCAAAGGTCTGTCAGCAACATCGATCCTTCGCCCGTTTATGTCAAGAAGATATAATGAAGCACCTTCTTTCTCACCGTTATAAGGCTCCATTGTGTAACCCGACTGAAACTCTTCAAACAGCTCATCATTGCCCACCTGCAGATATGCCCTGCCCGGCTCCTTTATATAGGCCGCATCCGGCCTGTGCAGCATATCGTTGCTGTCCTGCCTGTCCTGGACACGAAGGCATATGCGGAACCTGGAATTGGAGAAAATGTTGTCATCGACGGTACCTGCCGGTTTCTGAGTCGCCAGTATAAGATGTACACCAAGGCTTCGTCCCACCTGTGCAACGCTGATAAGCTCTTTCATAAATTCGGGCTGATCCCGTTTCAGCTCGGCAAACTCATCTATGATGATCAGTATATGTGGAAGAGGTTCATTAACCTTTCCGGTACTAAACAGCCTGCCGTAATCCCTGATCGAGTTTACACCCGCATCAAGAAACAGCCTTTGTCTTCGTTCGTTTTCGCTTCGTATGGATAACAATGCCCTGTCCGTGATGTTTCCGGACAGATTCGAAATGCTTCCGATAAGATGGGGCAGACCTTCAAACATTGAAGCCATGCCGCCTCCCTTATAATCGATAAGAAAGAATCCGATCTCCCATGGCGGATACCTTAGCGCAAATGACAGGATCATGGTCTGCAGAAGTTCGCTTTTTCCGCTGCCGGTCATCCCGGCAACCAGTCCGTGGGGACCGTGTGCTTTTTCATGGATATCAAGTGATACCACCCTTGAGTCCTCAGCCATGCCGATAGGCGCCCTTATACTGTTCCACGTATTGTTTTCATTCCATCCCGCCGCTATATCCTTAGTTGTTATCATTCCCTTATCATAAAGCATAGGGAGAGTCACAAGCGCCGGTACCTGCCTTGCAGCCGGTTTTATATACCTGCATATTCCGGCTATCCGCCTTGCATATATGTCGGCCTCCCTTGCGGAAATATGATCGAAATTTATGTCCTTTCGCAATTCCTCGCTGCCCGGCATCAGCATGCCCCTGTATGCGCCGTCATTCTGGATTATACATCTGCATTCACCGGGCAGCTGTCTGTATTCTTTTGCGAATATCATCAGGATCACGTCCTCGCGGCTTATTATCGAAGAAGGTATCCGTTTATGATCGTCAGTAAAAATGATCCACCTGATCATCATATGTTCATGATCTTTAATGATCCTGTCAAGCCGGCATAAGAATTCATCTACCCTGTCGCGGCCTATGCATACATAATGCTCGTCATCACCCACAGCATGTGGCAGCCACCTCATGCTCCTTATTGTATCCCGGGAAATCGTGTTATCCGAAAACAGGAATACCATCCTTATAAGTTCAGGCCCTGTTGTCGCCGCTATCTGAAGTGAGATATTTATAAACAGCCGTTCAAGTTCCTGACTGCTCCGGCTTATAAATCCCTGTATCCTGTCTTTGCCCAAGTCGGTACATATCGGTACGTCATTTAATTCGCGGTATTTATTCTTAAGCTTATGAGGAAGCAGGGCAAGTTCATCGGGAACCGGCATGAACTTTTCCTTAGGTGCCTTTATATCAACCTCAAACTTAAGCTTTCCCGTACCCAGCCGGTATTTAAACAGATCCGCATCCCCCGCGCGCCTGTTAAGCACAAAATTCCCGGGATTTCCCTGCAGCAGCTCGCGTATGCAGGGTCCGTTCCTTAACAATGCATTCCTGTTATACCTGTATTTGTCTTCAATAAGCCTGCTGCATTCACTTATATATTCCGTATATGCCTTTATCCGCAGTTTTGCGTCGCTTTCTTCCTGCCGCCTTATCTGCCTTACATTAGCAACTGCCCATACCGTTCCAAGTATCGCCGATGCGATCGCCGTAACCAGTCCTGTATACATATACATGGCAGAACCGGCGACCCCTGCACGGGATGATGCATAGATGTATAATCCGCATCCCAAACACATCGGAACAGCCATTGTAAGTGACGGCCCGACGGCCAGGTATATGGGCTGATGACGGATTGACGGGGCCGGAGGCGGCGGATCAAGTTCTACAACGGAATCATCCGGCACTATCAGGTTCCTCACCGAGGAAGTAAATATCTCATCACTGCTGCTATCGACTACACAAGGAAGATCACACTCACTAAGCCTTATCACGCTTGGAACATCACTGTATAATGCCTCAAATCCCATGCATTCATCAAGCCACAGCAGCCTGACGCCGCCTGTCATTATAATGTCTCCATAATCAAGTGACGCAGTGTTCATTTGTCCTATATATGTCCCATTTAAATAGCATCCTTCTTCCGCCTTTACGTTTAGTATCCCTCCTCCTTCTTTACGCTTTATCATAAGCGAAAGATCCGATACGCATCTGTTATCAATGAGACCTACCGTCCGTTTGGGCGAATTCCCTACGGTTATGATGTCCTCACTTTCCACGTCATAGAAGCGCATCCCTTCCGAGTGTGAAAAGTATACATCCATCCTGAGTACTTCCCTGTCCCCTGTCACAAGAACGAGCCCGGCATTTTCTGATATGATGTTTTCACATTTGATCTTATTATCCGGATACTGATAATACACATCGGAGTCATCCCCGCTAAGGGAGATCCCATAATTTGATATGGTCAGATTGATGACATGATCCGTCCTTAAACGGAACCGATCTGAACGAAGCTTCAAAGTGGCCGTGGCCCGTTCGTCAGGCAGGGGGTAAGCCTCGTATACATACTCCTCCAATGCATGAGTATCGTATATATGTATAACAATACGCATTTGGAATACCTTATTTGTTTGTAACCAAGAATTTGTAGCTAAGAGTTTTTAATGAATCGTTTATAACATGAGCAGATTCGGTTTAGCCATGAACCTTTAACTCGCGATTAGAAATATAACATGCATCGATAAGTATTTCAACTGATAATTTCAATTTTGTTACTTTATAACAAAATATTATGTAACAATTTTGTAAAAAAATAACAATCCTTAAAGGGACACGGGGTGCCACGAGCACCCCATGATGTTGATCATTCTATCTCAGTTCCGTTTACGGAAGTAACACGTCCCGACTTTACCATAAGATCGACGTTATCGTTTATATCAAGTGAATTCCACAAGCCTTCATCAACCGCAGCTGTAAACGTTTTATCCTTATTGGTAGTAAAAGTCACCTTATATTCAGCCCGTCTTTCGCCTTCCCGCTCATTCTCCGAGAGTACGGTGTCATCCCAATACGGAGTATCCGCCCCGCCTGATGTTTCAAGGGTCCTGTCGGGTACCCACTTGTCTATATCATAATAATACTTGGTCTGATACCTGGGCACCTTCTCATATACCGGCTGCTCCTCTTCCTCGGTATAATACTCCGTTTTATATCTTGGCGTCTGTACCTCACGCTCCGTGAAGGTACCGTCACCGTTATCATCATATTCAACATGCGTGTCATATCCGTCCTGAACCTGCCGTGACTTTTCAACTGTTACGGTTTCATAATGATCAAGGACATCGTCATAATGATGTATTTCGCTTTTTTCATCCGTGACTCTTCCGCCGTCAGGAACTGACCAGTCAGACTCACTTACCGTCTCATATTTTTCAATATCGATGGCCCTTGACCATTCCTTATCCGTTACGGAAGCGCCGTAATTCTTAGGCCTGCAGGAAAAGCCGATGATGGCAAACAGGAGGACAAGGCCTATTATAAACGGGGTATAATTCCTTTTACCTTTGGTGGGCTCAGGCTGCTTTGCCTGCGCCTTTTGCTTCTGTTTTTCAACATTTTCAAAATAATCGCCGCTGCTCTCTTCCCTGTCAGCGCCGCAGCCTACACAAACCTTGGCATCATGTCTGTTAAGAGCACCGCAGTAACTGCAGGTCCAGTCAGCTCCCTTGCCGTATTTCCCTGCCTTATCCTCGCTGACATATTCCTTCTGTTCCTTAAGGTAGAACTTGGTCCCTTCGTCCTGCGGATGACCGCAAGCGGTACAGCGTTTTTCCAATCCGCTGATACCCTTGTTATTGCAATATGGACAGTCCCAATATCCTGTAACTATCTTGCTCATATGAAATCATTTCCTCCTGACAGACTGTATGATTCTGCTTAGCCATTACTCAAATATTCTAAACTTCTAAAACCCCGCGGTCAACGGATTGGTGACATTATACGTTTTCTTTTGTACGTCATCCCACTTCTTTCCGTTCTTTACCTGCAGAGTCACAGTAACAGCTCCGCTCTTCTTTGCAGTTAGAATGCCCTTGGTAGTTACCGATGCTATTTTCTTTTCATTTTTATCTGTGATAATATAACGGGTTTTTCCTGTTATAGGCGTGAAGTCTTTAGTTATATCCACTTTCTTGTGGCTTATCTTTACGGACACTTTAACTTTACGTGCATTCTTATCTGTACCATAAACGGCATATACGGTTGCTGAACCGTCCTTATCGCCTACCGTCAGTATCCCCGTCTTGCTGTCAACAGTTGCTATGGTACTCTTTGCAGTGGTTGTCCATGAATTCGGATGGAGCAATCCGTTATCCTTAATAAGAGTATTTAAGTCAAAAGTCTGACCGGTATAATACAGCGCTCCATATGATAAGCTGCTGCCCTTGGGTACAACCACATCATACGTTACGTCCTGTTCTGTCTCAATTCCGTTTTCCTTCTTCTGCACGGTTACCGTAACTTTGCCTGATTTCTTTGCGCTGAATATTCCCTTGTTAGTAACCGAAGCCAGCTTTTTCTGCGCCTTATCCTTTATCACGAATTTTACCGCAGAACCTGTTACGGTACCGAATTCGCCTGATAGATCGATCTTTTTTGTTGTTATAGAAGATCCGTCCTTACCGGAGTTCATCTCCCCGTTTTTCTGACTCTCCTCATCCCATGCTTCCCAGTGAGCATACAAAGTATGATCCAGCGCATTTGTTACTATCGTAGCCTTATCAACAAGGGTTCCACCGGTCTTTTCCGTATACCATCCCAAGTGCTTCCATCCCGTGCGGGAAGAAAGCACAGGCAAATACCCATACGGTTTGTTTATGACAACGCCGATCGCTTTCGGTGTATTTATCTCCGCCGTACCAATATCAAATGAAACATGGATCTTCTTATCGGTAACTTCGACTGTACATGATGCACTCTTATTACTTTCGTCGGTAGATGCAGCCTTAATAGTTGCCGTTCCCGCTGCAACTGCTGTAACCCTGCCGTAAGAATCAACCGTAGCCACCTTCTCATTACTTGATGTCCATTTGAGTGTTTTGTTTGTTGCATTATCAGGAAGTACCGTTGCCGTAAGGGCCTCACTGTTACCTACTTCCAGGCTCATATTCTTCTTGGACAGACTAACACTTTTTACTTTAACAGCATCACCGCTGTTTACCAGAATTCCGGTGTAGGTATTCTCGCCGGCCGTCGAACCGACAGTGATCACGCCCTTGGCTGCTACATCCTCAACTCCGTTTGAAAGGCTCGACCATTTTCCGGTGACGCCGAGATCAGACAGCTTGATCTTCTGTCCCTCAAACCTGAATAATACGATTTCCTTTACATCACCCGATGCGTTTTCACTTGAGGTTCCCTCTTTATACTTTATAAGTACTCTGTAAACCTTCTCGGTTACTTCGGTGTATACGTTCCTGTTATATACCGAACTGTTTGCAGGATACATCCTGACAGTTAAATCATGTGAATACCTTAGTAGTTTCTCCTCACTTGTAAAATCGTCAAGAAGCTTTTTAAGTGTAGTTTCATCCAAAGTCGAACTAGCTCCGCTCTTGGTTGCAGTTGTAACCAGAGCAGAATCAACACCGATCTTTATATAAGCCTTTGTGACTTCCTTTACTATAGTTGCTGTTGAACTGCTGTCATCGGATTCCTTTCCGGATGTTTCACCTGTATTAACTTTTGCAGCCATTTCATAATCAATACTGTAATTTTTCTTATTAAATGACGACTTGGGCGTACTGTAAAGTGTTAATGACTTGGTTGCAGCCGCATCACTGTCTATCGTAGCTTCCACGCCATCAACTTCACACGTAAACTTGATATCAGCCGATTTGTTACCCGGTTCAAGCTTATCATTATTGAACCTTATCACAAAAGTAGTATTACCCTCACTGTCGGTACTCCCCTGTTTTATTTCCTTAACGTACTTCTCGCTGTCGCTATCAGGTTTCCATACAATATTTTCCGATCCATCTGCAGCCTTTGCGGTAAACTTAAAGCTATAATCACCCTGAGTACAATACTCGGGGAAATCGGTAGTATTTACCCTGACTGAATACGGTTCAATCGCGACGATAGTTACAGTGTTTGATACCCATTCTGCATCTTCTCCGGTATCCGGGTCAACATATGTACCTCTAAGGATCAGTAAATAAGTACCGGTTTTACTGATTGAAACCTTATGGGAACCTCCATTTGCCCCAGAATCCCATTTACTACCCAAAAGATTACCATTAAAAATCAACTGAACCTGTGAACCACCCTTTATTTTATTATCGCCCACAACTTCCCATGTGAGCTGAACCTCTACTGACTGGTCACCACTAAGAGTCACCTTTGTTTTTGAAGCAGACAAGTTGACAATACCTTTGGTCGCTGTTTCTTTTACTGTTACAGTCACAATATTGGAGCTCCATTCCTTACCATCCGTACTCCGTCCTTCAATCTGTAAATAGTACTTACCTTCCGTAAAGAGCCTAACATTAACACTACCACCTGATTCTGCAGTTGATGCCTTGCCCAAAACCGTCAACGCATCTTTAGATGTTCCATATAATACTGTCACCTTCTCGCTGTCATCAATAAGGAGATCAGTACCTACAACACTCCACTCAATCTTAAACAGGACATTCGGTAATGCATTTGAAAGAGCGGACAGCACTACATTTATACCACCTTCACCATCGGTATTCCGATCCGCTTCCGTTTCATCATATGAAATATCATCACCATCAGAATCAGTATAAGCATCATTATCATAACTTACATCCGCCTCACTAACGGCATCGCTCAGGCTTTCCGCCTCATCAACGGAAACGAGCTCATCAACCGCTAGATCTTCCATCGCATAAACCGGCTTAACATTTGTAAATAGCGCTAGCGCGACTATCATAAATGCAAACATCCCAGCCAATTTTTTGTTCATTCCAATACCTCCTTGTTGTGACTTCCTAATACATATTACAACACTGCTTGGTTGAAAACCATTTTATAATCATTTCTTAAACCCTGCCGCTAACGGATTGGTGACATTATACGTTTTCTTTTGTACGTCATCCCACTTCTTTCCGTTCTTTACCTGCAGAGTCACAGTAACAGCTCCGCTCTTCTTTGCAGTTAGAATGCCCTTGGTAGTTACCGATGCTATTTTCTTTTCGTTTTTATCTGTGATAATATAACGGGTTTTTCCTGTTATAGGTGTGAAGTCTTTAGTTATATCCACTTTCTTATGGCTTATCTTTACGGACACTTTAACTTTACGTGCATTCTTGTCAGTTCCGTAAATAGCATATACTGTTGCCGAACCATCCTTATCACCTACCGTTAGTATACCCGTCTTACTGTCAACGGTTGTTACTGTACTCTTTGCAGTAGTTGTCCATGAATTCGGATGGAGCAATCCGTTATCCTTAAGTAGCGTATTTAAGTCAAATGTCTGACCGGTATAATACAGTATACCATATGATAAGCTGCTGCCCTTCGGTATGACGATATCATACGTTACATCCTTTTCCGTTAATTTTCCGCCTTCTTTCCACTGCGCAGTGACCGTAACCTTGCCCGCTTTCTTCGCACTCAAAACTCCCTTGCTAGTAATCGAAGCCAGCTTTTTCTGCGCCTTATCCTTAATCACGAATTTTACTGCCGAGCCTGTTACGGTACTAAATTCTCCCGAAAGTACAATCTTTTTGGCAGTTATTGATGAACCGTCCTTACCTGTGTTCATCTCCTCATTCTTCTGATCTTCCTCGTCCCATTCTTTCCAGTGGGCATATAAAGTATGATCCTTTGTATTTGTCACGATAGTCGTCTTTTCAACAAGAGTACCCCCTGTCTTTTCGGTATACCAGCCCAAATGTTTCCATCCCGCACGAGAAGAAAGCACCGGAAGATCACCATATGCTTTATTGACTGCAACTGTAATAGCATTCGGCGCATTAATCTCCGTTGTTCCTACATCAAAGGATACTACTACGGTCTTTTCATTTACCGTCACGGCACACTTCGCCGTCTTGCCGTTTGATGTGGTCGCAGTTATATCTGTAGTACCCGCACCGATACCCGTTACAACGCCTGTCTCTGTCACAGTTGCTACCTTCTCATTACCGGATGTCCATGTGATACTCTTATTAGTGGCATTTTCAGGTAGAATGGATGCTGAGATGGTGAAGTTTTCATCAATCATAATTATCTGCGATGTGGGACTAACACTTACACTTTCAGCATCAATAAGTCTCTCAACAACATTTACCGCGCATGATGCACTCTTATTACTGCCATCTGTTGATTTAGCCGTTATTATTGTTGATCCTGTTTTTAGAGCTGTGATTTTACCATTTTTATCAACCACTGCAACGTTTTTATCACTGGATTCCCATATTAATGATTTATTTGTTGCATTATCTGGCATAACAACAGCTGATACAATTATATTTTTACCGATTTCTAATGAAATTGCATCTTCTTTAACCTTAATATCACTTATTCTAATGGGATAAACATAAATCCTACATTTCGTATAAATATAATCGCTCAAAAAACAAGTAATAATTGTTACACCGGGTTTATTAGCTGTAATAATTCCACTATTATCAACCGATGCAATCGATGGATCGTCACTAATCCATTCCAATTCTTTATATTTCATATTATGGGGGGAAATATCCGATATCAATTCATCAGTTTGGCCAACTAATAAAATTGAAGAACTCTTGTTTAAAGTGATTTTTGTATGAGGGACTTTGACTGTAACAATACATTCATTTTTTAATTCTCCGTCTTCTGTTGTTGCATATACTCTAAACCAGTAACTATAGCTGTTGCTCACTAAATTATTTCCAATACGTTCCATTTCCTTTTTTAAAAAGATTTTGCCTGTTGAATCAATAGAATAGTAATCATTTCCACCTGTCCATATTATTTTCTTATTCGCTGCATTTTCAGGTGTAATATTAGCAGTTAATGTATATGTATCCCCATAATCAATATTAATATAATTCGTTGACAAATCTAGTTTTCTGACCGAGTCATTATTAATACTCCTATCAACTACTACATAGTATTTTGCCGCTTCGAGCTTAAAAAAACTGTCCTGTATTGTACAAGTTACTATAGCCTTACCGATTCTCAACCCTTTTATATGACCATTATCATCGACACAAACAACATTTTCATCAGAACTACTCCATTCAGTATTAACTATAATACCAGTTCCAAATTCTATATCATTAATATCAAAATTTAATGTTATTTCATCTCCAATTCCCATCCTTACGGAAGAAGAAATTGCAATTTCTTCTGGTCCAATATTATACTTTTTAAGAATGAAACTCCTATTATCTTTATATGGCACATAGTCATAAAGCTCGGTTGGATTTGATTCTTCATAGAAAGAACCTGGTAATTCAAAACCTGAACTTTTTTTATATCCGTTAGGAAGTGTTGGAGTTTTTATAATATCTAGTTTTTCACACCCATTAAGTACACCTTCATTGTTTAAATCATTCGTTGAAGCATAATAAAGCACTACCCCACTCAAATCTATTGTACTAATATTTGTACATCCTGAAAACATTCCCTTCATCTTTCCAAAACAACCTGCATATCGACTCATATCTATGCTTTCTAAACTAATACAATTTCTAAACATATCTTCTGCATAACAATGAATAGACATATCACCTCTAAAACTACTCACATCTAGCACTTTTAGTTTTGTACATCCAGAAAACATATCATCCATAGATATAGCTTTCCTCGTGTCAAAGCTTGATAAATCAAGAGTTACTATATTAGAGCAAGATTCAAACATACTTGAATAATTCATAACCTTATGTGTATCAAAATTACTAAGGTTCAACGCAGTTAAACTGCTGCAACCAGAAAACATGCTTGACAAATTTGTTGCATTATGTGTATCAAAATTGCTCAAATCCAAAGCATTAATGTTACTACAGCCGCGAAACATGCTATTAAAATTTGTAACATTACTAGTGTCAAATCCGCTTACATCAATACTATTTAACATCTTACATGCATAAAACATGCCATGCAAATCTGTCGCGTTACTTGTATCTAAATTTTTTAAATTTATATCTCTTAACATACTGCAACCATAAAACATGCTTGACAAATTTGTTGCATTACTTGTATCAATATATTTTAAATCTATATCTCTTAACATGCTGCAACCAGAAAACATGCCTGACAAATCTGTTGCATTACTTGTATTTATCCAGTGCAAATCCAAATAAGATAGATTTTCACAATCATGAAACATAGTGGAAAACACTTTAGCTTCACTGGTATCAAGCCCTTTGATTACAAGCTGTGATGTCTCATCACACCCATAAAATATTCCTTGAATATTCATTGGTTTAACCTTGTTATTCAAATCACCAAAATCTACATATTTGAGATTGGAACAGTTCGCGAACATCTCGCTCCAATTATTATTCTCTATTTTTGCATTACTCAAATCTACATATTCAAGTGATGATTTTTCATAAAAGAACCTTTCTGGTTTTTCAATGATAGTTTTATATTCATAGCCATCTATTATTGCAAATGCGGGAATAACTAACTCATCTGCTTTACCAACATATCTATTAAGATAAATTGATGATTCATCACATGAATACTCAAAATCACTTTGCCACGTCGAATCATTCGTAACCGAATTTGCATCTATCACATCTTCAGAATCGACAGCGAACAAGCCTTCTTCTGCTGGAAACTGATTGTTGTCCAGAGGGACAGCCGGCTCATCTACATTGATAATATCCTCCGATATAAGATCCTCGCTTTCACAATCATCTCTCACAATTTCGTCTTCAGCCCGGTTCATTTCTTCATCTTCGCCCAAGATAGTACCACCTATATCTGTATCAAGCGCTGACAAATCATAACCGCTTACAGGCATTACTGTCTGTAATACTAGCGTTGCCACAATGATAAAAGTAACTACAACACGACCAAATTCTTTCTTGTTCATAACTACTCATCCCTTCTTACATCGAAATATACAAAATAATACTTGTTTCTCGCTACTTACTATATATTATCTTTCAAACTTGCTTACTCCAATTTTGTATCCCCAGTTGTGACTCTGCAATCCACAGATTTCTCCGCATCTTTTGGGATTTCTACTCTCATTTTTATATCTTCAATTGATTTACGATAAAAGTCTTTATAATCATTCTGTCTACAAACAATATCCCTTCCGATCATTACAACATCATGACAAACAAGTAGTGCATGCTTATCATCATTCTTCGAATTCATAAATTCCCACGGCGGACAGTAATAATATACCTTCCCCTTATTGGCTTTCTCCAAAACCTTTCTTTCAAGCAACCACCATAGATCAATTTCCGAAGGATCAAATCCAAATCCCAAAACATATACATCACCAAGAATAAACGCATCAAGCCAACTGTTGATATTGATTTTTTTGTTATGAGATTGAATGATTTCATATTTATTTCCAATTCCGTCAAAATAGCGTTTTATTTTCGAAACAAGATTGCAGTAATAATAGTGACCAATAACCATACTTGAATGATTACGAGCTTCGCCATGTATATGCCACACTCTATTATGTGTAGATAAATAATCTATTGCATTATATGTATGTAACATATATTTTGCCTCGGCGCGCTTACCTTTAAGAGTAGTATCTTTCATTTTTCCAATCGCATACTCACTGATTTTAGCGCAATCAACAGATGCAAGTTCTAGCTCATAGCTATAATTGGTAGTTAATATTTCATCAAATCCCATAGTTAAAATGGATTGAAGAAGTTCCCGATGTTTTTTATCATGCACCTCTCCAAATAAGCGACTCTTATACTGCTTAAGTCTTTCATTAACATCATTTCCTGTAGCAACAATTATCTGTTGCGGCATGGGAAGCGAAGATTTGAAATCTAGATTCCCCGACATCTCTTTTATAAGTCTTTCCCAAGAATCACCATTATACGAACGGTTAATACCATTTCCAATAAGTAGTACTTGAGGCCTTTTGCAATTATTCTCCATTCTCGTAGTCCCTTCTTATTTTACAGTCAACGGATTGGAAACCTGATACGTCTTCGTTTCTACATCCTCCCACTTCTTACCGTTCTTTATCTGCAGAGTCACGGTAACGGTACCGTCTTTCTTTGCAGTTAAAATGCCCTTTGTTGTTACCGAAGCTATTTTCTTGCTGTCTTTGTCAACAATCTTAAAGCGGGTTTTGCCTGTTATCTGTGTAAAATCCTTTGATATATCAATCTTCTTATGGCTGACCTTCACAGATACTTTGACTTTACGTGCATTCTTATCTGTACCATAAACGGCATATACTGTTGCCGAACCATCCTTCTCTCCTACCGTTAGTATACCCGTCTTACTGTCAACGGTTGCTACTGTACTCTTTGCAGTAGTTGTCCATGAATTCGGATGGAGTAATCCGTTATCCTTAAGTAGCGTATTTAAGTCAAAAGTCTGGCCGGTATAATACAGTATACCATATGGTAAGCTGCTGCCCTTCGGTATAACAATGTTATATGTTACATCCTGCTCAGTCCACGTACTTCCGTCCTTCTTTCGAACCGTAACTACTACCTTGCCGTTCTTCTTTGCAGAAAGTACACCCTTGCCTGTTACTGATGCAAGTTTCTTCTGTGCCTTATCTTTGATCACAAATTTTACCGCAGAACCTGTTACGGTACCGAATTCGCCTGACAGATCGATCTTTTTTGTAGTTATCGATGATCCGTCCTTACCGGAGTTCATCTCCTCATTCTTCTGATCTTCCTCGTCCCATTCTTTCCAATGAGCATACAAGATATGATCCTTTGTATTTGTCACGATAGTCGTCTTTTCAACAAGCGTTCCACCGGTCTTTTCGGTATACCAGCCCAAATGTTTCCATCCTGTTCTCGAAGCGAGCACCGGAAGATCACCATATGCTTTATTGACTGCAACTGTAATAGCATTCGGCGCATTAATCTCCGTTGTTCCTACATCAAAGGATACTACTACGGTCTTTTCATTTACCGTCACAGCACACTTCGCCGTCTTACCGTTTGATGTGGTCGCAGTTATATCTGTGGTACCCGCACCGATGCCCGTTACAACACCGGCTTCCGACACAGTCGCCACTTTCTCATTACCGGATGTCCATGAAATACTCCTATCAGTGGCGTTCACTGGCAATATAGTGGCCGATAAGGTATATGAATCCCCTATCATAATTTTCTGTGATTCAGGACTAATGCTTATACTTTCAGTTTCAACAATCTGCTTCACAACAGTAACGATGCAGGATGCACATTTATTGCTTCCATCGGTTGATGTTGCAGTTATTGTTGCGGTTCCCTCAGCAATAGCCGTAACTATTCCATCCGAATCAACTGTCGCGACGCTTTCATTGCTCGACATCCATTTTACTGTTGGAATGGCCGCATATTTTGGAAACACTGTTATCGAAAGGACTTCGCTATTACCCTCTTCCACGTTTATACTATCTGAAGATATTTTGACTTCCCTTACTTCTTTTGAGCAGACTGATACTTTACAGTATGCAAGTGCGAAGGTACTGTTATTGCGAACAAGTGATATCACAACAGTTCCAAACGATTTACCAGTGACTTTACCATTATCATCAACCGTTGCTATATCAGGATCACTTGATAACCAAGTTAAATCTATATTGGCCGCATTTTCAGGTAAATATTTGGCATTAATTACAATTGATTCTCCCAAATCAATATAGCTCCTACTAGGAGTTAACGTTATCCATCTTGAATATACTATCTCATCATTTGATACAACAGTAACGTTGCAATATCCACTGTTGCCATTCGCAGAAGTCGCTGTTATTTTTACTTCACCCAGTGATTTTGCAGTAACCGTTCCCGCCGAATCCACACTTGCTATATCAGGATTATCAGATGTCCATACTAGATTCTTATCATCTGCACTTTGAGGAGTTATTCTAGGGCTGAGTGAAAATATGTCACCTACTTTAGCCGTATAAACCGAAGGATCTACTGCCACAGAGTCAACTTGTATTTCCCTTTTCAACCAAATGCTTTTGTCAATGTTCTTGGGAAGTACATTATACACATCCTCAGGCTTATCCTTATTATAAAATATGCCTGGCAAAGAAATATCTTGGTTAAGATAATTCGGTGCCTTTATCGTTTTAAGACTCCGTTGATTTGAAAACAGCTGAACGTTAGCATCCAGATTTCGTAGGTCAAGCCCAGTCATATTTATTTCAGTCAGTTCAACACATGTGTCAAACATATTATTTATATCTTTAACATTTCTTGTATCAAGACCACTCATATCTATTTGGGTTATATTGTAACAACCCTTAAACATAGAAGACATGTTAATGCAGGAACTCGTATCCAATCCACGTAAATCAGCTCTTTCTAAACTAGTACATCCATTAAAGAGGCCTTCAAATGTTTTGACACTGCCTGTATTTAAGCAAGAAATATTGATTTGCTCAAAATCGGTACAATTATCAAACATATAACTCATATCCGTTACCATGCTAGTATCCAAACCATCTACGAATACACTTATTAGTTGATAACATCTCATAAACATCCCCTGCATATCGGTTAATTTATGGGTATTCATATTACTTAAGTCAACTTCTACTAGTTTACTACACCCGTAAAACATGTAATCCATTCTCTCTACATTACCCGTATCCAGGCTATTTATGTCGACTTTATTTAAACTTGTACAGCCACGAAACATCTCCTCCATTGATGTTACTCTTCGGGTGTCTATCCTTCCAAATTTCACTTCTTTGAGTTTGTCTAACGCATAAAACATTCTGCTCATAGAAGTAACCCGACTAGCATCAACATTACTCAAGTCAATTTTAATTAGTTGGGGGGCTGATTTGAAAAAACCTGCACAGTTCTCATTTAATGTTGTTATATATGTTTTTCCGTCAATAACGGCTACTGCCGGAATTATAATCTCGGTATCGTTTCCCACATATGCATTAAGAACAATTCTAGTTCCATCCAAAATATATGAATAATCATCATACCACTTTGAGCTATCAGATACGTATATATCGCATGATGCACTCTTATTTCCACCATCTGTCGATTCAGCAGTTATTATTGCTTTTCCTGCAGCAACCGCCGTTACCATACCCTCTGAGTCGACAGTAGCAACCTTTTCATCACTGGTTATCCATTTTAAGGTTTTGTTGGTAGCGTTTGAAGGTAAAATGTTAGTGAATAACTGAATTGTGTTTCCAATAACAATGGCCTTAGATGTGGATTCTATATCAATTTCACTTACCAAAACCGGTTCTAAAGGTTCAGTTGCAACTAGAGTGAAACTAGTTTTTTGATCCATGGGCAGATATGTATATTTCTTTGATTGATCATCTTTTCTCATAAATTCATGAGGAAGTATGACCTTAACTATAAGTTCAGTCGGTATATCTATTGTTTCTAAAGAATTACAATCTTTAAAAACATCTTCATACATATCTCCGTCAAAAGCTGACATTCCTCTGAAGTTCCATCCGCTCAAATCTAGCCTATTTAAGCTGCTGCAGCCACTAAACATTCCATCAAAGTTCCTTACATTTGACACGTTCCACTCATCTAAATCAAGAATTGATAAACTAGAACATCCGCGGAACATATTATTCATGACAGTAACATTCGAAGTATCCCAATCATTCATATTTAGGTTTGATAAACTTGTACATCCTTCAAACATATTACTCATATCCCATACATAATATGTATCTTCTCTATTCATATAGATTTTCTTCAGATTATAGCAACCTGAGCACATTCCTCTCATACTTACCCCAGGCTTCCCCAAATCTCCATATATACTTCCCCTTAAGTCTATTCCCTTTAATGTTTTATTATCCTTAAACATATAGCTTAAATCATTTATTTTTTTACCCAGATTACGTAAGTCCAAAAATTCACATGTAGAACCACCATCAAAGCTACCAGATATTGCAGTTTTATAACTATCCCCATTTATAATGGCCTCCGACGGGATTACTACTGTCTTATCAGATCCACGATATTTAGAAAGATAAATAATATGTTTGCTTTCATCTGTAGAGTACATGTACTCCTTCTGCCATGTTGTATCAAAAGTTGCATCTATATTAGTATCAGCCAGAACAGAAATCTCCTCGCCCAGAAACGTATTTGTATCATTATCATTATCAGTATCAGTATCTATATATGAATCACCATATGCATAAGACTCATCAACTAAATCATCATTGTTAACTATTACTTCATTATTATCTAGCTCATTGTTCTGTATTATATCCGCTAATACGGTAGTATTTGAGGGTATAAGTAGCACTGTAGATATAAACATGTAACAAATTATCTTATAGTATGCTTTTTTCATAACTGATCTCCTGTATTTTCTTTCTATTGCTTATTGCACCACTTCTAAACGAAGAGCTCACCTTTACTTTCCAAACCTATTCCGCCAATCTATATATTTACCGGTTTTTACTCTGCGATCTATTGGTCTTTCCGCATCCTTTGGGATTGCCCATGACCGGCCGAACTTGAATACCCCGGGGATCACTCCCTCATAACACATCTTCTGAACCCTTCTCGGCTGAAGATTCCATTTTTCCGCTGTCTGCTTTATTGTCATGTATTCGTTCATGATCATCATCCTCTTCTTTCAATAAAAAACATCAGGCATAAACCTATGGTTTTCCTGATGTAATATACTAATGCTGCAGCTGGCTACCATTTAAGGCCCTATAGTTTTGCGTCACAGGATTTCTCCTGTTTTGCCACGATATTCAACTGATATATATGATATACTCTTATGCGCACTTTGTCAATTAAGCAGCATTAAAAAACCCCCGAAAACATAGTGTTTTCGAGGGCTTTCCCGCCATGCTGCTAAGCAGAATCGAACTGCTGACCTCATCCTTACCAAGGATGCGCTCTACCGACTGAGCCATAGCAGCGAAATGACACTTAGATAGTATATCTTTATTATCGAGGATAGTCAATATATTTTTGGAATTATGGTTACCGGTGTCATTTCATCGTTATAAGCTCGTATTCACGCGATCCTATTCCGATCTTCTGTGCGTGTATAAGCGTCTCCTCCCAGGATATATTGGGGTTACTGTTATGCCATACATCCCCGTGGTCATGGAAGTGTTCGCTCGCCATATTATCACCAAGCTGGCTGTTCCTGATAGGCTCGGCTTTCTGGCACAGGTCAACACAGGCCTGATCGAGAGCCACCGGATCAAATGACGCAAGCATGCCTATATCAGGCAGAATAGGGGCATCATTTTCGCCGTGACAGTCGCAGTTAGGTGATACGTCGGTTATCAGGCTTATATGGAAATTGGGGCGGCCGCTTATCACCGCCGCCGTATACTCGGCCATCTTGCATCC
This sequence comes from Lachnospiraceae bacterium, assembly GCA_017550535.1. Lineage (GTDB taxonomy): Bacteria > Bacillota > Clostridia > Lachnospirales > Lachnospiraceae > UBA2868. The sequence continues at coordinate 239,905 of JAFZOS010000065.1, forward strand.
CAAAAGCTGCGGAGCGTTCCAGTTATCATTCTCGATCGCATCAAAAGCGCATGCACCTATACAGCGGCCGCATCCCTTGCATTTGTCAGGATCGATCCATGCCTTACCGCCTTCATAGATTATCGCATCCGATCCGCATTCCTTTGCGCACCTTTTGCATCCTTTACACAGATCGCTTATAACATGAGGATGTCCGCTGTTATGCTGCTGCATCTTTCCCGCACGGCTCCCGCATCCCATGCCGATGTTCTTTATGGCACCGCCGAATCCGGCCTGCTCATGTCCCTTGAAATGATTGAGTGATATGACAATATCAGCATCCATGACCGCGCGGCCTATGTATGCTTCCTTGCAGTATTCACCGTTCGGGACCGGCACGGGTACATCATCCGTTCCCCTAAGGCCGTCAGCTATGATTATCTGACATCCTGTCGTCACTGTATTAAAGCCGTTTATATTTGCGCAGTCCATATGCTCAAGTGCGTGTTTTCGGCTTCCCGGGTACAGTGTGTTGCAGTCTGTAAGGAACGGCAGTCCGCCCTGTTCCTTTACGACATCGGCAACAGCCTTTGCGTAGTTTGGCCGCAGATATGCAAGGTTTCCGAGTTCACCGAAATGCATCTTTATCGCCACGAACTTCCCGTTCATGTCAATAGAAGAAATCCCGGCCATCCTTATAAGCTTCTGAAGCTTCATTGTAAGGCTTACACCCAAAACCGTCCTGAAATCAGTAAAATACACTTTTGATCTTTCGCTCATCTTAAATCCTCTTTTATTATCTTCTTAATCTTTGCCTTCAGTCGCTGAAGTGCGTTGTCAGTTGATTTCTCGTCCTTTCCGAGTACTGCGGCTATCTTTACATATGACATCCCGGTAATATAAAGATCTAGCACCTGCTTTTCGAACGGACTTAAGCTTTCCTCTATACGCTGTTCCAGCCTGTGTACGTTCTCTTTATCTATAACAAGCTCCTCGGGGCTTAAATCGCCATCGGGCTGCAGCGCATCAATAAGATACTTATCTGCATCGTCAGGGTCATCGGACACATTTCCGTAAAGCGATATATAGTTATTGAGCGGTATGTGCTTCTGTCGCCTTGATGCCTGTACCGCCGTATATATCTGCCTTGATATGCACAGTTCGGCAAAGGTAAAAAAGCTTGCATCCCTTCCGGAATCATAATCCCTTACCGCCTTAAAAAGTCCTATCATGCCCTCCTGGATAAGATCATCGTTATCGGCTCCCAGGATAAACATAGACCTTGCCTTACTCCGGACAAGATCCTTGTACTTTTCCATAAGATAATCGGTCACATCACTGTGACCCTCACGGCTCCTCATTATAAGTTCAACATCCGACAAACCTTCGTACTTATCCGCGTTCATTTATCCTCTGCCTTACTATCTCATATGCCAGCACCCCGGCCGCAACCGAGGCATTTAAAGAATCAATATCACCCATCATTGGAATTGAAGCAACATAATCACATTTTTCCTTAACGAGCCTGCTCACTCCCTCACCTTCGGCTCCAATAACGAGCCCTATGGGGCCTGTCAGGTTCTGCTTATACATGACCTCACCGTCCATGTCAGCGCATACAAACCAAAGTCCCTTCTTTTTAAGGTCTTCTATAGTCCTTCCGAGGTTAGTTACCCTTGCGACCGGAGTGTAATTAAGTGCGCCCGCTGAAGTCCTTGCAACCGTAGCCGTAAGTCCGACCGCGCGATTCTTCGGAATGACCACACCGTGCGCCCCGCAAAGGTTTGCGGTCCTTATTATAGCGCCCAGGTTATGTGGGTCCTCGATGTTATCAAGGAAGAAAATGAAAGGCGCCTCACCCTTCTGTTCCGCTTTATCAAGTATGTCCTCGACCTGCGCATATTCATAAGCCGCACATTGGGCTATAACACCCTGATGATGACCGGTCGTGCTTAACTGATCAAGCCTTTCCTTATCGACGAACTTTATTATCGCATCCGTTTTCCGGGCTTCGCGCTTAATGGTGGAAACCGGACCGTCCTGGCATCCGTCTAAGATATAAAGCTTATCGATCGGCCTTCCTGCCCTTAATGCTTCTATTACGGCATTCCTGCCTTCTATAAGTACTTCTTCATAAGCCATTTTCATTCTCCGTGATCACACCTGTGCCTGCCTTTATAAGCTCCACCAAACGATCGGTGCGGTTGCAAAGATACAGATATCCGATAAGCGCTTCAAGGCCCGTAGCCATCCTGTAATCGGATACCGACGCATTCTTGGCTGTGGTGGGCGACTTGGCATTACGCCCCCGGCGGTATATCGCCTGCTCTTCCTCCGAGAGAAGATCATTATTTAAGAACCACTGGACCATCTTTGCCTGCGAACCCGCCTTAACGATCCCGCTGGTCTTTTTATGCAGCACATTTGCGGGCCAGTTGGCTTTTTCAACCATTACGGTCTTTACAACCAGATCAAACACGCTGTCCCCTATAAATGCGAGCGCCAAAGGTGAATATCCGGCAGGATCCGTATCCGTAAGCTCAAACTGCCGGGTAATATTTGAAAGAATGCTGACTTCCATCCTAAGCCCTGCTCCATACCGTACCCTCACGGGTATCCTTGATGATCACGCCCTTTGATGCAAGCTCCTCCCTGATGGCATCGGCCTTTGCAAAATCCTTAGCCTTCTTTGCCTCGGCGCGCTCGGCGATCTTTGTTTCAACATAAGCCGTAAGCTCGTCATCAGCCTCTGCAGCGTCCCCTTCCTTAAGAAGATCGAGTGACAATACACGGTCATAATCCTCTATGACCTTGCGCTTTGTCGCACCGTTTAAGTCCGATTTAAGACAATCATAAAGCAGAGTCAGTCCCATCGCTGTATTTAAATCATTACCGACTGCTTCCTCAAACTTATCATGCCATTCCTTAACCAAAGCATCATTCACATCGCCCGAAAAATCAATCGCGGCTATGCGATTCTTAAGCTTTTTATATGTTGCTGCCACCTGATCGAGCGTGGCATACGAAAAGGTAAGCGGCTTGCGGTAATGAGACTGCAGTACAAACAGCCTGTAAACAAGAGGATCATACCCCTTGCTCTCAAGGAGCGGTACCGTAAGGAACTCGCCCTTGCTCTTGCTCATCTTGCCCGTCTCATCATTAAGATGATGTACATGGAACCAGTAATTACACCATTTATGCCCGAGATATGACTCACTCTGCGCTATCTCGTTGGTATGATGCGGGAACATATTGTCAATGCCTCCACAGTGCAGATCAAGAGTTTCACCGAGATGCTTCATGCTTATGCACGAACACTCAATATGCCAGCCGGGATACCCGACGCCCCACGGACTGTCCCACTTTAAGGCCTGGTCCTCAAACTTCGACTTGGTGAACCATAATACAAAATCATTTTTGTTGCGCTTGTTCGTATCCTCCTCAACGTCGTCGCGCACGCCCACCATCAGCTCTTCCTCGTTCTGATTACCGAAAACGTAATACTCCTTAAGCTTGGATGTATCAAAATAGACATTCTCGCCTGCCTTATATGCATAGCCCTTCTCAAGAAGACCTTCGATCATATTGATGAATTCGGGGATGCAGTTGGTAGCGGGCTCCACCACATCGGGTGTTTTTATATTAAGCTTATCGCAGTCCGAAAAGAACGCGTCGGTATAGAACTTTGCGATCTCCATTACCGTCTTGTTCTCGCGTTTCGCGCCCTTGAGCATCTTGTCCTCGCCCGTATCGGCATCCGATGACAGATGTCCGACATCCGTGATGTTCATTACACGCTTGACATCATAGCCGCTGAACCTTAAAAGCTTTTCGAGGACATCCTCACAGATATAACTCCTAAGGTTTCCGATATGCGCAAAATGGTACACAGTCGGACCGCAGGTATACATCGATACCTTGCCCTCATTTATCGGTTTGAACTCCTCAATCTTTCTTGTAAGTGAATTATAGATCTTCATAAACTAAGTATCCTTCCTAAGCTGCCTTAATTCGTTTTCCAGGTCAAGCAGCCTGTTTGTCAGTTCCGTATTGGCTTTCTGCAGGTTTTGTATGTCTTCCTTGATAGGGTCCGGCAGATGGACCTGATCCATCGTCTCACGCGGTATCACAACCTCATTCTCGCGTTTGATTATCCTTCCGGGAACCCCGACCACCGTACAGTTAGGCGGGACCTCCTCAAGCACAACGGAGCCGGCTCCTATCTTACTGTTGGCCCCTATTGTAAAGGATCCTAATACCTTGGCTCCCGCCGACACCATTACATTATCCTCAAGTGTCGGATGACGCTTTCCCGATTCCTTACCGGTACCGCCAAGGGTCACACCCTGATAAAGAGTCACGTTATTTCCTATTATAGTGGTTTCTCCTATAACCACACCCGTTCCGTGATCGATAAAGAAACCGCTTCCTATCTGAGCACCCGGATGTATCTCAATGCCGGTCTTCCTAGCAGCACGCTGCGATACAAACCTGGCTAAAAGGTAATGCTTCTTAAGGTACAGCTTATGAGCCAGCCTGTAATGGATCATGACCCTGAAACTCGGATACAAAAAAACCTCCATCGATGAATGGATGGCGGGGTCCCTTTCGCGTATTACCTTTATCTCATCCTTAACATTCTTAATAAAGCCCATATAAGTTACACACTGCCTTCCGCCGCGCCGGGACAACCGGGACATCCTTCACAGTTACCGCCCGCCGTAAACCCTGCAAGGTCACGGACTGAACTTATCATACACACCGCCTGTGCGGATATTCCCTCACCGTTTCCGGTAAATCCGAGCCCCTCCTCGGTCGTGGCCTTTACGTTGACCTGCGATACCTCGATACCGAGAGCATCGGCTATGTTTTTCCTCATTTCCTCAATATACGGACGCATCTTAGGCTTCTGGGCTATTATCGTAGAATCAATGTTCTCGATTATAAACCTGCCCTCATCAAGCATTAAGCCTACCTTTTTAAGCAGCTTAATACTGTCGATATCCTTATACTCATCGTCCGTATCGGGAAAATGCAGCCCTATATCTCCCATTGCGGCCGCGCCCAAAAGAGCATCCATTATAGCGTGCAATAGGACATCCGCATCCGAATGTCCTAAAAGCCCTTTATCATATGGTATATTAACACCGCCTATGATCAGATCCCTGCCTTCAGTCAGGCGGTGAACATCATAACCCGTACCGATCCGCATTAACGATCTATCTCCTGTCACTCATTGAAAGCATCGTTTAAGTACAGTGTCATCTCCTCAACCTTGCCCGTTTTATCCATAAGGAAGAGCATATTGTACTTACCCCTTGCGTACATGATCTGTTCCCTTCCTGCCGCAAGCCTTGTCGTGACACCTTCGCCGTACATTTCCTTAAGCTGGTCCACCGTGGTTCCTATACCGGCTCCTTCGGCTGTTTTAAAATCACCCGAAGTAACATCGATCTGCGATACAACATATTCGCCTACCGCTTTGGGATCAAGGTTGCTGTAATAAACCTCATATCCCTCAAACTCCTGCATGTATGTCTTTGCTTCATCCTTTTTGTCGGAAACAAGCTTGGCTACTTCCTCAAGTCCCTTACCGCCTGCGAGTGCATCTGCCGCAAGCTCGGTTCCAAGTGATACATCTCCTCCCGCAAAACCGGGGAGATTGATGATCTTCTGTATATCCGAATCCTGCATCATATCATAAAGATCATACAGGAAGGAGCCGTCCCACTGAACTTCCTCCATATCATCACTCCAGTAGTTCATCTGTATCTTTACAGAATCACCATCCTTCACAAGAGCGGTTAACGCAAAAGGCGTATCCTTGTTTTCCTCACGCATCATGATGACATATATATTATTGTAATAAAATCCGCCGTCACATTTAAGATTAACCGTATCCGCGGTTTTATCTATAAAATAATACCTTCCGTCGGATACCTTTTTAAACCTCAAAGGAGAATCAAGCTCCTTATTTGTTATTCCAAGCGTACCAAAGAGAGTATCATCTACGACATCTTCCGAAACCTTACCTGCATAAGGTACATCACTGTCATCTTCATCATCCTTAACTTCCTCGATCGCAGAATCATATCTTGAAAATACCTGGGTAACGTCGCATGCCGACGGTTTCTCATAAGTACTTAAGAGGAAACCGTTAACGCTTTCATCATCAAAATACTTATTAAAGAATGCCATATCCTCATCGGTTATTACACCGTATACCGCATTATCGCCAATATATGCGTTTATTTCCTTTTGGCCCGCATCTATGAGGCCTTCAACCTCTTCCTCGGTCACGGGAGTACTGATCCACGGATTGTTTGCCCATGCTTCCGTTTTATACCACTCCATTACCGCATTCGTTTCATCAATACCGGCCTGGACCTCTTCCCTTATCTCACCGACATATTCGCTTATCTCCTCCACGGAGGAAGAAACTTCTTCAATGGAACGGGATACATCTTCAATAGCAGATGCATCAAACTGTGAAGCATCACAGGCAGTCAACCCCATACAGAAAATCCCCGTCACCATAAGTACAATAAGTTTTTTCATGCCGGTACCTCCTAAAAATGTTTGTTACTATATTATATACTGTATTCATGATAAATAAAAGTTTAAATTGAATATTTTCCTTGACAATAACCTTGGTAGGTTAGTATAATACAAAGCGGTTCTGTCCAGTATTTGTGGCGAGATGGCTCAACTGGCTAGAGCGTCCGGTTCATACCCGGGAGGTTGAGAGTTCAAGTCTCTCTCTCGCTACTATTTAAAAACCCCATGCCTTTCGGCATGGGGTAATTTTATTAGTGCTTATTTCGCATAATCGGTTACGCGGCTTTCCCGTATCACGTTTACCTTGATCTGACCCGGATATTCCATCTCTTCTTCGATCTTCTTGGATATATCTCGTGCGAGCAATACCATGTCCGCGTCGTTAACCTGCTCAGGAACTACCATAATACGAACCTCACGGCCTGCCTGAATAGCAAAAGATTTGTCAACTCCCTTGAAGGAATTAGTAATATCTTCGAGCTGTTTTAATCTGTTGGTGTATGTTTCCAATGTCTCCCTTCTTGCACCCGGACGAGCTGCCGAAATAGTATCGGCTGCCTGAACCAGAACTGCAAACAGGGATTGCGGCTCAACATCACCATGGTGTGCTTCAACCGCATTTATTATCGTTGCGGATTCCTTGTACTTACGGCAAAGATCAACACCCAGCTGGATGTGCGATCCTTCCATCTCATGGTCAACTGCCTTACCTATGTCATGAAGCAGACCCGCCCTTTTTGCGACGCGGACATCCACTCCTATCTCAGAGGCAAGCAGTCCACATAACAGAGATACTTCGATGGAATGCTTAAGTACGTTCTGACCGTAACTGGTCCTGAATTTGAGCCTTCCCAGCAGCTTGATCAGTTCGGGATGGATTCCGTGTACGCCTACTTCAAGCGTTGCGGATTCGCCTTCCTCGCGGATCATTGTTTCAACTTCCTTCTGGGCCTTCTCAACCATTTCCTCGATCCTTGCCGGATGAATACGTCCGTCGACGATCAGCTTTTCAAGGGCAATACGTGCCACTTCACGCCTTATAGGATCGAAGCCTGACAAAACTACGGCTTCCGGTGTGTCGTCTATTATAAGGTCGACACCGGTCATCGTTTCGAGGGTCCTTATATTCCTGCCCTCACGTCCGATGATCCTTCCCTTCATTTCATCATTAGGCAGCGGGACAACAGAGATCGTAGTCTCTGCCACGTGATCCGCCGCACATCGCTGTATGGCGTTGACCACCAATTCCTTTGCCTTCTTGTCTGCCTCCTCCCTGGCCTTGTTTTCCAATTCCTTAATGAGGATGGCAGTTTCATGTTTTACATCATCTTCAACAGTTCTTAACAGATACTCTTTTGCTTGTTCAGAGGTCAATCCGGAGATCCTCTCCAGTTCCTGTACGCGCTGCTCATTAAGCTTGGACACTTGTTCCTTCTGCTTTGCAAGTGCTTCTTCCTTCTGGGCATAGCTGGCTTCGCGCTTCTCGATGGCATCAGTCTTTTTATCAAGGTTTTCTTCCTTCTGCTGCATCCTGCGCTCCATGCGCTGTAATTCCGCTCGTCTCTCCTTGGTTTCCTTCTCAATGTCATTCCTGGCACGGATGGATTCCTCCTTGACTTCGAGCAGCCCCTCGCGCTTCTTCGCCTCCGCCGTTTTTAAGGCCTCATCGATGATCTCTCTGGCCTTCTGCTCGGCATTGCCTATCTTCTCCTCATCGGTCTTACGCTTCTTTTCATATCCCAACCTGTAGGATAAGAAGCATCCGATCCCCAGAAGAATTACCGCAACTGCAATAATGATTACATATTGCACAGGGCACCTCCTTATATAGTTTTCATTGTACGATTATTATATAGAATATAGATTACATATTCTAACTCAAAAAACTACAACATATAAATCTTATACTCTTTAATATGTTATGTCAAGCAATTCTTCCAATATCCGTTCAACCCTGTCAAGCTGAAAACCCTTGTTGTACATATATCCAAGAAGCTTGGTCCGCTGCTTATTATCAAGTTCCCCGGGATGCGGACAGCGCTTTAACAGCAGCTTTTTTATAAGTTCATCCTCGGCGCTTTCATCAATATTTTCCGCCTCGCTTTCAAAGGCCTCCCTTATGATCTCGGAAGAGACGCCCCTCTCCTTAAGCTTGCGTTCGATCTCACGCCTACTCCTTTTACCGCTGCTGTTCCTTATAAGATTGCATGCATACCTTAGATCATCAACATAGCCATACGAACTTACGTATTCAACCGCATCATTGACCGCTTCGTCGGGAAAGCCTGCGTCCTTAAGCTTAAGCCTGAGCCTTGCCTGAGTGTAATCACGCTGCTCAAGCAGTTTCATTGCCTTAAGCTTTGTCCGCTTTATGATTTCGTCCCTCGACTCACCTGTTTCCATCAGGCTTCATCCTGCTGCTGATCACCCGCGCCGGATCCCGGAAGGCCGTAATGCTCGCGCACCTTGTCTTCGATCTCCTTAAGAAGCTCAGGATTCTGCTCGAAATAGAGCTTGGTATTTTCGCGGCCCTGGCCTACCTTCTGCCCGTTATACGAATACCATGCGCCTGACTTGACGATCACATCAATATTGGCTGCTAGATCGATGATATCACCTACCATGGATATTCCCTTGCCGAACATGATATCGAATTCAGCCTCCTTAAACGGAGGTGCGATCTTGTTTTTAACTACCTTTACACGTGTACGGTTACCGATCACCTCACCGCCCTGCTTAAGCGCCTCGATCCTGCGAACGTCAAGGCGTACCGATGAATAGAACTTAAGAGCGCGTCCGCCGGTCGTCGTTTCGGGATTTCCGAACATGATACCGACCTTTTCACGAAGCTGATTGATGAAAACTACCGTACAGTTCGACTTCGATATAACTGCCGTCAGCTTACGAAGTGCCTGAGACATGAGTCGTGCCTGAAGGCCGACATGCGAATCACCCATATCGCCGTCGATCTCAGCCTTTGGAACCAGAGCAGCTACCGAGTCCACAACTATTATGTCAACCGCTCCAGACCTTACCATCGTCTCGGTTATCTCAAGTGCCTGCTCGCCGTTATCCGGCTGTGAGATATAGAGGTTATCGATATCAACCCCGATGTTTTTCGCATATACGGGATCAAGTGCATGCTCGGCATCGATAAAGCCGGCAATTCCTCCGCGCTTCTGTACTTCGGCTATCATATGAAGGGTTACTGTCGTCTTACCCGATGACTCGGGACCGTATATCTCGATTATCCTTCCCTTGGGTATACCGCCGAGGCCAAGAGCTATATCAAGGCTTAATGAACCTGTGGGTATCGTTTCAACATTCATATGGTTGGATGTATCCCCGAGTTTCATTACGGAACCCTTGCCATATTCCTTTTCTATCTTCGATAATGCAACTTCCAATGCTTTAAGCTTTTCTTCTCTTTCCATATTGTTCTCCTTTACACTCCCGCTGATTCCCCTCAGGATATAATCTTATTAATCGAACAGATATTTTGAACATCTGTTCGTTACAAATGATAATATAAAACATCCGTTCGGTTTTGTCAAGCGGGTTTTTGAAAATATTTATAAAATACCGGCTTTATCATATCTGCCGATCTTAACGTCATAAATTATGGGATTCGGATCACGAGAAATTCTTCTCGCTGTAATACTCAAGAACGCACATCCTGAGAAGCGCAAGCGCCGCAGACGCAGCCTGGCGGCGTATAAGGGCCCTGTCACCCTTGAAATTGTATTTGACGACCTTGGTCTTGCCGCAGACACTGCAGCCGATATAGACAAGACCCACCGGCTTATCCTCACTTCCGCCGTCCGGTCCGGCTATCCCGGTTGTTGACAGGGTTACGTTTGCCTTAGCGGCAGAAGCACAGCCCTTTACCATTTCCTTGGCCGTCTGTTCACTTACGGCACCGTACTTTAAAAGAGTGCTCTTCTTTACACCGAGCCTTGACCTCTTTGCTTTATTTGAATATGTCACGAAGCCTTCCTTGAACACCTCGGATGCTCCGGGAACATCGATGATCCTTGATGCGACCATTCCGCCCGTGCATGATTCGCATGTGGAAAGGAAAAGCGAATTTGTACGCAGGAGCTCGACAACGGCCTGCTCAAGGGTAGTTTCCATGTCAGTTGAATATATATTAAGACCGAACCGGTTCTTTATCTCCTTTACCATGGGTTTTCCGGCCTTTTTGGCAGAACTGCCCTCCTCAGGCATTGCCTCAAGAGTAATATGTACCTCACCCGGAACGGTATTTATGCTGAGCTTTGGATTTACGGAATCCGCAATATCCTTCAAGCGTTCCCTTACCTCATCCTCGCTCATGCCGCATATCTTAAAATACTTTACAAACGATCCGTTATCATCCGCAGCGGCAGAATCAGGATCATCCGCGCTCAAATCGGCTGTTTGCTGTTCTGTCTCCACGGTAAGCTTTATTGATTCTTCCTTTTTATCCTTATTCTTAGACATCTAAACACCTTCCGTTCCAATAAACTTCAGTTCCTGTCCTGTTCAGAGCTCATTACTTTCCTGTTCTTATATATATAATCGATAAGCGATAAAATTGTCAGCACCAGAGCCACCGCGATCACGATACCGGTGACCAGCGCATAGATATCGTTCTTTATATCGGCGATCAGGAGTATGATCATGGCCATCTGGAAAACCGTCTTAAACTTGCCCAGATAGCTCGCCGCTATAACCACTCCGTTGTCGGAGGCTATAAGCCTGAAGCCGCTTATTATAAATTCCCTGCTTATGATCACTATGACCATCCATGCTGCCAGCTTTCCGGCCGCCACAAGGCATATAAGAGCCGAGCAGACCAAAAGCTTGTCAGCGAGAGGATCCATGAACTTTCCGAAATTTGTCACAAGGTTGTACTTCCTTGCTATCTTTCCGTCCAGCATATCCGTAAGGCTTGCCAGGACAAATATCGCAAGCGCGATCCACTTGCCATAGCCGGCAGGAATGTCTTTCATCATGAAAAATACAAAGAACGGGATCATAAGAACCCTTAATACCGTCAGCCTGTTAGGCAGGTTCATCGCTTACTTCTCCAATCAGATCATATTCGTCGGCTCCCGTGATATTAACCCTTACAATATCACCGCTCAAAAGCTCCCTGTCCGACTTTACAAATACCATTCCGTCAACATCGGGCGCATCCATGTAAGTACGCCCGGCATAAACATCCTCATCTACAAGCCGGCCCTCTATCAGAACATCAAGTGTCCTGCCGGTCATCTTTTCCGCATTTTCGTAGGCTATCTCCTGCTGCAGTTCCATGATCTCATCACGCCTGGATCGTTTGAGTTCATCATCGACCTGACCGTCCATTTCAGCTGCCGGAGTTCCTTCTTCCGGTGAATACTCAAACACTCCCAGCCTTTCGAAGCCCGTTTCCCTTACGAACTCCTTAAGGACATCGTGATCGGCTGCGGTTTCGCCGGGAAAACCGGTTATCAGCGTTGTCCGGATGACCATATCCGGGATCTCCCGCCTCAGTTTCCCGATAATATCCCTTATCGCTTTCCTGTCAGTGCGCCGGCCCATCCGCCTTAAAACATCATCCGAAGCATGCTGTATCGGCATATCGAGATAATGACACACTTTGGGTTCATCCTTTATTACCGTAATCAGTTCATCTGTTATTTCCTCGGGATAACAATAAAGAAGCCTTATCCATTCAAGGCCGTCAATGCGGCATAATTCCCTGATAAGTGCGGGCAGCTGCTTTTTTCCGTACAGGTCAACACCGTAAAGGGTGGTCTCCTGTGCCACAAGAATCAGCTCCTTCACGCCCTTTGAAGCCATAATGCGAGCTTCGTCAACAAGTTCATCCTGCGGAACCGAACGATAGTGCCCCCTTAATCCGGGGATGATACAATATGTGCAGTGTTTATCGCAGCCTTCTGCGATCTTAAGATATGAATAGTATCCGCCGGTAGTTATGATCCTCCCCTTTACAGGTGCTACCGAGCGGTCAATGCTCTTAAGTTCCCTTACATATTCACCCGAAAGGACCCTTTCAAGCACATCGGCTATCGCATCATAGGCAGTGGTCCCGATCACCGCATCAACCTCTGGGATCTCACTGCGTATTTCATCGGCATAGCGCTGGGCCAGGCATCCGGTAACTATAAGTGCCCTGCACTTATGATCCGGATCGGTACGGAACCCGCCCATTTCCAGGATCGTATTGATGCTTTCCTCCTTGGCATCACCTATAAAGCAACAGGAATTCACGACGATCACATCCGCATCCGCGGCATCATCCGTAAATCCATATCCTTTTTCCCTTAGAATCCCAAGCATGCACTCGGAATCCACGAGATTCTTGTCACAGCCAAGCGAAACAAACAATACGTTCATATAAGGCTTATTCTCCGACGATCTTGACTACTCCCGAATTCAGCTCCTCGATCGCAACCGAGAGCGGTTTCTTGTCAGCTGCACCTTCAATTGGGGTCGGAGCATCATTTATAAGCTGCCTTGCCCGTTTGCTTGTAGCCATGACTATCGAATAGCGGCTGTTTACTACGGGCTGCTCGCCCTCTTCAACCTCGCTGTTTACCACCTTCATAAGATCACTGTATGACGGATGTAACATAGTAAAACCTCCTAATCCTTATCCTTTAAAAATTCCTTAAATCCTATCTTAACTTCCTCTATCCGGCCGCGATTACGTATCGTAGCCATCCTTGAACACATTATCGTGTTATGAACATCTTCAACGCACTTGTCAAGCTCGTCGTTTATTATAAGGAAATCATATTCATCTATGACTTCGGCCTCCTTGGCACCCTGCCTCATGCGTTTTAATATCACTTCCTCAGTTTCGGTACCGCGTTTCTTAAGCCTGTTGTAAACTTCCTGAACCGAAGGCGGCATAACGAACATAAGCAGGGCATCCGGTCTTTTACGCTTGATCTGAAGAGCCCCCTGCTGTTCGATCTCAAGGATCACATCCTTACCTTCGGCAAGCTTCTCATCAACATAGCTGCATGGGGTACCGTAATAATTTCCCACATATTCGGCGTATTCAAGGAGTCCGCCGGAATCGATCATCTTTTCAAATTCGTCGTGCGTCACAAAATAGTAATCACGTCCGTGTTCCTCACCCGGCCGCGGCGCCCTTGTTGTGGCCGATACCGACAGAGCATAATTATCGTATCTTTTAAGCAGTTCCTTTACGATAGTCCCCTTGCCCGAACCGGCAAAACCGGAAATTATGAATAGTATTCCTTTTTCCATACATCATTTCCTATTCGATATTCTGAATCTGTTCACGAACCTTCTCAATATCGGTTTTAAGATCTATGGCCACATTCGACGTGGAAAGATCAGTCGATTTGGACAGGATCGTATTTGCCTCACGATTCATTTCCTGTGCGATAAAGTCAAGCTTTCGTCCGACACTGCCGCCGGCATTCAATGTATCGACAGTTCCCTTTATATGACTGCGCAGCCTTACAAGCTCCTCATCCACACAGGACCTGTCGGCATACAGTGTTACCTCGGTAAGGATCCTGCTCTCGTCTATCGCCGCGTCACCGAGCATGTCCTTTACCTTATCGGTTATCTTCTGCCGGTATTCCTCAATTATCGCAGGGGCACGCTTTTCAATATCCTCAACATAAACAAGCATGCCGTTTAACTTTCCTATAAGATCAGCCTTAAGATTATCGCCTTCCTCCATCCGCGACTTTACAAATGCATCACATGCCGAGCGGATGACCTTCTCCATATCCTTCCAAAGCTCTTCCTCGTCAACATCCATCTCTTCAAGGGAGAATACTTCCGGGTATCTTGATAGTACGGAAATGCGGACATCATTTTCAAGTCCGAAATCATTTCCCATCTCATTCAGATATTTAAGATATGACCTTGCAATATCCTTATTGTATTTCAGGCTGTAATTTTCTTCGGCGTAATCCTCATATGTTATATACAGATCGACCTTTCCCCTCTGCATATACTCCTTAAGAAGGTTCCTTATCGAACTTTCAAAAAAGCCAAGCTTCTTTGGCATCTTGATATTTACATCCAGATATCTGTGATTGACCGACTTGATCTCAACTGTGATCTTACGCTTCTCGTCGCTGTATTCCGCGCGTCCGAAGCCTGTCATGCTTTTTATCAATGTGTTTCTCCTCGAAAACAAACCGAAACGATACTTTTAAGATACGTTTTAAAACGGATATTCACGCACCATAAAACATTATATTCTAAGGACTTTTAAGCGTCAAGTAAAAAACCTCATTAAGTGCCTGCCGCGGAAACATCTGCTGTACTAAGCTCGATAATACCTCGCTAAGTACACAGATGTGGTGCGCACTAGGTTCGACAATACCTCACCAAGTGCTTCACACAAAAACAGGGAAGCATTTCTGCTTCCCTGAATATTTCATCTTATTTTGGAGAATTTCGGAAAAAGTTTTCAATTTAGTTTAATTTAGTAATCCATTCTTTGCATGTATCGAGTGTAGATAAGCAAGTCCTTTTATTCCACCGTCCAGTGCCTGTGCTTTAATGAACTGCTGCCCGCCTACCGTCGAAGCATTGATGCCGTTTAAGTAAGCCAGGCCTGCGGCACCTGCGGCGGCTGCCTGTGCGTTCCTCGCATTCCATGCTGCTACCGTCGCAGCATTGATATTGTTAAGATATGCGAGGCCTGCCTGTCCGCTTGCGATGGCCTGGGCATCCCTTGCTGTCCATGCTGCCACCGTTTTAGCATTTATATTGTTAAGGTATGCAAGTCCTGCAGCACCTGCTGCTGCAGCCTGAGCATCCCTTGCTGTCCATGCTGCTACAGTCTTGGCATTGATGCTGTTAAGGTATGCAAGTCCAGCTGCACCGCCGGCTGCTGCCTGAGCATCCCTTGCTGTCCATGCCTTAACTGTTGACTCATTAATGCTGTTAAGCCATGCAAATTCCTTTGCAAGACTTGCAGCTGTAGGAGCAACAAGTGAAGGATTTACAGACTGAAGATATGCAAGCTCCCTCTCGGCTGAGCTTACGATCTGAGCATCCCTTGCTGCTGCTGCCTTTGCTGTTGAAGCATTTATTGACTGAAGGTATGCAGTGCCCTTTACGAGTCCGTCAAGTGCCTGTGCATCCCTTGCTGCTGCTGCCTTTGCTGTTGCTTCATTTATTGACTGAAGGTATGCCTGACCCTTTAAAAGTCCGTCAAGTGCCTGTGCATCCCTTGCTGCTGCTGCTTTTGCTGTTGCTTCGTTAATTGACTGAAGATATGCCTGGCCCTTTACAAGTCCGTCAAGTGCCTGTGCATCCCTTGCTGCTGCTGCTTTTGCTGTTGCTTCATCTATTGACTGGAGATATGCCTGACCCTTTAAAAGTCCGTCAAGCGCCTGTGCATCCCTTGCTGCCGCTGCTGCTGCTGTCTGAGCATAAATCTGATCAAGATATGCCTGACCCTTTGCGATCTCTGCTGCTGCTGCCGCATCCTGAGCTGCTGCTGCCGCTTCGGTGCTTGCCTTTATCTGCTGAAGATAAGCAAGGCCCTTTGCATAATCGGCCATTCCGTCCGAAATTGCATCCGCCTTAACGGGAACCACAAAAACCAAACCTGCGAGCGCTATCGCGCCGATACCTGTCATAACCTTACCTAACTTCTTCATAATCTCCATTTTCTTCATTTCCGTTTCTCCTTCCAAAATAAGAAATAATTAAATTTTTGTTTGCATAACATTGCGCAGAAACGCAAGCTACATCGTATAGTATAACCCCTGTAAAGTATTATGTAAAGTAAATTTTTTGAATTTATCATATTTTTCGTAAACAATCTGAAAATTTGACAGTGGGACGGTATGGTCTTATCATGTAAAAAAAACAGCATTTTACGGGGATTCTGATATGGCTCTGGATGGATTTACGATAGCTGCTCTTGCGCATGAATTAAATGAAAAAATACTGAATTCAAGGATATATAAGATCGCACAGCCCGAACCGGATGAGCTTCTTCTGACGCTCAAAACCGGTAACGGTCAGCAGCGTCTTCATATATCCGCCAACGCATCTCTTCCGTTTATATATCTTACGGAAACAAATAAGCCGGGACCTGCGACCGCACCGGGATTCTGCATGCTTCTTAGGAAACATATACAGAACGGGCGCATAATTGCAATACGTCAGCCCTCTCTCGAACGTATACTGATGCTCGATATAGACCATCTTGACGAAATGGGCGATATGTGCCGTAAAACCCTGGTCATTGAGCTTATGGGAAAGCACAGCAATATTATCTTCCTGAACGACGAAAATATCGTGATCGACAGCATAAAACACATCTCATCTGCCGTAAGTTCGGTACGTGAGGTCCTTCCGGGGCGTGAATACTTTATCCCAAATACACTTGATAAGGCCGACCCGCTTTCAACTTCACCCGATGAGATCGTTAAGCTGCTTAAGTCAAAACCGATGCCGGCCGCCGAATCGATTTTCAAAACGCTCACAGGCTTTTCTCCGCTCATGGCGGAAGAGCTGTTATTTGAGTGTGATCTTGACTCTTCAAAGCCTGTTTCCGTATTTACGGATGCCGAGATCGAAGCTCTTCGCGAAGGATTTGAACGCGTTTTTAAAATCGTAAGAAACGGCGATTTTAAGCCAAATATGGTACTTGAAAAGGGGGGCCCTTTTGAGTTCGGCGCACTGCCCTTAACGCGATTTGAAAAATGCTTTTTGGAAGAAAACGGGTCCATGTCCTTTATCCTGGAAAGCTATTATGCAAGAAGGAATTCGCATACGCGTATAAAACAGAAGTCGGCAGACCTGCGTAAGATATTATCAAATCTCATCGAGCGAAGTTCCAAAAAATACGATCTTCAGTTAAAGCAGCTTAAGGATACACAGAAAAAAGACAGGTACAGGATATACGGTGAACTTTTAAATACATACGGATATGATCTGCAGCCGGGGATCAGGTCCTTCGAAGCCGAAAACTATTACACCGGCGAAACGGTGACCATACCCCTGGATCCTACCCTTACCGCTTCCGAGAATGCCAAAAGGTATTTCGATAAATACGGAAAACTGAAACGGACTGAGGAAGCACTCACAACTCAGATCGTAGAAACCAAAGCCGAAATGGATCACCTTGCTTCGGTATCTGCCTCACTTGATACGGCACTTAATGAAAATGACCTTTCGGAAATACGCCGCGAGCTTATGGACTCGGGTTATATCCGCAAAAAGGGATCCGGCAAGATAAAGGAAGTAAAGAGCAAGCCCCTTCACTATGTAAGTTCGGACGGTTTCCATATATATGTTGGGAAAAACAATTATCAGAATGATAACATCACGTTTAAACTGGCCACCGGATCCGACTGGTGGTTCCATGCAAAGCAGATACCGGGCTCACATGTCCTGGTAAAGGCTCAGGGACGTGAACTTACCGACCGCACTTTTGAAGAAGCGGGGGCCCTTGCTGCCTACTACTCAAAGGGGCGGGATCAGGATAAAGTTGAGATCGACTATGTTCAGAAAAAAGAAGTCAAAAAGCCCGCAGGGGCAAAACCCGGGTTTGTTGTTTACTATACTAACTACTCCCTGGTCGCTTCTCCCGATATAAAAGGCCTCACCCTTATCGATGAGGCCTGAGAATACGATTATAACAAAATATTTATATATAATAAGAAGAAACCCGTTTATACCGGTCAGATCTGTTCCATAAGATTTACCATCTCAATTGCCGACAGTGCACAGTCATAACCCTTGTTGCCGCCCTTGCTTCCGGCGCGTGCCACTGCCTGCTCGATGTTTTCGGTTGTGATGACACCGAACAATACCGGTATGCCGGCCTTAAGTCCTACCTGTGCGATACCTTTCGACACTTCGTTGCATACATAGTCGTAATGTGTGGTATCACCCCTTATAACAGCTCCCACGCAGATCACTGCGTCATACTTACCCGATGAAGCCATCTTTTCCGCAACAACCGGGATCTCGAATGCTCCAGGTACCCATGCAGCCGTGATGTTCTTTTCCTCGACGCCGTGGCGCACAAGTCCGTCAACCGCTCCAGAAAGAAGCTTGTTTACAATGATCTCATTAAAACGGGAAGCGACAATGCCCACCTTCATTCCGTCCTTAGCGATCACTTTTCCCTCAAGTACATTGATATTGCTCATATTATTCCTCCTATAGCTTTATCTCATTAAAGATGTGTCCCATCTTCTCCTTTTTCGTTTTCATATAAAATTCATCATACTTCTGCGGTGTTATCTCGATCGGTACCCTTTCCTTTATCTCAAGCCCGAATCCCTCAAGGCTGTATACCTTATCGGGATTATTGGTAAGAAGCCGCAGTGACTTTATACCCAGATCCGCAAGAATCTGGGCTCCCACCCAGTATTCACGAAGATCCGGAGCAAATCCAAGCTTTAAATTGGCCTCGACCGTATCATAACCCTGCTCCTGCAGTTCATATGCCTTAAGCTTGTTAATAAGACCGATCCCGCGTCCTTCCTGCCTCATATACAGGAGTACTCCCCTGCCCTCTTTTGCGATCTGGCGCATCGCCTGTTCAAGCTGTTTGCCGCAGTCACACCTTTTCGATCCGAACACATCACCCGTCAGGCACTCGGAATGTACGCGACAAAGCACATCTTCACCGTTTCCGATATCACCCTTTATAAGTGCCACATGATGTTCGCCGGTTATATCATTAATGTATCCCGCTATCTTAAAATCACCGTATTCGGTCGGCAGATCAGCTTCCGCCTCCCTTACCACATGCTTCGCATTTACGTGGAGATAATTCTGAAGTTCCCTTATGGTTATGAACTTAAGGTCATGCTCCAAGGCCATTTCCTTAAGCTGCGGAGTCTGCATCATAGTGCCGTCCTCAGCCATGACCTCGCAGCACACACCGACTTCCTGAAGCCCCGCAAGCCTCATAAGATCAACGGTGGCCTCCGTATGTCCGTTCCTTACAAGTACTCCGCCGTGCCTTGCCGTAAGAGGAAATACATGTCCCGGATGCCTGAAATCACCCGGTCCCGAACCCGGATCACAGCATTTCCTGATGGTGAATGACCTCTCAACCGCGGAAATCCCGGTCGTTGTGCTCACATGGTCGATGGAAATCGTAAAAGCCGTACTGTGATTGTCCGTGTTTTCGGAAACCATCTGAGGAAATCCAAGCCGCCTTGCCACTTCAATGCTCATAGGCGTGCATATCAGTCCCTTGCCATAGGTGGCCATGAAGTTGATATTCTCCTGAGTCGCAAATTCGCCCGCACAGATAAGATCACCCTCATTTTCCCTGTCGGGATCGTCGGTGACAAGGATCATGCGTCCTTCCCTTAACTCCTCAAGCGCTTCCTCTATGGTATTGTACTCAAATCCTTTAGCTTCGTTTTCCATCACATCGAGTATATTAACATATCTATAAAAGTCCCTCAAGCATTTCCATCGTCAATCCGCCCGAAGCCGGCTTGTCATCCTGTTTTATATATGCGGTACCGAGCAGTTTTTCAACGTATTTCCCCACTATGTCCGTCTCAAGATTCACAGGATCACCTGCTTTCTTTAAAGTAAGCGTTGTTTCGGCTGATGTATGGGGAATAACTGAAACCTTAAAAGATGTATCGTCAACACCCGCAACCGTTAAGCTTATTCCGTCTATTGCTATCGAGCCCTTCTCTACTATAAGCCTGAGTATGTGCCCGGGAGCCGATACGGTCACCCATGTGGCATTTTTTTCCTTTTTTAATTCCTTTATTGTGCCCGTTCCGTCTATATGTCCCGATACGATGTGCCCGCCAAATCGTCCGTCTGCCGCCATCGCACGTTCAAGGTTTACATAACTACCGCGTTTAAGGATTGAAAGCGATGTCCTTCGTACAGTCTCCGGCATTACATCCGCCGTGAAACCGTCCGGTGAAAGCCCGGTTACGGTAAGGCAGATCCCGTTTACCGCGATACTGTCTCCTATCTTTGTTCCCTCAAGCACCTTTGAAGCGGCTATACTTATGACTCCGCTTCCACCTGCTGACGGTATTTCCTTAATTGTACCCAGTTCTTCTATTATTCCGGTAAACAAATGCTTTCCCTCCGGTTTACATAACTAAGGCAGATATCATCCCCATAATATGATACATCCTTTAGCTCAAACATCGCAGCTTCCGAAACCTCGCTGATCCCGATGCCCTCAACAGGTGTTTTGGCATCAGCGCCTCCGAATATCTTAGGCGCTATAAAAACCTCCACCCTGTCTGCAAGCCCTTCACGCAAAAGGCTGTAATTTAAGGTTCCGCCGCCTTCAACAAGAACACTGTCGATCCCTTCTTCTCCAAGCCATGTGGTAAGTGCGCTCACATCCACCCTGCCGTCACTTCCGGGCAGATACTTAAGCTCAATGCCCTTGTTTTCAAGCTCCCGTTCCAGGGCATCATCCCTTACAGAATGAGCGACTATCGTCCTTATATCCCCCGCCGTCTTTACAATATTGGATCCTGTGGGTATCTTAAGCTTAGAATCGCATATAACCCGCACCGGGCTATTAAGTCCTTCAATCCTTACATTAAGCATCGGATCATCTGCAAGCACCGTACCTATCCCGGCCATTATCGCCATGTATTTATTCCTTAACCGCTGAACATGTGCCCGTGACTCTTCTCCCGTTATCCATTTGGAAGCACCGGACCTTGTGGCAACCTTGCCGTCCATGGTCATCGCATATTTAAGCACAACATAGGGCTTATGTGTTGTTATATACTTAAAAAACACGGGATTAAGCTCATCACACTCATCCCTTAAGAAGTCCTGTATAACCTCTATTCCGGCATCCTCAAGCTGCTTAACGCCCTTCCCCGCAACAAGCGGATTGGGGTCCCTGGAACCTATTATTACCCGTTTTATCCCGTTTTCAATTATGGCTTCGGTACATGGCGGCGTCTTTCCGTGATGACAGCATGGTTCCAGCGTAACGTAGATATCCGCCCCCTCTGCCGGTTCATTAAGCGATGCGATGGCGTTCCGTTCGGCGTGGAGCGCTCCGTAGCGCTCATGATATCCCTCACCTATGATACGCCCGTCCTTAACGATCACGGCACCGACCATCGGATTTGGGTTTACATAACCTTCCCCATTCGCTGCCAGCTCAATGGCACGCCTCATATATCTTTCTTCAGGCAGCCCTGTCATCAGCGGTCATCCTCCTTCGGGTCGTACATCCTGTACCCTGCCTTACCGTTTTCCTTTACATGATACAGTGCCTTATCCGCATTTTTATACAGGGTTTCGAAATCGGCACCGTGTATCGGTGATACGGCGATACCTACGGACATGGATATCTCGTCGCCGAAATCCTCCCCGTTAAAAGCATTCTTCACCTGATCCCCTACCTTCTCGGCAAGTTTGCAGGCATCCCTTTCCTCAATATTGTTCATGAATACCATGAACTCGTCACCGCCTATACGCCCGGTCACATCCATTCCCTTGAAGTTGCTGCGGATGATATCTCCTATCTTTGATAATACGCGGTCACCGGTGTTATGGCCGTAGGTGTCATTTATGTGCTTAAAATCATCGGTATCCAGGATCATAAGGGCACCCGGTATCTTCGAATTCCTGTTCTTATGAAGTATGCTCTCGATAAGTGTCTCGGTCGCCTTTTTGTTCATAAGCCCGGTAAGCCCGTCAAAATCGGCCCGGAGCCTTAACTCTATCTCCTTAAGCTTCTGCTCATGTATGTCGACTATATGCCCGATGACATGGGATACATATCCTTCCTTACCGAGGATGCTGACTATGTTCGCCTGATACCAGCGGTATTCATCCGTCGGATTTATAACCCCAACCGAACGAAATACCAGGGAATCCCTGTGAGCGTGCGACATTGCACTCCTTATCATATCCTCAAACGCGCCCGCATCCTCCTCATGGATACCGGTGGCCGGGATGTGCTCAAGATAGCCGTTTACCACAGAATCATGAGCCAGTGCATCCGTTTCGGCAATTCGATAAACACACACATCGGTCCTGCAGTTAAAATCAAACGTGATATCCGTATCCATCAAAAGATGCATATAATCGGACTGGCGCTTAAGTTCCTCCTGTATCATCTTCTGCTCGGTACAGTCGAGAATAACGGCACAAACCACATTCTTTGCGCCTTCCCTGGAGTACAGATTGCCGTGGAGCCTTAACCACATAAGGCTTCCGTCATAATTGGCGATACGGAATTCGAATTCAACGGCACCGTCATCGGCAAGTATATCGCTTATACCCTGATCGAACCCGGGGAGGTCGTCAGGTATTATGGACCGGCGTATATCCGAAAACATCTTATCCACTATTGCACGCCCGCCGCCGATCATACGGTAAAAACCTTCGTTAAGGAACTCGGGCTTTATCGCGCGTGTAGTGCTGTCTATATCAAGCACGCATATGCCGCCAATAAAGTTTTCGACTACCGATGTGATAAATTCGCCGTTATCCATATGCTTCTCCCTTTAGAATCACCAACACGCCCTATCTCTTTCCCTTATCATATATCTCGCCAAGTGCCCTTGGAGCCCTGTTGTTCTTACTGAAGAATATAAGAAGGAACAGAGTTAATACATAAGGCAGTATACGTACTATGTCATTGTATGTAGAAGGCATTCCCAGTTTCTGGATAATGGCCTGTCCCGCACTCCTTGCAAATCCAAACAGTAAGCAGGCCCCAAGTGTCGGCAGTATCGACCAGTTACCGAAGATAAGGGCCGCTATCGCAAGATAGCCGAAGCCGAGATATATATCCGGGGAGAAATTGGCCGATATTGAATATGCATAGCTCATGCCGCCCACTGCTGACAGGCCGCCCGAAAGGATCACCGCTATAGTCCGCACGCGGTCCACATCTATTCCGGCAGCATCCGCCGCATGGGGATTATCGCCGCAGGCACGAAGATGCATTCCGTAAGGTGTCCTATACATTACATACCATGTGACCAAAGCTATCACGACGATCATGACTTCAAACGGATAGACATTGGTAAACACAGCTCCAAGGACCGGTATCTTCGATAATCCCGGTACCGTGAACTTCATACTGGTTTCAAGGACAAATTTATTTGATTTCTGTGAGAAAACGCTCTCATTTACGCGTTTGGTAAGAAAACTCGTGAGTGCCATCGCAAGGATATTGACAACAACACCGCTTATTACCTGATTGGCCTTGAATTTAATACAAAGCCACACGTGTACCATGGCATACAGCATTCCTCCGAGGATCGCTGCAAGAAACGATACATAATAAGGTATGCGTGAATCAACACCCGATGCCTGCATGATAAGTACCGCCGCAAGCGCCCCGAAGAATGCTCCGAAACCCTGCAGTCCTTCAATAGCCAGGTTGGTGATCCCGCTCTTCTCGCTGAATATGCCGCCGATCGCCATTATGAACATGGGAAGGGCAAATGCCAGTCCGTCGATTATCATTGTATTTATCATGCCCTATACCCCCTTTGCCTGAGTTTTCTCGGCAGCCGCCCTGGCAACATACCTTCTTATGAACTCACTGCAGGCCGCAAATATCAGTATTACCGCAGTGATGAGATCCGCGATCTCTATTTCAACTCCCTGCTGGCTGCTTAAATATATGGAGCCTTTTGATATTACCGTTATAAGGAATGATGCAAGGATACAGCCTACAGGATCGCTGTTTCCAAGAAGTGCGACGGCTATGGCGTTAAATCCCATACCGGGTACAACGCCCGGCTGTATAGATCCGAAATAGCCGCAGAAATAGGTAACACCCGCCATACCCGACAGAGCTCCGGATATTATCATGGTCTTAATTATATTGCCACGTATGCTGATGCCTGCATATTCGGCTGCTCTCCTGCTCAAACCGACCGCCTTTATCTCAAAGCCTGTAGTGGTCCTGTCCATGACAAACTTTATAAAAACGGCAGTCAGCACCGCCAGAGGAAATGCAAGCGGTATATTGAACTTAAGCCCAAATGCATTTACATCCACCAGCGTAAGCCTGGATGCATCGGATACAGGTTCGCTCTGACGGGAGATTGGGTTTACATAAAATGTATTGATGAAGAATGTGAAAATATACATAAGCGTATAATTCAACATTATCGACGATACGACTTCATTAATGTTAAAGCGGTATTTAAGCCATCCGATAAGCCCTCCGACAAAGCTGCCGGCCGCAAGGCCTATAAGGATCACCAAAGGCTTTGCTATCGGAGCGGCAAGGCCCGACATCCCTACAAATACGCTTGCAAGGAAGCCCGATGCCAGCATCATTCCCGAAACACCGATATTAAAAAGCCCGCCCTTTAAGGCAACCGCTACGGCTAAGGACGCAAATATCATGGGAGTAAGCGCATCAAGGAAACCCATAAAATCAGTGAACATGCTCTGCCTGCCCGCATATGAGCGCTTGGGCATCAATCCTGCGCCCTGTAGAAGGTTTCCGTAAGCCGAAAACGGATTCTTTCCTATAAGAATCAGGATCACGGAACCTACGATAAGGCTTATCACTATCGCAAACAGGGATATACGGAGCATCTGGCGTTTTTCACCGCCGAGAAGCTTAAGCATCAGCTTTTTCATCAGCTTTATCCCCCTTTCCCACTCCGAGCATGAACAGGCCGACATCATCAACCGTAAGTTCACCGGCCGGTGCTATCCTGTTTATATGCCCGTCATATATTACACCAATGGTATCTGCAAGGCCCATTACCTCATCAAGTTCAAGGGAAATGAGCAGTACTGCCGCTCCCCTGTCCCTTTCGGCAACTATCTGTTTGTGGATATTTGAAATGGCGCCCACATCCAGGCCCCTTGTAGGCTGCATAAAGATTATGAGCTTACCTTTCATATCTATTTCTCGCGCAACGATCGCCTTCTGCTGGTTACCTCCGGACATGGAGCTTACTATCGTATCATTGCCCTTGCTGCTCCTGATATCGTATTCACTTATGAGCCGCTCTCCGTTTTTCCTGAAAGCTTCGTCATCCATTACGCCTTTTTCCGAAAAAGGAGCACCGTAATAGCTCTTGAGTGCCAGGTTGTCCTTAAGCGCGAAACCGAGTACCAGCCCCACGTTCTGCCGGTCCTCGGGAATATAGGCAAGTCCTTCCTCTTTACGCTCGCGAATGGACATATCCGTTATATCCACATTGTTTAGGTAAATATGGCCGCCCTTTGCCTTATCAAGTCCGGCGATGGCGTCAGCGAGTTCATTCTGGCCGTTCCCGGATACTCCGGCAAGCGCGAATATCTCGCCCGAACGTATCTCAAAGGATACATCCTTGACGGCTTCGTATCCGTCTGCGTTGCAAACCGTGAGTTTATCAACCTTAAGTACGGTATCTCCCGGATGAGCCTCGGCCTTATCCACCGTAAACGACACCTCGCGCCCTACCATGAGGCGTGCCATTTCCGCTGTGGAGGTACTGCTTACATCCTTTACGTCAATCAGTCGTCCCCTGTTAAGGATCGCGCACCGGTCAGCAATGGCCTTTATTTCCTCAAGCTTGTGAGTGATGATTATCACTGTCTTGCCTGCATCACGCAATCCGCTTATTATCGCAAGCAGGAACTCGATCTCCTGAGGTGTCAGAACTGCGGTGGGTTCGTCAAATATCAGTATCTCGGCATCCCTGTACAGCATCTTAAGTATCTCAACACGCTGCTGCGTGGAGACATTCAGGTTGCTGATGACAGATGTCGGATCCACCCTTAACTTGTACTTTTCGGACAATTCCGCTATATCCCGGTTGGCCTTTTTAATATCCACCCTCGGGATAAAGCCGCATAACTTATCCTGCGGTTCCATGCCCAGTATTATGTTTTCAGCCACGGTATAATTCGAAACCAGCTTAAAATGCTGATGTACCATTCCTATACCCAGCTTCGTGGCATGCCTCGGTGATGTTATGTTAACCTTCTGCCCGCGTATGAATATCTCACCCTCGTCAGGTTCATACATACCGAACAAAACGCTCATTATCGTCGATTTTCCCGCTCCGTTCTCACCCAAAAGCGCAAATATCTCGCCTTTTTTGATACTCAGCGAGACATCGTCGTTGGCAACGATCCCGGGGAAGCGTTTGGTGATATGCTTCATTTCGACAATATATTCGGCCTCCGCCATATCATATCCCCCAATAATAAAAGACTTAACTGCGACTATAAAAGGCGGCAGCCATTACGCCTGCCGCCTTTAATAAACATTTGATCATTCAACATCAATACCCGTAAAGTTATCGGGTGTAAGTCCGTTAAAGTTTGCTGCCGGAACTATCTTGCCTTCCTTTATGAGCTGATATGCCTTGTCGATCTTGCTGATGGCATCCGAGCTTAACTGGCACCTGCCCGAAGCACTGACATATCCTGTAGAATCGGTATCCGCGCCGAGCAGATTGTTGCCGCCCTTGAAGGTTCCGTCGAGAATGGTCTCAAGTACCCTCTTGTCATTGATGCCCATAACCTTAAGTCCCGAAGTAAGGATGACATTCTCGCTTCCGTTTGCACCGTCATCATACTGGTCGACATCACATCCTATAACGTAATCCTTCTCGCTGCTTTCCTTAACTGCCGTGAACACGCCGTTTCCTGAACTTCCTGCAGCAACGAAGATAACATCACAGCCTTCCTTTATAAGTGCATCGCCTATAACCTTGCCGTTTGCAGGATCGGCAAACGATCCAACGTAGTTACCGCCAACGTTTGCTCCTGTAACATCCGTGCCTGCATATGAAGCAAGTTCAACTATATCGGCTGTCGTGCCGTAATGCTTGTTGCAGTAATTAACACCTGACATGAAACCGTACTGATAGTTAACATTTGAAGGATATGCGATACCGTTAACAACAGCAACCTTGCCCGTGCTAGTCGTGAACGCTGCTGCCATTCCTGCAAGGAAGCCGCTTTCCTGTTCCTTGAACTGCATAGCATATACGTTATCGAGCTCGATCTCGTTTCCGTCGGCATCCGAAGGATAAGTATCAACAAGGATGAACTTCTTATCCGGATTATCCTTTGCTATATCCGCGATACCGGCAAACTGGAAACCGTCGCATACGATCGCATCATAGTCGGCAACTATATCGCTTACTGCCTTTATGCAGGCAGCCGTGTCACCCGTTGTCTCCTGGACCGGAGTTACGGTTGAATCCGGATGTGCCTCAATAAAGCTCAATATGCCGTTATAGTTCTCCTGGTTGAAAGAGCCGTCATCAACGCCCGAAGGTGAACTGACGATAGCGATCTTAAGACCCTTGCCTGAAGAAGCCTGGCCGCCGCCTCCGCAGCCTGCCATGGTCAAAACCATCGCCATACACATAAGTACTGCCATAATCCTCTTTTTCATGATATCTTCCTCCTAATATATAATTTGAATAAATTATTTATCAAGCACCTTAAAGCGGACTCCTGTATCAGGCTTTGTCCTTCCCAGCCATGGCAACCATATCATCATACATCTTATCCGTTATATATACGCCTGCTGCCGGGAACCTGGTCGGGTTTATCGCACAGTCAAACTTGCCTATAAGTCCTCCGACCGTGTGGATCATGCCGTCCCATTCCTTGCCGTACTCGGACCTTAACCTCCGCCAGTCCGTATACATGATAACGGCATCCCTGCTGCCCTTTCCCTTCATGGTCGCTATACCGAACGCGAAATCCTTTTCAAGCACTGCCTTGCCGTTTTCATCAGCCTCGGGCGCCTCACCTTCATGCTTCATGGGTATTATGAGCTTGGCCTTTGCCATCTCGATACCCATAAACCTGTAGTAGAGCTTGAAAATAAGGGCAGAATCATCCTTATCATCCTTCGGCGCATCCATCTGTCCTATAAGGAGCATCCACCTTACAAGATCGGGATTGGTGACCGGGATATTTGCAACCGGTATTCCCTTATGATCCGGCTTCTTGACAAGCATTCCCGCAGCGATAGATGTCTGTACCACATTGATAGCCGCCCCGCAGGCACCGTTTATATAGAAATTTCCTGCAAGGAAATTGCCTATGCCCTTCTTGTCGTCGCCGTTCCTTACAACTGCAAGCTCAAGCTTGTCGCTTCCGTAAACCTTCCTGTAATGACGGCGATAAGCCTTGGTTACTATAAGAATGTTGGGCGGTGTGCATACATACGAGCCGTCGCCCTTATCTATCGTCTGGGAGAACAGATGCGCTTCACCCGTCTTCTTATCATGAACGTAATATATCTCGTCTGCCTTCATTATCTTGTCACACATTGCGGCTATCAGCTTGTCAAGCCGCTTGCGGCGGTCTTCCTTTAACTCCTCATCCTCATCCTTGCCCGCATGTCCCATATACCATGCGTTAAGGCGCCATATCTCCGCGCAGTCGGTAAGGCTTAAGCCCTGCATCTCCTCAACCGTCAGCTTTAACGAACGCTCCTTTACATAAGCATCCCCGAGTGCACCGACATAAGCATCATGGATGGTATCCTCACCCATGTCCCTTGTATAAAGAACGGTACCCGTAACGATGTCAAGCTCCCTGGCATCCTCCAGAATAAGGGTCGCATTACAGTCCGTTGCGCTTTCGGACATCTGATCATCCACCTGAATGCCGGTTACGGTGGTCATCACTGCCTGCTTGTCATCATCACCGAAATTTATCGCAGCTACTATGCTGCCCGAAATGACGCTTCCCTTGATATTTCCCGATACAGCCAGATTGGTCGTGTCAGGCACCGGCTTGACATCAAGCACTCCCATAACAAAAGAGCATTTATCCGGAACGGCATCATCATCCCTGTCATCATCGGATGAAGGGCCTCCGTGTTCAACCTCGCCCACTATGCCGTCATCAAACTCACCGAACCGGCTTTCGTCAAAAGCGTCCTCGTTTATATCCTTTTTCCCTTTTTTGAAGATCTTAAGTATTCCCATATTGTTTCCCCTCTTTAAGAATCAATAACCCCTTATTCCTATGCCCTTATCTCGTCATCCGTGGCAAGCTCGAAGCCTTTTTCCGAAAGCAGCTTCTCTGTCGCTTCAACGTCATCCACCCGAAGCACGACATAAGCACCGAACTGCTTGTTTGACGTAAAAGCGTATGTGTATTTTACGTTGATCTCGGCCTCCTCAAGCGCCCTTAATATCTTATACAGGGCACCGCCCTTATCATCCATCTTAACCGCAACAACGCTCGTCACCTTACTTAATATGTTTTCACCAAGCAGATCCCTTGCCCTCTCAAGGTCGGACACTATCATCCTTACTATTCCGTAATCGCTTGAATCGCCGATGCTTAATGCCCTTATGTTGACATCCGATTCCGATATACCCTTGATCGCCTCGGACAACCTGCCGTGTTTATTTTCGATAAAGATAGATAACTGCCTAACAGCCATACCCTTTCCTCCCTTTTAAATCAGTGAAGCTTCCTGTTATCCACCACACGTACCGCCTTGCCCTCGCTGCGCTGTATCGTCTTCGGAGGTACAAGATGTATCTTGGGTCCGATACCGAGCATGGTACGCATCGCAGCTGCCAGCTTCTTCTCCATTTCCTGCATATCCGCGATGTTATCGGAGAACCTTTCGGGTGACAGCTCAACATCGATATCCAGTGTATCCGTATTGTTCTTACGGTCAACATAGATCATGTAATTCGGTGAATAACCTTCATTTAAGAGAACCGTCTCGATCTGGCTCGGGAATACATTGACGCCGCGGATGATGAGCATGTCATCGCTCCTGCCCATAGGCTTGCACATCTTAACATGGGTACGGCCGCATGAGCACTTACCCCTCGTGAGCACGCATATATCCCTGGTCCTGTAACGAAGAAGCGGGAAGGCTTCCTTGTCAAGCGCCGTGAACACGAGCTCGCCTTTCTCGCCCTCGGGAAGCACTTCTCCCGTATCGGGATCGATTATCTCGGCATAGAAATGATCCTCGTTTATATGCATACCGGTCTGCTCGCTGCATTCGAAAGCAACGCCGGGACCGCTTGTCTCCGTAAGTCCGTAAATATCATATGCCTTAATGCCCAGGCCTTCTTCAATCTGCTGCCTCATCTCCTCGGTCCAGGGCTCCGCACCGAAGATACCTGCCTTAAGCTTATTGTCCTCAGGCTTGTATCCGCGCTCCTTTAACGATTCCGCTATAAAAGCCGCATAGCTCGGAGTGCAGCATAATATGGTCGCATTAAGATCCATCATGAACTGTATCTGCCGATCGGTGTTTCCAGAAGACATGGGAAGAGTCAGGCAGCCCAGCTTATGGGATCCGCCGTCAAGTCCGGAGCCTCCGGTGAAAAGACCGTATCCGTAGCAGACCTGCACCACATCCTCATTTGAGCCTCCGGCTGCAACAATGGCCCTTGCGCAGCACTCCTCCCAAAGATCGATATCATGATGTGTATAAAACGCAACAACCCTCTTCCCGGTGGTACCGGAAGTTGAATGTATCCTGACACAGTCCTTAAGGTCTGTTGCCAGGAGACCGTAGGGGTAACATTCACGAAGATCATCCTTCTTAAGGAACGGGAGCTTGTGTATATCCTCAATACCCTTTATATCCTCGGGCTTAACGCCCTTTTTATCCATCAGATCACGGTAATAAGCAACATTATCATATACGTGCCTGACCTGTTTAACAATTTTTTCGTTCTGGATCCTTATGATCTCATCCCTCGATGCAGTTTCGATCTCGGGCTGAAAGTACTGTGGCATTTCCAATTAGCTCCTTTCAGATATGTTTACTGAATAATTGTAATATTTTTTGACATGATTCGTCAATGTTTTTCAACCACCCCTGTCATTTCCGAAAACACACTATTTTGTACCGAATATCCTGTCACCGGCATCTCCGAGTCCGGGACAGATATAAGCATCACTGTTAAGCTCCCTGTCAAGATGCCCGATATATATCTGAACATCCGGATGAGCCTTATGGAGCTTGTCAACGCCTTCGGGCGCTGCGATGATGCACATAAACTTAATGTTCACACCGCCATGGGCCTTGATCTGATCTATCGCATCCACTGCAGAACCGCCCGTTGCGAGCATGGGGTCCATTACAACTATCGTGCGCTGCTCGATGGGGCTCGGAAGCTTGCAGTAATACTCCTGCGGTTCGTGAGTCTCCTCGTCCCTGTACATTCCGATATGTCCGACCTTGGCCGTCGGAACAAGAGCCAAAACTCCGCTTACCATTCCGAGTCCGGCACGCAGGATAGGTACCAGCGCCAGCTTCCGGCCTGCTATCATCGGAGTTTTGCACTTCTCTATAGGGGTTTCCACCTCAACATCCTCCATCGGAAGATCGCTTAAGGCTTCGAAACCTTCAAGCATCGCGATCTCCTCAACAAGCTTGCGGAACTCATTGGTACCCGTATTCTTATCCCTTAACATCGATATCTTATGCTGGATAAGCGGATGTGTGGAGATCGTGATATTTTTTTCATTCTCGTAACTCATATAACCCTCCTGAAAAACGGTATTACTTATTGTCTTTTTTATCGCTGTCATCAGCCTTGCCGTCGGAACTTGTTATAAATACTCCGTGGCTGTGATCACCCTTGGGGTTCTCGCCGAACTTGTAATCATTGCCGGGAAGCACCGCATTAAGGATTATTCCCGCTATAGCTGCGATCGCCAGTGCGGTAAGCGTAACCGAAGTGGTTCCCATGTTAAAGGTAAGGCCGTCCGAGAAACCGAGACCGCAGACAAAGATGACACCCGCGATTATCAGGTTCCTTGACTTTGTTAGGTCAACCCTGTTCTCAACGATGTTCCTTACGCCGATCGCTGATATCATACCGTAAAGCATAAAGGATATTCCGCCGATTATAGCGGTAGGCATCGTGGATATGATAGCCGAGAACTTGGGCACAAATGACAGGATGATCGCCATCACCGCAGCTATCCTTATGACTACGGGATCATATACCCTGGAAAGCTCGAGAACACCGGTATTCTCACCGTATGTGGTATTTGCGGGACCTCCGAGGAGACCGGCAAAAGCTGTTGCAAGTCCGTCACCCGTCAAAGTCCTGTGAAGACCGGGCGATTCGATGAAGTTCTCACCTACCGTTGCCGATATCGCCGACATATCGCCTATGTGCTCCATCATCGAAGCGATCGCTATAGGCGCCATCACGAGGATAGCGGTAATATCGAACTTGCATATCTGGAACATGGGGATGCCGACAAACGAAGCATCCGCCACAGCCGAAAAATCAATGAGTGCGCTGCCGTCCGGATTTGTCATGCCGAAAGCATTAAATACAACAGCTACAAAATATGAAATGGCAACTCCCATAAGGATGGGGATTATCTTAAACATTCCCTTGCCCCATATATTGAATACTATGATCACGGCAAGGGCGATAAATGCGAGCAGCCAGTTGGCTGATGCATTTGATATGGCAGAACCCGCGAGCGATAATCCGATGCAGATTATGATGGGGCCTGTAACGATGGGAGGAAGAAACCTCATGACCTTATGAATCCCGACGAGCTTTATTATGATCGCAAGTACAAAATACAGACAGCCCGCGATCACCACGCCGCCGCAGGCATAAGCAGCCTTATCATTGGCGCCCATGGATGCGAACTTGCCCATGTTAAGGTTCGCTACCGTATAAAAACCGCCCAGAAATGCAAAGGACGATCCCAAAAATGCCGGTACCTTGAACTTCGAGCAGATATGAAAGAT
Source organism: Lachnospiraceae bacterium (assembly GCA_017550535.1). GTDB lineage: Bacteria > Bacillota > Clostridia > Lachnospirales > Lachnospiraceae > UBA2868. The sequence continues at coordinate 273,131 of JAFZOS010000065.1, forward strand.
GATCGTTCCGAAGCCGGCGCAGAACAATGTGACGGCTACGGTAAGTCCCCTTGTTACGGGTTCACCCGTGGCATCCTTAAAATAACCTCCCACAAGTATCGGTACGAGTACGGTGGCCCCGAACATCGCAAACATATGCTGAAGTCCGAGGATCAGCATCCTGCCCTTACCAAGGGATTTGGCATCCCTGATGGGCTCCATTCCTTTCTGTTCCATAAATACCTCCCTTTAATACTTCATCCTGTAATAACGAGCCTTAGGCTCCGTCCCTTCCATTCTAATCCCTAACGAAAAGTTTATCAATACAAAATATTGTGTTTTTTTCATCCTTTTTCTTGATTCTGACCATAAATATGGTATTGTGTATCTATGAGCGAAAATTGGTACAGGCTTGATAACGTGGCAAAGGTTTTCCTTGCCTCGCACAACAAAAGGAACCCGCGTTCCATCAGGGTGAGCTGTATATTAAGCGAACCCGTGGACGCAGAAGTGTTGCAGAAGGCACTTGAACTTACGGTTAAGCACCGTCCCCAGCTTCAGGTGAGGATAAGACGCGGCTTTTTCTGGCATTATCTTGAACAGACCGATGCCGCCCCCGTCGCCATGCCCGAAACGCTCGGACCGTGCCCTGCACTTTACGGGGGGAATTACAAGGGAGTGCTCCATTATCTTGTTACCTATTATAATGACAGGATAAACATCGACATGTTCCACGCGATAAGCGACGGGACCGGCGCATTCATCCTTCTTAAGCTCCTCGTCCTTAATTACTTAAAGCTTATGTACCCGGGGAAGTTTGATGAGGTATCCCTGCCGGATTCAGCCTCTTCGGATGACCGCTCACAGAACAGCTACGATCATTTTTATGATGACAGCAACGGACCCATACCAAAGACCATTCTTAATAAGAAGAAGCGCGCTTACAGGATATTAAGCCGGAGGCTTCCCTATAACCAGCTTCAGTACTTTGAGGTCCACCTTGAAGCCGGAAGGCTTCTTAAGGCTGCAAAGGAACTAAACGTCAGCCTTACAAGCTACCTCGGGGCCCGGCTCATGCTGGCCATACAGGCCGATATGCCGCTTCGGCAGTTAAGGCGCCCCGTGACCATATCGATGCCGGTAAACCTGCGCAAGTACTATCCTTCCGACACGCTGCGCAATTTCTTCAACAATGTGGATGTTTCACACATTTTTGATGGCAGCGAAACCATAGAAAGTCTTGCCGCCGAGTTTGACAGCAAACTAAAGTCAAGCCTCGCACCCGAGCTCATCAAAAAACAGATGAACCGCTACCAGAGCATCGAGCAGCTGTTCCTTACTAGGATGGTGCCGCTGTTTATAAAGCAGCCCATCGTCAGGATGTTTTCAGGCAGGGAGGAAAAAACGGTTTCCGCAGTACTTTCAAACCTCGGGCCCATCGACGTTCCCGATGAGATGAGGCCGTATATAAAGGGTTTCACGGATTTCTGCAGTACCGACAGTATGTTTATCACGGCAACCAGTTACGGGAACGATCTGGTGCTGGGCATTGCATCGGCATATTCGGGTACCGGAGTGATAAGGAGGCTGTTAAGCTCCCTTAAAGTCCCGGAGGACGATATGTACATGTATGCAACGGAGGTGATCCGGTAATATCATGAGGAAGTGTCTTAACTGCAACATCGAAATAGGCGGAAGCATTGATACCTGTCCGCTGTGCCAGAATTCGCTGACAGGCGAACCGAGCGCCAATAACTGGCCTTCACCCAGGAAATTAAGGGCTCAGGCCTTTATCTATAAGCTGCAGTTGTTCCTTGTCCTTGCCGCGATAGCGGTCGGGATCTCGCTCGATTACCTTCTCGAGCTTAATAACGGCAGGCATTACAGCCTTATAATCGCATTATGGCTTATAGTGTTTGAGCTTGACTTAAGCGCAAATATCAAACGTCTGTTTGTAATATCGCGCACAATAAGCATGAGCACGCTGCATATATGCCTGCTCCTTCTTCTTACCGGATGGTATTTTAACTTCATGGATATCGCCGCTTTCCTTATAATACCGATACTTCTGAGCGCGGCACTTCTGACCAACCTTGTGTTTTCCATGACGGATACGACCGAAAACGCACTCGTATACCTTCTCGGAAACATATTGCTGGTTATGACGGTCTACATCGTACTCCGTATCAAACGGATCGACGCAGGCCTTGTATGGACGATATGTCTTATGATCAGCTTCGTTTCGCTGATCGGAATAATCATATTCAAAGGACGCAAAGTATCAAATGAGATCCAGAAACGCATGAATTTCTGACATCTTCCGCGTGCCCGACATTCCGGATATATTTTAAACCGGAGGAAGTACGAACACCTGGCCTATATCAATAAGCGAGGGATTATTAATTATACCCGAATTCAGTTCATATATCTCTACCCACCTGCTTCCGTCGCCAAGCTTTTCTTTGGCTATGTTCCACAGGCAGTCACCTTTTACAACCGTATATGATGTGCTATCCGTATCTGCGGATACAGCCTCTTCGCCATCTTCTTCCTTATCCCCGGCCTTAACTTCGGTATCATCTGCCGCAGCTTCTTCTGTCACGGCCTCCGCTTCGGCTTTATCCTTTTCCTCCTGTGCCTCGGCTTTCAATTCCTCTGCCTCAGCCAATGAAGCATCGGCCTCCGCTTTGACCTCGTCAGCGGCACTTATCGTTTCATCAGCCTTCTGTTTGGCCTCGTTTATGATATCATCGGCCTGCGCCTTCGCATCATCGATTATGGACTCGGCTTCCTTCTTTGCATCATCGATGATCGCCTGCGCCTCATCCTGAGCATTCTTCTTCTCAACCTCTGCCAGTATCGCTTCGGCTTCCTCGGCTGCCGCGTCCTCCGCATCTACGGATTCCCCTTCCCCTGCTTCCTCAGCCGGTTCCTCTTTGGGCTCTTCTGCGGCTTCCTCTTCTTTTACGTCCTCGGCAGGTTCCTCTACCGCTTCTTCTGTATCTTCAGCTGCCGCTTCTTCTACCGCTTCCTCTTTGGGCTCCTCCGCAGCTTCCTCTTC
>JAFZOS010000066.1 GCA_017550535.1 Lachnospiraceae bacterium
CGTGATATCGGCCGCGTACATTATTTTGGTAAGGACATGATCATCTATGAGAAAATTCTGTCCGTATCTTTTCTGAAAGGTAAAATCATGCCTCTTTATAAGTTCTATCGTATTTGATGCGTTAGCTATCCTATCCATCAGCTCTTACCCCGAACAAAGCCACTGCATTTTCATAGGTGGCCTTCTCTATCTCTTCATATGAAACGTTTCTCAGCGATGCAATTCTTTCTATTATATATGTAAGATAGGCCGATGAGTTTCTCCTGCCCCTGTAAGGTTCCGGAGCCAGATAGGGACAATCGGTCTCGACCACGATCTTCTCAAGCGGAATGTTCTTTGCTATCTCCTGAAGCTTGCGCCCGTTCTTAAAAGTGACCACGCCTCCTATCCCTATATGGTAACCCAGTTTTACATATTTATCCGCTTCCTCCGGCGAATAGGAAAAGCAATGGATGATCCCCTGTATGCCCCTGTATTCTTCCCTTCTCAGTATTTCATATGTATCTGCCGCAGCATCCCTGGTGTGGACTATTATCGGAAGCTTTATATCTTTTGCAAGGCGGAGCTGCTTTTCAAACCATATCTTCTGAATTTCCCTGTCCGGTTCATCATAATGATAATCAAGGCCTATCTCACCTATGGCTATTACTTTTGGATCACCGGCAAGTTCTCTTAACCACTCTATATCTTTATCCTCAAGTTCCTCCACTTCGCTCGGATGCACGCCTGCTGCCGCATAAACATGGGAATGATCATGTGCAAGCTTAACCGTGCTTTTCGTACTCGTAATAGAAGCCCCTACATTTATTATCGGGGCTATACCTTCCTCCTTAAGGAGCCTTATTAAACTGTCTCTGTCCTTATCGTAGGCCTCGTCATCATAATGTGCATGTGTCTCAAAAATCATAGCTTTAAATCCCCTCTAAAAATTTTAAAAAAAGTATTGCAAATATCCAATTCCTGTAATATAATGCCTATTGTGTCGTTAGTACGAGCGCGATTAGCTCAGTTGGTAGAGCACCTGACTCTTAATCAGGGTGTCCAGGGTTCGAGCCCCTGATCGCGCACTGAAGCACTGATTTTATAGCACAGGCTATGGGGTCGGTGCTTTTTTACAGCCATTTTCTGAGTATCGCCTTAAGGTCATTTTCCTTTATGGGCTTGGGGAGAAAGTCCTGCATTCCTTCTTCAAGCAGCATCTCTTTTGTTCCCGCAACAACATCCGCAGTCAGTGCAACTATCGGAACATTCTTGGCATTTTCATCTTCAAGACACCTTATAAGCTTGGTAGTATCGACACCGTCAAGCTCCGGCATCATATGGTCCATAAATATCAGATCGTAATTACCGTTTTTCACCATCTCTATAGCCTTCATGCCGCTTTCAGCCATATCTATGTTCATGCCGTAAGGTTCCATAAGTGCCTTTGAAACCTTAAGGTTAACAAGGTTGTCATCAACGATCAGTACGTTTTTGCCTGCATATCCTGCCTTTTTCTCATCTTCTGCGGTTTTAACATCTTCATCAGAGTATATGAACTGTTCCAGCTCCATTGCCTTTTTCGGACCCAGTTGCCGGTCATCCGATATCTCCTGATGGAAGCTTATGTGGAATGTCGATCCCACGCCGTATTCACTTTCAACGGTAATATCTCCGTTCATCATAAGGGCCAGATCCCTGCTTATGGCAAGACCCAGACCGGTTCCTTCTATATTTCTGTTCTTCCGCGTATCAACCTGATTAAATACACCGAATATCGTCTTAAGGTTCTCTTCCTTAATACCGATACCCGTATCGGTAACGTCAATATAGATCACATAATCATCCGTCAGCCTGCGGCATTCACACTTCATCTCAATACTGCCTTCTTTTGTGAACTTCACCGCATTGCCCAGTATGTTCATAAGTATCTGACGTACCCTAAGCTCATCTCCTATTACCTTAACCGGCATATCCGAGTATACATACAGCTTAAGTTCAACTCCGGTACCGTCAAGCCTTGTACGTATTATCGTGCTTACATCATATATAAGCTTGCCCAGGTCGTATTCCTCATTTATTATCTCGTACTTACCCGATTCTATCTTGGAGAAATCCAGTATATCGTTTATAAGCTCAAGCAGACCGTCTCCTGCTGTCTTTATAACCCTGAGCTGATTCCTCGTTTCTTCCTTAAGCGTCTTGTCCGAAAGCATTACATCACTCATACCGATAATGGCATTCATGGGTGTTCTTATCTCGTGGCTCATGTTTGCAAGGAAGTTGCTCTTGGCCTTGTTTGCATCTTCTGCAAGCCTGCTTGATTCATCCGCCATCTGCATGGAGAGTATGGCATCCGTCATATCGGGCAGGAAGAGTATCTCACAGCTTATCTCATTAAAATCATCATATATGACCGATCTTACAAGCCTGCAATATGATTCACGGCCCTTTATCGACATAAGCCATGACTTGTATTCCTCCGATACATGGCTTAAGTTAGTCACCGGCTCTACTATATCCTCAAGCCTCTTACCCTTAAGACCGCCGAACCTTGCAAATGTGGAGCCTGCCAGATCGTTATATAATTCGATCTCGCCCCTGGGGTTTAATATAAGAACGGGAACGTTTACTTCCCTGAAAACATAACCGGATACATTCGCTTCGGAAATACCGAATGCCATATAGCTTTTGGATATCTTGAAAAGGAGCATGGAAGATAAAAATGCAAACACGACTGTACCGGGGATAGCAGGTGTTCCCGCAGCAAGCGGTATATAGGTATCAAGGATAAGACCTACAATAAGTATGGGGCCGAACCACCTGAATCTCTTTATAAGGTGCTTCTCCCTCTTGTATTCTGCGTTTTTGTTCCACCATTCGAGAATAACATAGAAAAATATCAGGGCAATAAGGACCGATGCCGTCTCAACATACCTTGCGGGGATCTTCTTTGAGTACCACCAGTATCCCCACGGGGTATCAACGAAGGTAACGGCGTCCTTCTGTATCATGAACCACCATGAATAGAAGAACATGACCGAGCATATTATACATAAGGTATTTGTGACTTTCCTCGGAAAGCCCGACAGCATTGTAAGATATGAAAGCACCGAACAGATATATGCGATGACCGCGATAAGACCCAGTGCCCTTGGGATATAGGCAAAATCACTCCCATGGCACAGTCCCATCCAGCCGTAGCCAAAGTCCCAAATAAATATACTTATGCACGCAAAGAGCATCCTCCTTCCCGATCTGGAAGAAGGATTATTATTATAGGTACTTAAGCCTAAAAGCAAAGCAACCGTACCCATAAAAAAAAGGGCAAAGGATACGAGTGCCGACAATTCGTATCTTATCATAAAGGTAATTCCCTTCTTACATGCAGGAACCTAAAACCCGACATCTATTCTAGCATAGCTAGTTCTCAAAATACAGGGGTTCTCTCTTAAGTCCCTCAATATGTCCCGTATCATTGAAAAGGGAAAGCATGGGTACCGTGACCTCACCTGCTTCCTGTATGAACTCTATAACCGATATGGAGCATAGATTGAAGGGCATCGTTGTAAGAACAAAGGGAAAGGGAAGGCTTAAGATATGTGATATCATGATTGCACCCGAACCTCCGTGTGCAAATATCGCAACCGTATCCTCGCAATTCCTTTCGCAATAATAGAGTCCTTCTCTTCTTTTCAGTCCGAAAGAATCCAAAAAGTCATCTATGCATGATGATACCTTTTTATAATCATTAAGGCACTTATTATCTTTGAAATAGTGATGATTATCCCAATCCCCGCTTCCCACATATCCGGGATTCTCCGTAAGCAGTTTAAATCCGAGTGCCCAAGGGTGACCGTTATATAAAAGCTTATCCTCTTCCTTACATTCCTGTATGTCTCCCCAGTCTATCTCATGCATAAAGTCAAGGATCTTTACCTTAAGACCCTGACTGTCCGCCGTATACCCGGCCGTTTCAAATGCCCTTCCCATGGGGGAGGAATAGATGGCTGATATCCCTTCTTTTTCAAGTCTTGCGGCTGTGTTCTTTGCCTGCTGTATACCCTTATTAGTCAGACAGTCATTTTTATAATCAGGTTCACCGTGCCTTACCAATATCAATCTCATAGCTTATTTCTTATCCCGTTTTCTATCTTATTATCTTGTCCTGCGGCAGATGCATTGTCATTATCTGCAGAAGCTCATGATTATTTATAGGTTTTGCCAGGTAGTCCGAGAATCCTTCGGCAATATAACGTTCCTTGGCTCCTATTATCGCATCTGCCGTAAGACATATGACCGGTGTATCAAGGTTTTTACCCTTCTCCTGATCTCTTATCACCTTTAATGCCTGGGTTCCGTCCATACCGGGCATCCTCTGGTCCATAAGGATAAGGTCATAGGTTTCCTTTAGTGTTTTTTCTATAGCTTCACTGCCGCTTGCTGCCGTATCTATACGTATTCCGGTATTTTTTAGGAGTCCCCTTGCTACGGTAAGGTTAACCCTTGTATCGTCGACTACAAGTATGTGTGCATCCGGTGCCATGAATACCTCTTCGGATGACTTTGCCTCCTTAAGATCCTTCTCAAACCTTGTCTTAAAATCTCCTACAGGTTCTATTGAAACTATCTTCTGCGGGAGTTCCATCACAAAAGTTGACCCTTCGCCGTACTTACTCTCAACCTTTATATTGCCCCCCATCATGTTCATAAGCTGCCTTGATATGGCAAGTCCAAGGCCTGTTCCTTCAATGGTGGAATTATGGGTAAGATCCAGCCTTTGGAATTTGGTGAAAAGCTTGTCTATATCTTCTTCCTTCATACCTATACCGGTGTCCTTGACCTCTATCTTAAGGTTAAGCAGCTGACCCGGCTCTATTTTCATATCTTCCTGTCCCCTGACGGTAAGCCGCACACTTCCCTTATCCGTATATTTAACGGCATTGGCAAGTATGTTTGTGATTACCTGACGTATCCTGGCCTTGTCTCCGCAGAGCTCGTCCGGAAGGTTCTCATCCACATCCACGGTAAATTCAAGACCCTTTTCCTTCGCCTTGAAAAATACCATATTGCTTACATCATTAAGGAGTGAACTTAAGGCATAGGGAGCATCTACGATATCCATCCTGCCCGCCTCGATCTTGGATATGTCAAGTATTCCGTTGATGATCGATAAAAGATTGCTTCCCGCATTCTTAATGTTGACGGCATATGATCCTATATTTGAAATGGCCGTATCACTGTCTGTTTCCTCTTCCGGATCTTTTGCACCCTTGCATTCCCTGAGTATCATTTCATTAAATCCGAGTACTGCATTTATGGGTGTACGGATCTCATGAGACATATTCGCCAGGAATTGAGATTTTGCCTCATTTGCTTCATCCGCTATCTGCATCTGGGCACGGAGTTCGTCCATATACCTGTAGTGCTCGCTGTCGTCGGTAAGCGTATAAAGAGTTCCCACGTTTTTTTCATCTTCCGTAAGTCTGTTTGCCTTGGGAGTGTATATCTTACCGTTCAGTTTAAGCGGTTCACCGGACTCAAGTATGTCGCAGACATCCTTTAAAAGCTCGGGATCGGGATCATCCCCCATCAGTTTATCGCCAAGTTCGGGGAACAGCTTCTCCGCCGGTTTGTTGAAGAATGTGATCTTTCCTTCGGAATCAACGGTGATGACCGCTTCCGACAGTTCATCCACAACATAGTTTTTGGCAGCCGCAGTAGCATCAAGCATACCGAATTTGATGATCGCGACAAGCAGCAATACAACACATACGGCAAATCCGATGACCGTTACATCAAATTTACGCGCAAGAGGGATAAGCTTGAAAAAGTAGATCACATATGTCCCGCCCACGGCAAATATGGCGATCGTTATCAAAAAATATCTTTTTTTCGCTATTTCGCTTTTCTCACGGATAAACTTCCTTGTAATAAGAAAAACACCGCCTACGGTATAGAAAAGGTTGAGTGCTGTCAGTAAATAGTAAAGTGGTCCGCCGCTGTGCAAAAGCTTTGGAAAATCACCTTCCATCGCAAATTCCATGTAATTGTAATAAAGATCGTTACGTTCAATATCCAGGATAGTTGCATATATAATAACGTGAATAACGGCAGCCGCCGTTATCAGATAACCCGGGATAAAAATATAACACAACTCGACAAGAAACAGAAAAAGGGACAATCCTATCCAGATACGTCCCAGATATGCCATCTTAAGTGCCGTTACATATGTCTCCTGATTTATGGATCTTAGTTCCAAAAGGCAGCCTGTGTCATAAACGAGATTTGAAACGCAGAAAAAGAAAAGGTATGTGTGCAGCCTGCTTTTCCATTTCTTTAAAGCAAACCAGCATACGGCAAACAGTCCCGCTATAGTAAAATAAAGAACACTTATAACAAACTGATACATGCTGACCTCTCATTCCTTTTCCATGTTCTTATTGTACCACAAAAAATGAGTCAGGAAACGTATTACGTTCTGACTCAGCAATTTATGCGGTAACTGATTTCAGTTTTACTTATCTGTTCTTTATTCCCATATAAAGGGCAGGATAACCCGCCGCCACTCTTCTGTCAGTCTCTCAAGACTCCATGCCGCATTTGCGGGACTTGTCGACGGAAGAAGGAGACAGGGGACTGTTCTGTATCTCCCATACCGTTTGAACATCTTCTCCGCAGTCTTACCGTTTACAAATATGCCCTTTATATCCGCATTATCTAGTACACGGCTAAGGTCGTTAACCTTTACATTTTTAATGCTTGCATCCGACGAACCGGTTATCTCACAGGATGCGATGACATCCCATAGAGCTACCCCGTTCCTTATCAGAAAATCACGCTTTTCGGGAATGCTTACCGGCAGGCTGTCTTCAAATACAGCAGCCATCACCTTCCAGAACCGGTTTTGCGGATGACCGTAGAAAAAGCCTTCCTCACGTGATTTCACGGAAGGAAAGCTTCCGAGGATCAATATCCTCGAATTGCTGTCATATACCGGTTCTATGGGATGAATGATCCTGCTCATTGTCTTCACCTGAATTGAGGGCTTCGAAAACCTCGAAACCCTCATTAGTCTTAATCGGCGTGACAGGATTTGAACCTGCGGCCTCTACGTCCCGAATACCACTCACAACTTCTTATTCTATCCCGATTTGAACCATCACCGTTTGTTTTCAGTACTTTTCGTCACTCACCATCCCGATTATAACACAGGATAACACGGAATAAACTGTCAAATAATGACTTTTGGGTAGAACAAAAGGTAGAACTACATGCTCTCTATGAACCTAAGCATCACGGTTCAAGGAGAGCTTTTTTACAGGCTCTCCTGTTTTTATGAAAAGGAGAAGCAAATGGCAGTATTAAAGAACAAAACACAAGGACAATATACAATGGTATCCCAGCGGATCATGAAGGACAAAAGCCTGTCTCTTACCGAAAGAGGAATGCTTCTGACTCTTTTATCTCTTCCGGATAACTGGCATCTGACAATAGTAGGACTTGGTCAGATCCTGCCTGACGGAAAGGAGAAGATTGCTAAGACACTTAACAGTCTGATTGAAAAGGGATATGTCACAAGAGAGCAGAACAGGGGAAATAGGGGACAATTTGATTCCACAAATCTGGAGGTTCATGAAACCCCGGTACTTACATCACATTCGGATCCGGATAACGGTTATGATGAGGAGGAACCCCAACAAACAACATCATCTTCACCGTGTCCTGAAAACCCGGATACGGTAAATCGGGATACCGGTAATCCGCAGCCGGAAAATCAGCCACAATATAATACTAATATATCTAATACTGATATATCTAATAATCATAGAGTGTGTATGACGGACACACTCACCGACTCTGAATATGATGATCTGGTATCAGAATTCGGCAAAGATAATGTTGATTATCACATAAACCGTATCAAGGATCGTGGCTATAAGGGCTGTTATAATTTCGATACCATCAAAGCCTGGTGCAAGGAAAGATTAAACCGTCCCGGCACCATGCAGAATTACCCTGCTAAGAAGAATTCATTTTGTAATTTCAAGCAACGGGATTATGACTTTGATGAGTTGGAGAGGCTGCTTGTATGCAACTAAGCATATTAGGAGCTACCTTGGCGATTTACCGGAAATGAGACCGGGGCTTTTCGCACCGGCTTCATTTCCTCCCGGTTCGTTCAATACCTGATCATTGCGAAGGAGCAAACAGTTCACCGGACTGTTTCGCTCCTTCTTCGTTTGCCGGATCATCAAGCCGAATATCATTTCCTTCCGGAACCGATATTCGAGCTCTCTTCACCGGCATCAGGCATCTTCCTCCCGGGCAAATCGCAAGACCACAAATCACCCGCCGCCGACCGCCTAAGCTTCTAAATCGTCGGTGGGTGATTAGGCAAGTTTCGCATTGTGGCAAGCCACAACGCACCGCTGCACCGAAAAAGCCTTTGGGCTTTTCCGCTTTCGCTAAACTTGCCAGCGGGGCTTTGCCCCCTTGGATCCCCCAGCAAGGTCTGTCCGACCTCTGCACACTGGAGCCGACTACCTGACACGTACAGTCGAAAATCATCCACCGGATAATTTTCTCCCGTCCTGTCCGTCCGTCTAAGGGTTCCTTCTCGCCTCCCGGCTCGGTCCTCGCTAAACGCGTGCCACTGGCACGCAGCGACCTTGCATCCCGCCAAAGGGATAGTATCCCCTTGGAACCCTGCCTGCAACATCATTAATCTGAAAGGAAAATAAAACTATGAATAAAGCGAATCGCAAAAGAAATAAATCAGTCACCATACGAATGAATGACATAGAGTATTCAGACTTCCAAAACAAAGTAACTGAATCCGGGCTGACACAACAGGCTTATGTTATAAACGCAGTCCGGGGAGCGACTATAACACCCTCTGATCAGATTGCAGTCCTGAAAGAAATAAGTAAAACCTTCGCCGATCAGGAACGGCAGTTCCGCGGTCTGGCAACAAATGTTAATCAGATGGCTCATGTCGCAAACGGGCAGGGCTATGTTCCATCAGCTCAGGAGTTGGGGAATATAGCCGCTCAGCTAGGCATCTATCGGAAGGAGAGTGAAGATATATGGCAATCAATAAGGTCGTCAATAAATCAACAAAAAGCCACGGTGCAATGAGAAATGTTCTCGAATATGTCCTTCGTGATGAAAAGGTCAAAGAGGGATATGTCTTTATCGAGGGACCCTATGCCGGGGATTCCATAAGTTACGATGAGGTATATCAGACATGGATCCGGGAAAAACAGATCTGGGATAAAGACTCCGGAAGGATGTACGCTCATAATATCATCAGTTTTCATAAAGATGAAAAGGTCACGCCTGAAGAAGTTCTGGAAATCGGAAAGGCGTATGCAGAGAAATTCTTTTCGGGGTATCAATATGTTATCAGCGTGCATCAGGATAAGGATCACTTGCACTGCCATATTGTCGTGAACAGCGTGTCATATGTCGATGGGCGCAAGCTTCATCAGACAAAAAAGGATCTCGAAAAGCAGAAAGAGTTCACCAATGATCTCTGCCGTGACCGTGGACTGTCGGTAGCGGAAAAAGGACATCATTTTGACGGATCCCTGATCGAACAGGGAGAGATCACCGCATGGAGCAAAGATAAATATAACCTGCTGATCAACAATACCAAGCAGAGTTTTGTTGCCGACTGTGCTATTGCACTGATGGAGGTTATACCTCATTCTGCCA
>JAFZOS010000067.1 GCA_017550535.1 Lachnospiraceae bacterium
GTTAAGAGATATTTCGCAACAGGTATCGCAGGTCTTTCAATCGTTGCTGACTCACTTTCAGCTATCAAGTATGCTAAGGTTGAGGTTATCAGGGATGAGGACGGACTTATCGTTGACTTCAAGACAACAGGCGAGTTCCCTAAGTACGGTAATGATGATGACCGTGTTGATTCGATCGCTCAGGAGATCGTTCATAAGTTCATGACAGCCATCAGGCGTCATCACACCTACAGGAACGGTGTTCCTACGACATCAATCCTTACAATTACTTCTAACGTAACTTATGGTAAGGCTACAGGTAATACACCTGACGGACGTCGTGCAGGACAGCCTTTCGCACCCGGTGCTAACCCGATGCACGGCCGTGATACCCACGGTGCTGTTGCTTCACTTGCATCAGTATCAAAGCTTCCTTTCAAGGATGCTCAGGACGGTATCTCAAATACCTTCACCATCATCCCCGGCGCACTCGGCAAGGAAGATAAGGTATTCGCAGGCGATATCGAGTTGGATCTTAATAAGTAAGAATCACTCAAATATAAGAAGGAGGTATGACCATGGATAGCAAGAACATTGACGATCTCGTTGCATTCTTAGACGGTTCGGTAGGCAAGGGCGTAGGCCATATCAACGTGGATACGGACGATAATGTTGAAGAAGCCGTAAATGTTGAGACCATGGGATGTACCGACTGTTCAAGGACACCCCTCGCATGCAGCGTTCCGACGTTACATCAGGGGCTGGACGATTATTCATAAAAAGGAGGAAATAACAATGGCAGCAGAAGCTAATCAGCAGCAGATCGATAACCTCGTATCATTGTTGGACGGATATGCAACAAAGGGCGGACATCATCTTAATGTTAACGTACTTAACAGGGACACCCTTCTTGATGCTCAGAAGCATCCTGAGAACTATCCCCAGCTGACGATCCGTGTTTCGGGTTATGCAGTTAACTTCATCAAGTTAACACCCGAGCAGCAGGCTGACGTTATCTCAAGGACATTCCACGAGGCAATCTAAGCTTATTGATCTTAAGAGTATCATCCCCCGGTTCATTGAGCCGGGGGATTTTGCTTTATTATCATATATCTGTTATACTTGACTGAGTGCGTAACATAATCGTTACAGTTTGGTATGGAGTTAATAAACGGGGAGAATAAGGAGGACCGGTTTTGCGGCGCGATGATTTTGATCTTAATGACGGATATATAGAAAGGCCGAAGAAAAAAAAGAAGAGGCCGGCTACATACGATGATTTAAGCTATGACCGCAGCATGCAGGGAAGGCAGTCAAGGAGCGGTACCACAAGGCACAGGAAGATGTCCAAAAAGCAGAAAAAGAAGGAACTTCTGCATGCGATCCTTCCACCCATCATTGCGATAATACTCATAGCGATAGTGGCAGCCGTGGCGCTCACGACGGGTGCGCTTGACAGCCTTAAGTATTCATCAAAGACGGCCAACCTTTATTCGTATCTTGAGCAGCCGGATGATTCTGCTGCCCTGATCATAACGTATAAGGAAGTTACCGGTGATAAGATACCGGTCTTTGACGGCAAGCCCTATGTCGCTTTATCCGAAGTCAATAAGGAATTCCATGACCGTTTTTATTATGATACAGAGTCGGATTCATATCTGTATACGAGGGCTGATTCTTATGACCAGGCCCGAATAGGCGATAAAAGCGTAACTTATAAGGGCAGCAAAAAGGACCTTGAGTGTGATGCTCTCTTAGTTGACGGCGACACCGTTTATATTGCCCTTGATTACCTTATGCTTTATAAGAAGCTTTCCTACAGGATATACGGCGGGGACGGCGAGCCATACAGGATGTGGCTGTCGCTTTATGAGGATGCAGGTTCTATTAAAAAGGACACCGTAAAGAAAGCGCAGGCTGTAAGGGCGGCCGAGGATAAGAAGAGTGATATAGTTAAGGATCTTAAGGTCGGCGACAGTGTGATCGTCATTGATAAAGGAAAGGAATGGTCCAAGGTTGAGACTGAGGACCTTTTAATAGGTTATATCGAGAACAGATATCTTACGGGTTCTCCTACAGAGGAGAGCACGGGGATAGCTCCTGATGAGGGCAGCAATGAGGACCTTGGGATAGTATCCAACTCATTCGGTGAGCCGGTTATCCTTGCCTGGCATAATGTGGTCAATTCATCGGGTGAGGATGATATCGCCGGGATACTCGGGCGGTCCCAGGGTATAAATGTGATATCACCCACGTGGTTTACGGTCGTCGATGATAACGCAAATATTGATTCTATCGGCAGCAAGGCATATGTTGATCTTTGCCATGCTGCAGGCGTTAAGGTGTGGGGGCTGTTTGATAACTTACAGCACCTGGAAGTAAGTTCGTTTGAGATATTCTCGAAGGCATCAAAGAGGGAAAAACTCATATCGCAGCTTATCGCATATGCGAAGGAATACGGCCTTGACGGGATCAATATCGATGTGGAATCCATACCCGTAGAATCAGGCGTCCACTTTGCCCAGTTCATAAGGGAACTGTCGATGGTATGCCGGAATGAAGGCATCATTCTCTCGGTCGACAATTATGTTCCGAAGGACTTTAATGACCACTATAACCGTTATGAGCAGGGCGTGTATGCGGACTATGTCATCATCATGGGATATGACGAGCATTATTCGGGGTCCCCGATCGCAGGATCGGTCGCTTCGATCGATTTTGTTAAGTCGGGCATTGAGAACACGATCGAAATGGTGCCTTCATCCAAGGTGATAAACGCAGTGCCTCTTTATACAAGGCTGTGGATCGAAACGCCGAAGACCGATGAGGAGATCGCGAATGAGATGAACACTACCGATGACGACGGCAATGAGATCCATGTTAACGAGGAAGATATAGTGCCTTACAACCTTGAAGTGCAGACTATAAGGATGTCCGAGGGCAGGGAGGCAGCTGCCGCAAATGCCGAGATAACATGGGACGAGGAAACAAAACAGAATTACGCCACATGGGAAAAGGGCGGCAAGACCTACGAGATATGGCTTGAGGATAAGGATTCGCTTGCGGCCAAGCTTGATGTCATGAAGGAGAATAACTTAGCCGGCGTCGCCGCATGGCAGGTAAACTACGCCGAGGATTTTGTGTGGGAATTATTTAAAGAATACTATTAAGTATTGGGTAAGGAGAAAGTATGAAATACACGGAAGGTTTCTGGCTCACGAGTGAGCGCGCAAAGATAAGCTACGCATCAGACGCATATGAAATTGAAAAGATTCCCGGAGGCATGCGCGTGCTGGCGCCGACGAGGAAGATAAACGGCAGGGGAGACACATTAAACCTGCCTGTCATCACCATTGAATTTAAGGCAGCGGGCCGTAACATGATAAGCGTGCGGGCATGGCACTACGAAGCCTATGCTTCAAACGAGGCACGCTTTTCACTTAATGAAGGATCAGGCAAATGCACGGTTACGATAGATGACGATAAGGCTGTGATGACCGCCGGTGATGTATCCGTTGTAGTTGATCGTAAGGACTTTTCATACAGCTTTGTCGCGGGCGGTGAAGTCATAACAAAATGCGGTTTCAGGAACCTTTCATATATCATCATGGGCAGGTAATTATCAACGATGCTCCCGGGTGATGATTACATGAAGGCTGCAGGAGATCCGCACATGGTCAACGAGCTGTCCATAAGTCCGGGTGAGTGTGTTTACGGTTTCGGTGAGCGTTTTACCCCCTTTGTAAAGAACGGGCAGAGCATCGAAACATGGAACGAGGACGGCGGTACGGCCTCGCAGGTAACTTATAAATGCGTACCGTTTTATATGTCCAATAAAGGGTACGGAATATTTGTTGATCATACCGACAACGTATCGTTTGAAGTGGGCAGTGAGAAGGTAGAATGCGTCGGATTCTCGGTACCGGGTGAGGAACTCAGATATTACTTTATCTACGGTCCCAAGCCTTCGGATGTAATGAAGGGATACACTTCGCTCACGGGAAAACCTGCACTTCCGCCCGCATGGTCGTTCGGGCTTTGGCTTTCGACTTCATTTACAACCAATTATGATGAAGAAACAACGAGCTCCTTCATTAAAGGAATGAGCGATCGCGATATACCTCTTTCGGTGTTCCATTTTGACTGCTTCTGGATGAAGGAATTTCACTGGTGCGACCTTGACTGGGATGCGCGCGTGTTCCCGGACGTAAAGGGAATGCTCAAGCGTTATCATGACAGGGGCTTAAAGATATGCTGCTGGATAAACCCGTATGTTGCACAGGGCAATGAGTTCTTTAAGGAAGGCGTTAAGAACGGATACTTCCTTATGCGTGCCGACGGCAAGGGCGTTAAGCAGGTAGATGAATGGCAGTGCGGGATGGCGATAATCGACTTTACGAATCCCGATGCCGTTAAGTGGTTTACCGGAAAATTAAAGAGCATACTTGACATGGGAGTTGACTGCTTTAAGACAGACTTCGGCGAGAGGATCCCAATCGATGTTAAGTATCATAACGGTGCGGATCCTGAGTCGATGCACAATTACTATACATATCTATACAACAAGGCGGTATTTGAACTGCTTAAAAAGGAAAAGGGAGAGAACGAAGCCGTGCTGTTTGCGCGTTCCGCAACGGCGGGCTGCCAGCAGTTCCCGGTTCACTGGGGCGGCGACTGCAGCGCCAGCTATGCATCAATGGCGGAGACACTTCGCGGCGGACTGTCGTTTGCAATGTCGGGATTCTCTTTCTGGAGCCATGACATATCAGGATTTGAATATACGGCTGCGCCCGATCTTTACAAGCGTTGGGTGGCGTTCGGTCTCCTGTCTACGCATTCGAGGCTGCACGGTTCGACGAGCTACCGCGTTCCGTGGCTGTTCGACGATGAGAGCAATGATGTCGTAAGGTTCTTCACGAAGCTTAAGTGCTCACTCATGCCTTACATCTATTCAAAGGCTGCAGAATCACACAATGAAGGCGTTCCGGTAATGCGCCCGATGGTATTTGAGTTCATGAACGATCCCGCATGCTCATATCTTGACATGCAGTATATGTTAGGTGACACCCTTCTCGTTGCCCCGATATTTAATGATAAGGGAACCGTTTCATATTATTTACCCGATGGAATGTGGACCCACCTCCTTACCGATGAAAAACGTGAAGGCGGGCGATTCTACACGGACACCTACGACTACTTCTCGCTGCCATTATATGTGCGCCCGAATTCGATCCTTGTCCGCGGTAAAACAGATTCGAGGCCGGATTATGATTATACGGATAACATTATCGTGCATATATATGAACTTTCCGATGGGGCCGAGGCTTCGGCGGATATCGTGAACCTGAAAGGTGAGAAGGTTAACCGGATCACAGCGAGCAGGAGCGGGAAGGTGGTAAGTGTTTCCGCGGAGAAGCCGATAGGGAATGTGGAATATGTGCTGCATATGGATAAGGATAAATGCATTATACGGTAGATTGATCGTTCCTCAGTAACATCCCCCGGCTCATGTTCCTCGCATATCGTTTCCCTAAGATTTGCCACGTAACACTTCGGTGACATACGGGACCGGTTCACATCCGGCATCCATGCCGGTTGTGCTCCTCGTTTCTCCATCCGGTCGAAACGCCCCTGTCTACAAGGCAAACCTAAGGGAAACTGATACGCTCGTCAAATGTCGCCTTATGGATGTTACTTCGGTCCTGACTTTATATCCGTATGGAAAATCTCCGTGCTGCTCGTTCATTTCAAATTATCAGCCAATTAATACGCATATGGTAAAAATGTGCAATTTTTCCCCAAATTCCAAGAAATTATTGTTCACTATTTATCAAGAATATGATATACTTTTATATAACATATACCCTGAAATGTAACGGGGACACTAATACAATGAGACAAGAGGTGATAGCGTGATTAAGAAAGAAATGATTGCCATGCTTCTTGCCGGGGGGCAGGGCAGCAGATTGGGGATACTCACATCCAAGGTGGCGAAGCCTGCGGTATCCTTTGGCGGCAAGTACAGGATCATTGATTTTCCACTGAGTAACTGCATTAATTCGGGCGTTGACACGGTAGGTGTGCTTACGCAGTACCAGCCGCTGAGGCTTAATACCCATATCGGCATCGGTATCCCCTGGGACCTTGATAAGAACCAGGGCGGAGTAACCGTTCTCCCGCCTTATGAGCAGGTGGGCAATACCGAGTGGTACACCGGAACGGCCAACGCTATCTATCAGAACATAGATTACATGGAGATGTTCAATCCCGATTATGTGCTGATCCTTTCGGGTGACCACATTTACAAGATGGACTACGAGGTTATGCTTGATTTCCACAAGCAGAACAAGTCCGAGGTTACGATCGCGGTTATGCCGGTTCCGATCGAGGAAGCAAAGAGGTTTGGTATCATCATCGCGGATGAGAATAAGAAGATCACGGATTTCGAGGAGAAGCCCGAAAATCCGAGGAGTAACTTAGCATCCATGGGTATCTATATCTTTAACTGGAATACCCTTAAAGAATCACTCATCGCAATGGCTGACCAGCCGGCGCTTGACTTTGGCAAACACATCATACCGTACTGCCACAAGAAGGGCATGCCTGAGTACGCGTATGAGTTCAACGGATACTGGAAGGATGTAGGAACGCTTAATTCTTACTGGGAAGCAAACATGGAGCTTATCGATATCATTCCGGAATTTAATCTCTACGAGGAGTACTGGAAGATATACACAAAGAGCGATACGCTTCCTCCTCAGTACATCAGCAAAGACAGCGTTATCGAGAAGAGTATCATCGGCGAAGGCAGCACGATCTACGGCAAGGTTTACAATTCCGTCATCGGCTGCGGCGTGACCATAGGCAAGGATACCGTTGTTAAGGGTTCGATCATCATGAACGAATCGGAGATCGGTGACAACTGCGTTATCGACAAGGCCATCATCGCCGAGAATGCAAAGATCGGAAACAACGTTGAGCTCGGTGCATTTGAGGAAAAAGAAAACGAGACGGATCCCACTATCTATTCTCACGGAATAGTTACTGTGGGTGAATGGTCCGAAATACCGGACAATATAAAGATCGGAAAGAACAGCATGGTTTCCGGAATAACGGAAGCATCGGACTATGAAGGCGGCGTACTTGACAGCGGCAAGACTTTTATAAAGGCGGGTGAGTGATTTGAGAGCGATAGGAATTATACTTGCAGGTGGAAACAGCTTCCGAATGAGAGAACTGTCGCAGAAGAGAGCGATCGCGGCAATGCCCGTTGCGGGAAGCTACAGGGCGATTGATTTTGCCTTAAGTAACATGAGTAACTCGCATATTGCGAAGGTCGGCGTGCTGACGCAGTACAATGCGAGGAGTCTTAACGAGCATTTGAGTTCATCCAAGTGGTGGGATTTCGGACGTAAACAGGGCGGCCTGTTTGTGTTCACTCCTACGGTTACGGTTGAGAACAATTTCTGGTTCAGGGGTACGGCGGATGCCATTTATCAGAACCTGACCTTCCTTAAAAATTCGCATGAGCCTTATGTGGTGATCGCGAGCGGCGACGGTATCTACAAGATGGATTACAACAAGCTGCTTGAGTATCACATCGACAAGAAGGCGGATATCACGGTTGTATGTAAGACACTGGACTGCACGGATGATTCTGAAAGATATGGTATCATGAAGCTTGACAAGGACAACCGTGTTGAGGAATTCGATGAGAAGCCGATGGCAGCGAAATCAAATATGATATCCTGCGGTATCTATGTCATAAGGAGGAGGCAGCTTATCGAGCTTATCGAGAAGTGTGCCGAGGAGGATCGGTTCGACTTTGTAAGGGATGTGCTTATAAGGTATAAGAACATCAAGCGAATCTACGGTTACAAGCTCGATACCTATTGGAGCAACATTGCTTCGGTCGAGGATTACTACCGTACCAACATGGATTTCCTTAAGCCTGAGGTAAGGGATTATTTCTTCAAAACTTATCCCGAAGTTTACAGCAAGATCGACGACCTTCCGCCGGCCAAGTACAATGTCGGCACAAGTGTTAAGAACAGCCTTATCGCGAGCGGTTCGATCATCAACGGTACTGTTGAGGATTCGATCATATTCAAGAAGGTGTTCGTCGGCAACAACTGTGTGATCAAGAATTCGATCGTTCTTAATGATGTCTATATCGGAGATAATACATACATTGAGAACTGTATTGTTGAGAGCAGGGATACGATCCGCGCCAACTCTTATTACAAGGGCGAGGACGAGATAAAAATCGTATTGGAGAAAAATGAAAGATACGTCTTCTAAGAGGCGCAACATTATTTTAGGAGGTTAATGTAATGAATATCACGGATGTAAGGATTCGCAAAATAGATCAGGAGGGTAAACTTAAAGGAGTTGCATCGATAACGATCGATGATGTGTTTGTAGTACATGATATAAAGGTGATCCAGGGTGATCACGGATTGTTTATCGCCATGCCTTCGCGCAAGACAGCCGAGGGTGATTACAGGGATATCGCACATCCCATTACTTCGGCCGCAAGGGAGCAGATCCAGACAGCGATAATCGACGCATATGAGAAGGCGGAGTAAGAACAAGTTAGAAAACTAAGTAAAAGTCAGGACACGGGGACGGTTCTTCCGTCTGGTCTTATCATAAAACCAGACGGAAGAACCGTCCCCGTGTCCCGACCCACCAAATTATGAGGGACACAAATGTACATGATCGCGGGCCTTGGGAACCCCGGCAGGGAGTACGCCCACACAAGGCATAACGTAGGATGGGATACGCTGGACATTCTGGCGGACAAAAACAACATAAGCATAGACACGGGTAAGTTCAAGGCGCTTATCGGAAAGGGCATTATCGAAGGGGAGAAGGTCATCCTTGTAAAACCCCTTACATATATGAACCTAAGCGGTGAGAGCCTGCGCCTTGCTGCGGATTATTTTAAGATAAATGTCGAAACTGAGCTTATAGTCGTATACGATGATATTTATCTGTCGCCAGGAAATGTCAGGATAAGAAAGCAGGGCAGTGCCGGCGGTCATAACGGGATGAAGAGCATCATCGGACACCTTGGCACCGAAGAATTCATGCGGGTGCGCATCGGCGTCGGCGAAAAGCCTAAGGGCTACGACCTTAAGGATTATGTTTTGAGCCACTTTTCGGATGAGGAACGCGCGGCCGTGGAAGAAGGCCTTATAAAAGCGGCAAATGCGGTGGAGACAATACTTTCAAATGGCGTGGATGCAGCCATGACGGAGTTTAACCGGAAGGAGGTTGTGGACACCTCATCCGGGAGTGATGAGGTGTAATCAGTGAACACATTACTTGCACCACTCCGGGAAATGGCGGAGTATGAAGAGGGAAGGGCCCGGATAAAACGCTCTCCCGGCATAATTGAAATAAATGGCTGTGTCGATTCGCAGAAGCTCCATGTCGTTTACGGATTAAGCGAAGGCTTCCGCTATAAGCTCATTGTTACCTACAGCGAGCAGCGGCTTAAGGAGATATCCGAGGACTACGCTTTTTACGATAAGAACGTGGAAATGTACGGCGCAAGGGACTTAATATTCTATCAGGCCGATGTACACGGCAACCTGTTGACAAAGCAGAGGATGTCGTGCCTTAAGCCACTCATCGAAGGCGAGCCGGTCACGATAGTAACGACCTTCGATGCCCTGATGGAGCACATAGTCCCGATTGAAACGCTTGAAGCCCATATAACGGATATAAGCGTCGGCGATCGTGTCGACTTAAAGGATCTGCAAAAACAGCTCACTACGCTCGGATACACCCGCAGCTATCAGGTTGAGGAAAGCGGGCAGTTTTCAGTGCGCGGCGGTATCATAGACATCTATACGCTGACGGGCGACAACCCCGTGCGTATCGAGCTGTGGGGTGATGAGGTTGATTCTATCCGCAGTTTTGACGTGTTAAGCCAGCGCTCGATAGAAAAGCTTGAGAGCATTATGATATTTCCGGCATCCGAGATCATCCTTACCGATGATGAAAAGGAAGCCGGTATCGACAGGCTGCTTGCGGATGCGAAAAAGTACGAGAAAAAGCTTATAAAGGATGAAAAGGCGGAAGCCGCGGCCCGTGTTAATTCACAGGCTCAGGAGATAGCGGAACAGGCTAAATATCTCGGAGTCAGCAGCCTAAACCTTGAAAGTTATGTAAACTACTTCTACAGCGAGGAAGTATCATTCCTCGACTATTTTGATACAAATAATACCCTGCTCATCCTTGATGAACCGGCCCGCCTTAAGGAAAAAGGCGACGTGACCGAGGCTGAGTTTAAAGAGTCAATGGAGTCAAGGCTTTTAAAGGGTTATATCCTTCCGGGGCAGACTGATATACTGTTTTCAAGGGCACAGATTATGGCTAAGGCAGCTCTTTTCCATGCGGCCGCCCTTTCCGCTCTGCCCGTTAACAAAAACGTATATAAGCCCGAGGAACGTTACTCGATGATCGCCAAGTCGATGAATTCATACAACAATTCATTCGAGGCGCTTAAAAAGGACCTGTTAAGGTTTAAGAAAAACGGTTACCGCGTACTGCTTCTGTCGGCTTCGCGCACAAGGGCAAAGAGGATAGCGGAAGACCTGATGGATGGCAGTTCTGGGGGAAGCCGGACGGATTTGGCGAGCGAAAATGATCCGGGCAACAGGGCTTCGGCAGGCACCGGCATCAGCGCCTTCTACACCGAGGATTTCACACATGAGATAAAACCAGGCGAGATCATGGTTTCATACGGGCGGATAAGGCAGGGCTTTGAGTACCCGCTCATCAAGTTCGTTGTCATATCCGAATCCGATATCTTTACCGCGCAGAAGAAAAAGAAAAAACACAAAAAGTACGAGGGCGGAAAAAAGATACAGGATCAGGCGGAACTTAACGTAGGCGATTACGTGGTCCATGAGAGTCACGGGCTGGGTATCTACCGCGGTATCGAGCAGGTGAGCGTCGATCATGTGACCAAGGACTACATGAAGATAGAGTACAGGGACGGAGGAAACTTATACATCCCTGCAACAAACCTGGATGCCATACAGAAATACGGCTCGGCAAAGGGCAGTACACCGAAATTAAACAAGCTTGGCGGAAGTGAATGGACAAAGACCAAGACAAGGGTCAAAACCGCAATAGATGAGATAGCAACGGACCTTGTAAAGCTGTATGCGGTAAGGCAGCTTAAGGAAGGCCACAGGTACGGTGAGGATACCGTATGGCAGGCCGAGTTTGAGGAGAGGTTCCCGTTTGAGGAGACCGAGGACCAGCTGGCTGCGATAGAAGCCACAAAGAGGGACATGGAATCCTCAAAGATTATGGACAGGCTCATTTGCGGGGATGTGGGCTACGGCAAGACAGAGATTGCCCTGCGCGCCGCATTCAAGGCAGTCCAGGATAACAAGCAGGTGGCATATCTTGTACCGACTACGATACTTGCGCAGCAGCATTACAATACCTTCATGCAGAGGATGAAGGATTATCCCGTGCGCATAGACATGCTGTCAAGGTTTAACTCACCCGCGCAGCAGAGGAAGACGATAAACGACCTTAAAAAGGGCATGGTGGATATAGTCATCGGAACACACCGCCTGCTTTCAAAGGACGTTGACTATAAGGATATAGGGCTGCTCATAATCGATGAGGAGCAGCGCTTCGGAGTACGGCATAAGGAAACGATAAAGAAGCTTAAGGAAAATGTGGATGTACTGACTCTTACCGCAACTCCCATCCCACGTACACTGCACATGAGCCTTATCGGGATAAGGGATATGAGCGTACTTGAGGAGGCGCCGCAGGACCGTATGCCTATACAGACCTTCGTCATGGAATACAACGAAGAGCTTGTCAGGGAAGCGATCAACAGGGAACTTGCAAGGGACGGCCAGGTTTTCTATGTGTACAATAGAGTGGACACAATAGTCGAGATGACAAATTTCGTTCAGAAGCTTGTACCCGATGCAAACGTGGCGTTCGCTCACGGGCAGATGAAGGAGCAGGAGCTTGAACGGATAATGGCCGATTTCATAAACGGCGAGATAGACGTCCTTGTGTCAACGACCATAATCGAAACAGGCCTTGATATATCGAATGTCAATACGATGATCATACATGATTCTGACAGGATGGGGCTTGCACAGCTGTACCAGCTGCGGGGCCGTGTCGGACGTTCAAACAGGACAGCCTATGCCTTCCTTATGTACAGGCGGGATAAGCTGCTTAAGGAGGTTGCGGAAAAGAGGCTGCAGGCCATACGTGATTTCACGGAATTAGGATCCGGTTACAAGATAGCCATGCGCGACCTTGAGATAAGGGGCGCCGGCAACCTGTTAGGAGAAATGCAGAGCGGGCATATGGAAGCAGTGGGATACGACCTTTACTGCAAGATGTTAAGCGAAGCCGTGCGCAGCTTAAAGGGCATCGAGGCGCCCGATGACAACGAGGTTTCGGTCGACATCAACGTGGACGCATACATACCCGACAGCTATATAATGAATGAGAATCAGAAGATCGACATCTACAAGCGCATCGCGGGCATCGACAGCGAGGGCGAGCGTGAGGAGATGAGAGATGAGTTAAGTGACCGTTTCGGAGAACTCCCTCAGGCGGTGTTAAACCTCCTTGACATAGCGAACATGAGGATGCTTGCAAGGCAGGTGTATATAAAGGATATAAAGGAAGAGAACAGGGCGATAAAGCTTTCCGTATACGAAAAGGCAAAGTACGATCCCGTAAAGATAGCGCCGTTCATACAAAGCTTTAAGGGCGCGATGGTTTTAAAGACCGGCGAAAAACCCTACTTCCTGTACCGGTTCCCTAAGGGGGAGGTGTATGAGAACGGAAGTTTAATACACCTTATAGAGGAACTGCTTACCGGGATGCGGGAGCTTAGGGAAAACGAGGAGATAGAAACGGCATAAGGTTAAGCAGGCAGGTACGCAGGCTTTAGCCATAAACGAGGTAGACAATGAAATCCATTCAAACAAGGATAAGTATCGTAATAGCGATAATAACGATCATAGCAACTGGTACGCTCATGATAACGGCGATGATCAGGAGCAGGTACGTCATTGATTCTGACTCAAATGAGATCATACTTCGGTCTGCGGAGTATTACGCCAACGAACTGGATGACAGTTTTAAGTCATCGGAACAGTCGGTGGGTTCAATATATAATTACGCGAAAAAGCGGGCAGAATCATACACCGATTTTCTTCATGACAAAGATCAGATGGCAAGCTTTACGGAGGACATATCCGAGCTGTCAAAGAGCGTGGCCGAGAACACACGGGGCGCCATGGCAGTATATCTGCGCTATAATCCTGATGATTTCGGACCGACCTCGGGTTTCTGGTACACGATTGACCCAAAGGACAATACATGGCATTCGGAAGAGCCGACCGATATGAGCCTGTATGACAAGGACGATGTCGAGCATGTCGGCTGGTACTATATTCCTATAGCG
Organism: Lachnospiraceae bacterium; assembly: GCA_017550535.1. Lineage (GTDB taxonomy): Bacteria > Bacillota > Clostridia > Lachnospirales > Lachnospiraceae > UBA2868. The sequence goes on from JAFZOS010000067.1 coordinate 13,457, forward strand.
GCCGGGGAGCCCGTGTGGATGGATCCCTATTATAACAAAAACCTGGGAGTTGAGATGATCTCATACATCATCCCGTATTTCCATGACGGGTATCCCGTAGGGGTGATAGGGATGGATATAAACTTAGACCTGCTTAAGGAGGAAGTATCCGGGATAAAGCTTTACGATAGGAGCAAAGCATTCCTTATGTCAAAGGACGGAGACATCATATATCATCCTTCTTATGAAAATGGTGCCCGGCTTTTAGAAATGCCCGAAAATGAAAGAGAATATTTTACAAAGGTTACCTTAATGGAGCGGGATAAGGTTATATGGGAAAGGAATTTATGGAGTTTGCCTTCCAAGTTTATTATCAAGGATTTAAGGAACGGCATGAGCTTTTGCATAATGGTACCGAGGGTGACCATAGCACAGCCCCAGATAAGGCTTGTGATCAGGCTGTTTGTAACATCTGTCCTTATCGTGCTCGTTTCCCTGCTTGTAGGTATAAGGTGGGTTAAATCGATCATAACTCCGCTTAAAAAGATGACCGAGGTCGCCGACCGATATGCGGAGGGTGATTACAGCGAGAAGATGACAGTTGACAGCAAGGATGAGGTGGGCCGCCTGTCCCGCAGCCTTGAGACCATGTCAGAATCACTCGTTAAGCAGATCGAGATAGCCGATTCCGCAAACAGGGCCAAGTCTGCCTTCCTTTCAAATATGTCGCACGAGATACGTACGCCCATAAACGCCGTGCTCGGACTTAATGAGATGATCCTTCGCGAAACGGAGGATAAGGATATCTTAACCTACTCCGAAAACATAAAGGCAGCAGGCAATACGCTGCTCGGGCTTATTAACGATATCCTTGACTTTTCAAAGATCGAAGCAGGCAAGATCGAGATAGTGCCCGTGGATTACGACCTGTCATCTGTCATAAACGACCTTGTAAACATGGTAAGGATCCGTGCGGATGAAAAGGGACTTGCCCTCGAGCTTGATTTTGACAAAGATATACCAAAGATGCTTAACGGTGATGAGGTCCGCATAAAGCAGAGCATAACCAACATTTTGACAAACGCTGTCAAGTATACAGAGAAGGGCTGCGTTACCTTTACGATGGGCTACGAAAAATGTGCGGACAATCCGGATGCGGTGCTTATAAATGTAGCGGTAAAGGATACAGGCATCGGCATCAGGGAAGAGGATATGAAGAAGCTGTTCTCGGAGTTTGAGCGCATCGACGTCGAGCGCAACCGAAACATCGAGGGCACCGGACTTGGCATGAACATAACCAGGAGCCTGCTTGACATGATGGGTTCGAAGCTCGTGGTCGAGAGCACCTACGGCGAGGGCTCCGTATTCTCATTCTCCTTAAGGCAGAAGGTGGTAAAATGGGAGCCTCTCGGAGATTATAAAGAATCATACAACGCAAGCATTGCCGAAAAGGGTAAGTATAAGAGCGCATTTACCGCGCCCGATGCAAGGGTGCTCATGGTCGATGACAATGAGATGAACCTCCTTGTGTTCAAGAGCCTTGTAAAACAGACTCTTGTCAAGGTCGATACCGTATTAAGCGGTGATGAGTGCTTAAGTATATGCGGTGATAATAAGTACGATATCATCTTCCTTGACCATATGATGCCGGGCAAGGACGGTGTCGAAACGCTGCATGAATTAAAGGAGATGAAGAATGCGCCCAATATAGATACGCCGGTCGTATGCCTGACGGCCAATGCTATATCCGGCGCCCGCGAGGAATACTTGCGTGAGGGCTTTGACGATTACCTTACAAAGCCCATCGATCCGGAGCGGCTTGAGAGCATGATGATCGAGTATCTGCCTGAGGAGAAGACGGTCAGATCCGGTTCCGGGTCGGTTAATGCGGATGTCAGGCCGGGTGATCCTGCGGATAAGGGTATCGTGCTTGAGTTTGACGCGGGCGGTGATGATGTAGTGCCCGGAAATGAAGAAGATGCAAAAGCCAACGATGCTTCAGCTGCCGGCCTTGATGCGCTTAATGATCAGGGCATCATAGATACAAAGCTTGGCATTAAGCACTGCGGCGGTGAAGAGGTATATATCGATATCTTAAAGACGTTCTGTGATGCGGCTGACGAAAACGATAAGCAGCTGCGCGGCTTCATCGAAAGCGGTGAAATAAAGGAATATACAATAAAGATCCATTCATTAAAGAGTTCCGCAAGGACAATAGGCGCGGGGCATTTGGGAGAGACGGCAAAGGAACTTGAAGATGCCGGTAAGCGTGAGGATATGGACTTTATAAGGAAGAATCATGATAAGTTCATCGAAGAATATATGATGGTCAAGGATATGATAGATAAAAGCATAACCGCATCATAAGTGGAATATGTTCAAATGGGTGGTAAAATATGAACTATGCGATACTTTTGTCGGGCGGGACAGGAACAAGAACAGGTGCAGATAAGCCAAAGCAATATGTCCGCGTAAACGGGCATATGATGGTGACATGCGCCCTTTCTGTGCTTTTAAGCAATTCGCAGATAGATAAGGTGATAATTACGGCCGATGAAGCGTGGCGGGATAAGATAATAAAGGATGCTTCGGATGCCGGGCTTGATACCGGGAAGATGATGGGGTTTGCCGACCCGGGCAAAACAAGGCAGCTTTCGATATTAAGTGCGCTTGAGTTTATTTATGCTGCTAACGAAAATTCTGCAGATACGGATGACGACACCGTCCTTGTCCATGATGCTGCGCGTCCCTATTTAACACAGGAACTTATATCTGACTGCTACGATGCACTTGACGGATACGACGGTGTAATGCCGGTGCTTCCCATGAAGGATACGGTGTATTTAAGTGAAGACGGAAAAGGTATCACAGGATTGCTTGACCGTAAGAGCGTATATGCGGGCCAGGCACCGGAATTATTTAAATTAAAACCATACTATGAGGCAAACAAACGCCTTTTGCCCGATGATATCCTAAAGATAAACGGGGCCAGCGAGCCTGCGGTCATGGCAGGCATGAAGATAGCCATGATACCGGGCGATGAAACAAACGTGAAAGTAACTTCAGCCCTGGATCTTGAGAAGTATATTGAATTATCAGAAACAAGATAGTGTGATGACGGATTATCCGGAGGGAATGATTTGAAAGCGTGGGTATTACACGATATAGGAAATATAATATTTGAAGAAACGGAAAAACCTGTCCCGAAAGCAGGCGAGGTCCTTATAAATGTTAAGGCCGCAGGTATATGCGGTTCAGACATACCACGCACCTTTGATACCGGCGCCCATAAGATGCCCATCATCATAGGACATGAGTTTTCGGGGATCGCAGCGGAAACGGGAAAAGGCGTCGATCCTGCATGGATGGGAGCAAGGGTTGGCGTGTTCCCACTCATACCCTGCCGTAAATGCCCTCAGTGCCTAAGTGAAAGGTATGAACTGTGCAGGGATTATGATTATTTGGGGTCAAGGAGCAACGGCGCATTTGCGGAATACGTGGCGGTACCGGCCGGTAACCTTATAAAGCTTCCTGACAGCGTGTCGTTTGAGGAGGCCGCAATGCTTGAACCCATGGCGGTTGCGGTGCATGCGATACGGGGGATACTTACCGAAGGCGAACTAAACGGAAATGGCGCGGGTACAGACAAAGCAAAGGACTTAAAGATCGCGGTTTACGGCCTCGGAACGATCGGTATGTTCGTTACCATGTTCCTTAAGGCAGCAGGCTTTGATAACCTTATCCTTCTCGGAAACAAGCAAAAGCAGAAGGAAATGATCGTTTCCATGGGCATTCCCGAAAGCTGTTACCGTGACGGAACATCAAATGAAACACTTAAACTAATAAAAGAGGCGGGCGGTGCCGATATAATATATGAGTGCGTGGGCAGTCCGGCCTGTTACGAGGGCGCTGTTGATATCGCCGCACCGACGGGCAGGGTGATGCTCATAGGCAATCCCGGCTCTGATATGACTCTTAACAGGAATACTTACTGGAAGATATTAAGGAACAGCTTAACGCTTAAGGGAACGTGGAATTCATCGTTTACCGGTAAGGATGATGATGACTGGCATTATGTGCTGAACCTGCTTGGGGACGGGACGGTGGATCCGAAGCGGTTCATAACCCACAGGTTCCCGCTTGAGGGCCTTAAACAGGGGCTTGACATCATGCATGAGAAAAAAGAAGAATACGGCAAAATTGTCACATTGAATTGACTTAATGACAGTTTTCCTGTATAATCTTTATACCTATTTGACAGTTGTTTTACAACAGGATGGTAGTGCCGGATGAATGAAAAAAAGATCAGGATAATACTGTATGCGATGATGGCCGTTATCATCGTGCTTCTGTGCGTTTCAAGCTATATGCTGGGCGTTGCGCATGAAAGGGGCAGGGGAGCACATGCGGCGGCGGCGGTAAGCAGCGATGAATCCGGCAAAAAGCGGGATACCGTCGTAAATAAGAAAAACGTCGATACCGTGGCTGAGGGCATGGAAAAGGAAAAGTCAAAGCCCACAAGTTACGAGGCGGTCATGAACACCGAATGGAAGCTTGCAGATGACGGAATGACCGTTACAAACGCATATGTCGAGAACAGTTACGAGAATAAAGATACCGTAGTGTTTGATGTGACCCTGGGGGATGAGGAGGAACCGCTCTACACATCGCCCGAGATACCGGTAGGCGGCAAGGTTACCGAAATAAAGTTTAAAAAGCCGGTTGAGGGTGAGCAGAAAGCTACGGTAACGTATCATCTGCTTGATAAGTCCGGTGAGGAGACAGGCATTGTGAAGGCCGGAGTTACGCTCATAAGCGGAGAATGACGGAGGCAGGTTATGGATAAAAGAAAAATAGGAGTATTGTTAACAGTGTCATTACTGGCTGTATCACTGCCGCCCGTAAATACGGGCTATGCGGCCGAACGTGACGATATCATAAGCGAAACCCTTGAGACCGTGCCGGATGCCGGTTATGAGCTCGGTGATTCTACGGAGCGTCCCGACGGAATAGTACAGAGGACCGTTAAGACAACGGCGGTCGATGAAGACGGCGGCACATCCACCGAGGTTGTGGAGGTGACGGGACATTCGTCGATGCCTGATTCTGCAGAGATAGGACTGTATCCCGAGGATGTAGTTAACATGGTGATGCCGGTGATCCCCGAGGATACGTATGATTTTGTCATGGATTCGCAGGATCTTTTGAGCCAATACAGCATATTCAGGGACACCTACGAGCCGGCAAGCCTGTATTTTACGAATTCCTACGGGGAAAAGACGCACACCTGCATCTCTGATGTGGCGCTTGCGAAAAACAAGAGCTCGGTGCCGGTCGTGCTGCGTGTGACTCTCCAGATCGAGAATGAGAATGACTGGCCCGTAAACTATACGGATATGGATTCGGTCGAGGCCGATGATGAGAAAAACGTATCGTTTGCCCTTATCCCGGTGTCGGTAAATGAGATAGATCCGGATGATGCGTCTGATGAAGGAAACATGGACGCTAATGAGGATAGCAACATAGAAGATATCGTGGAAGAGGATATCATAGATGAGGAGCCTGCAAACGGGATATCGGTCACGAATCATATCACAGATGCCGGCAGTGAAGCTGACAAAACGGAAACCGGTTCGGATTCTGAAGATAATGGCGCTCCTGCGGACGAAACCCCGGATTACGAGCTTTATGAAGATAAGATGATATGCGTTGACGAAGAGGGAAAGGCCGAGATGGTCCTGCTTCTTCCCGGAACGCCCGATAATTTCGATATAATAGACGGAAGATACATGGCAAAGGATGACGCTGTATGGTCTACGCTCGGATTTGCGGTAAAGGGCGCATGCAACAGGCAGGCCGACTGGAAGGAGATAGACGAGCGCGCGGCAAACGGCGAGGGCCTTAATATCCGTATCTCGTACCGGATGGATACATTAACCGAAGAAGAGACGGAGCTTTTAAAGGCCGGAGAATCAATATTTACCATGTTTAACCGCGAATAAGGTTTGATGATTGATTGACAGTGTGGATGTCCCCCTGAGATGTTTATACATTTCAGGGGGTTTTTGTATGCATGGGAGAGATTTTGCTTTATAATGGAGATATGAGCGAGAAGATAAAGATCGGTGTCAGCATCGACCCTGAGTGTGAACAGCCGCAGGTGTTGATAAAGACAGCCGAGAGGAATGAACTTATCGAAAACATAATAAAGGCGGTTGAGCAGTGTGCGCGGGGAGGCGCTCCAAAGATCACGGTCTATGACGGTGAAAGGATCGTATTTCTTGATGAAGAGGACATTATCCGCGTTTATGTGGAAAACCGTATGCTGACGGTATGCGCCTCGCAGGGAAGGTTCACTTCGAGGATGACTCTTAAGGAGTTTGAAGAAAACCTTGACAGCGAGATGTTTGTCCGCGTCAGCAGGTTTGAGATAGTGAACCTTAAAAGGGTGGCAAGCTTTGATCTGAGCGTTGCGGGTACCATTGCGATCACGTTTGAGGATGGGGGAGAAACCTGGGTTGCAAGGAGATGTGTAGGAAATATCCGGGAGAAGTTAAGCGCAATCAGTAAGGGGGGGCAGAAATAATGAATAAGTTACTTAAAAGAGCCCTGATACTTGGGTGTATAGGATTTTTTCTGGGAACTGCGATAGGCTTTTTCATGTATTGCATTACGGATGTCAAGACGCTATGGGAACAGCCGTTTAACGGGCATTCAATGTTTAAACTGTTAGTCGGCGGATTGCAGGGTTTCCTCGCCATGAGCACGACGGTTGTATATGATATAGAGAGCTGGAGCATCGCGCGTTCGACGTTCACGCATTTTGTGATCACCGCCGGCGGCTTTTTCACCATGGGATACTTTCAGGAATGGCTGATACCCGGGGATATCTTCTTCTGTATCATGGCGGTATCTTTTGTCGTAGTGTATTTCATTATCTGGCTGATACAGTACCTTATTTATCTTCATAATATAAAGCAGATGAACAACGACCTTGAGAAGATGAAGAAGGGCTGACCGGCTATAAGGATATTTGCAATTGTTTTTGTTTGACGTGCGTCAAATTATAGTGCATAATGATATTAAACACTATTGTTTGACGTGCGTCAAATATTTTGCCATTATTTACGGAATCTAAACGGAGAAAACACACATGATCAAGAAGGATCTGACTTACCTGCAATGGTCACATGTAAGGAGTTCGAGCGGAACAGCCGGGACTTTCCTTAAGTCGCAGTCATCGCTTAACGGTGAGAAGAAATACTACAAGCTGTCAAATTTCGATCCGGTGAAGGGCATTGTGGGCCATGAATGCATTAATGAGATAATTGTCGACCGGCTGCTAACGATACTTGGCGTGGAGCATTTAAGCTATGAGCTCATATTTGCCGATGTCGAGATAGAGGGAAATACATACAGTACCTATCTGTGTGCGTCGGGCGACTTTAAAAAGCGGGGCGAAAGCAAGGCTGCGCTTGATAATTACTATGCGGTCAATGCCTTTAAGGGAGAATCACACTACGATTTCTGCGTCCGCCAGGGCTTCAGGGACTATATCGATACCATGATAGCCGTTGATTATATCATCCTTAACAGGGACAGACACGGCGCAAATATCGAAGTGCTGCGGAATGCGGGGGCGCACTCGATAAGGATAGCACCCCTGTTCGATCATGGATCATCCCTGATGTGCGCATGTTTATCCGAAGATGAGGCGGACAGGTTTGACGTAATGGAAGAAAGGCGCTGTAACAACTTTATCGGAGGATCATCCTGCCTTGAAAACCTTGAGCTTATAAAGGGAAGAAAGGATCTGTTTAAAGGGAAGCTGTCCCCTGCGGATAAGGATGTCTTATTTAGCGGGCTTGAAGGAGCCTTGCCCGAGATATTTGTTAACAAAATATGGGACATGATATATGGAAGGTATAAGGTATATGAAAGCCTTTGAGATAATTGATGAAGAAAGCAGGATACCGGTCGGTGTGCTTATGTATTATGAAGCGGAAGGCGCTTATATCATTGAGCTTAATGATATGCTTGATGAGTGGAGTGCGCCGCTTTTGTTTACCGGGTATATAAAGCAGGGTCTATATACGATCCCGAGAAATATAAGCGCCATGTGGGTCAGGGAAAGGGTCATACCCAGCAGCAGGCAGAACATAAGCAATATACTGGCAAACCATAAGCTAAGATCATATGACGAAATGAAGCTCCTCGAGCTGTCGCACGGAAGATGCGCCCAGGACAGCCTGTACATAAGGAAGCTGGATGAGCTTCCCGGTTATGTTAGGGAAAGGATGACCCGGAACATAAAGGAGTGTATCGTATCGCCCGGAGGGTATATTATATGCTTTTTTGCCGATGAAACGGTAAAGAGGATAACCCTGTCGGATATTGAGGACGTTGAAGGAGCAGACAAGGTAACAGGGAACAGGGAGCTGTTTATGTCCGGAAAGGTCGGCATTGGCGGATATTCCGTTGTTTTTAATGACTCTATCGATATCCCCGCACATGTATTATATGGAAGGGGAGCAGACCTGCCGCTAAAGCTGGATGATTTTATTACGTTTGTGAAGGATAATATCTTAGATACCACCGAGTGCTGTAAGACCCTCGACTGTTCCCGCCAGAACCTTTCATATATGGTCGGGAAGAATCAATTGCACCCGGTTAAGGAAGGCGTCAAAGGTAATTTATACCTTAAGGGTGATGTGTTGACCTTATAGGTGATGCGACAGTCTTTAAATATTCATTGACACACATACAAGGATAATTTATACTACAACATATATACAATTGAATTAGATAAACATATAGGCTTCCGGACGTTCGTCCATATTTCCCAATAAGTGTTTGATTATTGTTTCAGGGTAGATTATAATTTTAGCACAAAGCATTATAGATCTTTTCTGTATACATCTTTACCCTATATGATTATCTATCAGTTTTGGGTAAAGGAGGTGAAAGAAATGGCATTGACAAAGCAAGATCTGCAGGCAATTAAAGAAGTAGTTAAAGAGAGTGTTCAGGGTATTGAGACACGAATGGACGGCCTGGAAACTCATATGGACGGTCTGGAGACTCGAATGGATGGTCTTGAGACACGAATGGACGGCCTGGAAACTCATATGGCCGGTCTTGAGACTCGAATGGACGGCCTTGAGACACGAATGGACGGGCTGGAAACTCGAATGGACGGTCTGGAAACTCGAATGGACGGCTTGGAGACTCGAATGGACGGTCTGGAGACTCGAATGGATGGCCTGGAAACTCGAATGGACAGGGTTGAAACCCGCCTTGATGGAGTAGAAACCCGCCTTGATAACTTGGAGCATGATGTTACGGAAATCAAGGTTGTTCAACTTGAGAATAGAATTATCCCGCTGCTTGACGAAGTTGCAGCAAACTATATGGCAGCATCGGACAGATTTTTCAAGTATGCGGACATGTTTGAAAAGAAGATATCCTATATAGATACTATAGGCGAAGTTGTTACGGAGCATTCAAGACAGATCAGGGAACTTCAGGCCCTGGCATAAACTCCTGACCGCTTAGACACCCAAATCGACCGCTTAAGCAAATCGTATATTCATTCCCACCCATATGTGATAACATAGGGGCATCAAACATCAATGCCATTTTGAACCCCTGCCCCGTTTCAGGGAGAAAAAATGGCATTAAATTTCAATTCAGGTATAAAGTATTTCGGAAATGGGCCGATACTATATCTAGTTGATGTTTGATAAATACTTGTCACATTAAGCAAGAAACTTGATAAAGTTCTTGCGAAATCACTCAGTTTCATGTATAATATTTACGTGTAACTGAAGATGTATTCACGATTTTTCGTGACGCGCAAACAGACGTGATAACGCACGGATGCAAACGGGATCGCGAGAAAGGAGGATGGGGCAGAAAATAATGGGAGACATGAAGGGCCCGGATCAGGTCGTGGAAAAGGGGAGCAGCAGTGGGAGCGGCTCCAAAAAGAAGTACATCATCATAGGTATCGTGGCAGCGGTCATTATCCTTGCTTTGGTAGGCGTGATAATATTCCTGCTTATGAAGAAGGACAAACCGGCAGATGCAGCGGCACCCGAGGATGGTAAGAGAGAGGTTCTTGTAACGGAGGAAAACGTGCAGGATGTAGTTGAGCAGATGGAGCAACAGGAAAACGTTCCTCAAGGCTACTACACCGTAACGCAGAACTATGAATGGCACTTTCCTAAAGGAAATGCAGAATCAAGCGATGCACACGTTGAAAACCTCCCGGAGAACACAAACGATGTGTACTTTGATCTATTCCTGGCCGACAACGATCAGGAGCCGATTTATCAGTCACCTGTGATACCGCTAGGAGCGGTACTTGAGAACTTCAAGCTTGATAAGAAGCTTTCGAAAGGAACTTATGACTGCATCATGGTGTACCACCTGGTTGACAAGGATCAGAATTCGATCAGCACGGTAAGCATGAAGGTCAAGGTGATAATCGAAAACTAACCGGAAGGCTCCAAAGGATGGGTGCATGAAGGGACAGGCTTATCAACAGACGGACTCAATTTAGATCAACATGTATTGCAAGGATTGCAACTAAAAACAAACATTTTTAGAAAGGTCAAGGAGGATCATTATGAATTACAAGAAAATTACAGCAACATTATTAACAGCAGTTTTAGTAGTAGCTAATTGTGTACCGGCTTTAGCAGCAAGTGGAAATGCTAGCGGTGAAGGTATCGTTGAGTATGATAACTCTAAAGCTATTGCTTACGATAGCGTAACTGTACCGACGATGGTAGCTGATGCAACTTATGCTTTTGAGATCGATCCCGAGGGATTGCTTAAGGGTTTTGGTGGCGAAGGTTATGAGACAGGTACTGTATACTTTACAGCGATTGACGATCCTGCAAGCGTTGCCGGAAAAACTACCAAAACCGAGAGTACTACTACGACGGTAACCCTTTATAAGAAGACGTATGTAGCTCAGGAAGCTTCCAGTGGCAAATGGTCTGGAGTGGTTAAGACATGGACCGACAGCCAAAAGGAAGTAAACGATGGTTTCTTTGTTTGGACGCCGCTCTCGACGGCACCTAGCGGATTTACCGGCGGAACATCGGGTGAATATACTGCGTTAACCAGTGCTAATATTACAAACTGGTTCTCGGTAGAAGATGATAAGTCCATAAAGCTGCTTCCTAACTATAAGGCAGGAACGAATGTTTGTGACGGTAAGCTGTACAAGGCTACGTACACTGCATTAACCGATAACAAGGTTGAGGATTCTGTAGAAGATCCGATCAGCAATTATGTTACATTGGGAGATGCAAATGCTGTTACAGCAGTAGCTAATCTTTATAAGAACACTGCAACATCAGGCGATCCTGTATATGCAGAAGCAACAAAGGACGATGTTACATACACCGCTGCAACTGCTAAGCATTGTGGTACATCCAATATTGCAAAGGTTATAAACAAGTCTACCAAGGCTAAAACAGTTAAGGTTACTGTAACTCTTAGCAATGCTACCGGATTAACCATTAAGAATAGCAACAGCTTTACTGATGATAATAATGCAAGTATCTATGTAGCAGCTATGAATGGCTCAACTGCAGTTCCTCTCGCAGAGGATAACGGAGTTGTAAAGGCTGAGTTTACTGCTGACATAGCAGCAGCAACTGATGCAGGTGAAACTCTTTATCAGACCGATGCAAGGGATGAAAAGACCGGCGGTCACATTTATAAGAGATATACCGGTCCGGCACCGTCTTATACAAACCATTCATTCAGCTTAACTGCAGCTGCTAATAACACCGCAGGTGCTAAGGATGCATGGAAGGCATATTCTAAGGCTGTTACAGCAGCTACAAAGCCTTCAATCAACGTAGTATATGATGTAAGCGATTATGTAGAAGCACCTACAACCTATACTGTAACCTACAATGCTAACTACGAAGGTGCTGATCCTGCAACTGCTACAGAGACTGTTGAGGTAGGAAGCAATCCTGAAGGTCCTGAAACAGCATTTGAGCGTGAAGGATATCATCAGGATGGTTGGTTAGATGATGCTGAAGGCGATGCAGTAGATCTTGACGATGTAACATCAGCAACAACGCTGTATGCTAATTGGGTAGAGGATGTTGTAGCACCTACAGTAGCAAAGACATCATATAGCAAGACGGAGTATGGTACTTCAGGCGTTGAGATTACCTTTAATCCTGGAACTTATACAGATGGTATAACAGCTGTTAAGTGGAGTTCATCTAATGATAGTAGTGCATCTTGGGCCGAATATGGTTCACCTGCAGCATATTACACTATAGATGATAATACAATTGAAGTTGGTACAAAGATATTCACAAGTCCTGGAACAAGGTATTGGAGAGTTTACTTTGCTGATGATGTTTACGTAACACTTACATTTACGATGGATTAATTACTTTGGTTTTATCGTAGCTAAATACTGCAGATTAAGAAAAGCACATTTGCCACGCACCTTTAGGTGCGTGGCGTGCTGTATCTAGAGGTTTTATAATGGGTAACTATTCAAACGAAATTGCAATTCAAGTTTTATTACAATTATTGAAAAGAAAAGGGATAAAAAAGGTAATTGTTTCTCCTGGGACAACAAATGCGAGCTTTGTTGCAAGCTTACAGAGTGATGCATATTTTGAAATGTATTCTTGCATTGACGAACGAAGTGCAGCATATATGGCTTGTGGCTTATCAGCGGAAAGTGGGGAGGTAGTTGTATTAAGTTGTACAGGTGCAACCGCATCAAGAAATTATTTGCCTGCCCTTACAGAAGCCTATCATAGTAAATTACCTATTCTAGCAGTTACATCAACTCAGACATCTGTAAGGGCAGATAATCTAATTCCGCAATATATTGATAGAAGTTCGTTTCCCAAAGATGCTGTGCGTTATAGTGTTCATATTCCTTTTGTTAGAGGGAGTCTTGATACTAGAGATTGTATTTTAAAAATAAATCGTGCCCTATCAGAATTGCATCGGGGTGGTGGCGGTCCTGTTCATATTAATCTTACAACAAATTATACATCAGAGTATGTCTGCGATTTCAGTGTGGATGTTACTGATATGGATCATTATTATCCATGGAATGATTTACCTCAAATTCCAGAAGAGATTAATAAAATAGCAATAAGTATTGGAACGCATAAAAAAATGAGTGAAAAACTAACCAATTCCATTGAATACTTTTGCGAAAAATATGGAGCAGTGGTTTTAACAGATCATTCAAGTCATTATTATGGAGATTACGGTTGTCAAACTGCATTACTACTTTCTCAGAAAAACTATAATTGTAATAGTTTATTACCGGATTTGCTGATTCACATAGGCGAAGAATCAGGAGATTATGACACGTATCATTGGCTACATTTAGGCAAAATAGTTTGGCGTGTGAGTGAAGATGGAATAATGCGTGACACATTTGGGCACTTAGATAAAGTATTTGAAATGAATGAAGCTTATTTCTTTGATTTTTATGCTTCAAATACAAAACATAGAAATAGTAGCTACTTAAAGCAATGGAAATCAGAAATGCTAAGAGTAAAAGATATTCCTGAAGTTCCATTTTCTAATGTATGGGTTGCAAATCGACTAGCTGGTTTGATACCATCCGATTCAGTGGTTCATTTGGGAGTTAGCAATACTCTACGAGCGTGGTCGTTTTTTGAGTTTGATAAAAGCATTACTGTTCATACTAATACAGGTACACGAGGAATTGACGGAGCAATGTCCACGCTTATAGGTCATTCTTTAGCTGATAGTAATAAGATATGCTATGGAATTCTTGGAGATTTATCATTTTTTTATGATTTAAATGTTTTAGGAAATAGGCATGTAGGAAAAAACGTAAGACTGCTTCTTATAAATAATAATGGTGGAGCTATGTTTTATCTATACAACCATTATGCAACTACAGTGATTAAGAACAATATTGGTGAATACATAGCGGCAGCTGGACATAATGGAAATAAGTCGAGAAAGCTGATCAAAAACTATGCGGAAGAACTGGGATTTGAGTATATATGCGCAGATAGTAAGGAAAGCTTTGAGAAGAATTTTGGAGTTTTTATTTCGCCGAGAATGACTGAGAAACCTATACTTTTTGAATTGTTTATAGAGAATTCAAGTGAAAGCGAAGCCTTAGAGTTAATGCATAATATTTATAAGTAGACAAATATTTCAAAAAAAGGGGAAAAAATGGAGAATTGTTATCGAGATAATTGTTTTAAGGATAAGAATATTTTCATAACAGGCTCAACAGGTAATATTGGAAGTGCAATAGCCAAAAGATTTGCGAATTTAGGAGCTTTTGTAAGTGTGTGTGGTAGAAATAGAGAACAAATACAAAGCATTGTGCAATATATCGAAGATTCTGGAGGTAATTGTATAGGTATAGAATTAGATGTATCCAATAATAATAGTATAAATAATGCAATAGCAAAATTCTTGAAAGCAACGGATAATAGAATTGATGGCTTAATTAACTGTGCGGGAGGTGGACCAAGAGAGAACAGAGCAACACTTGAAAATCAAACCATTGATATGATACTTAAAATTATCAACACAAATCTTATTGGGACTATACTATGTACAAAAGAGTGTATACCGTATATTTCAGATGGTGGATTTATTATCAATTTTTCATCAGTAATTGGACATATGGGAATGGCTGAGTATAGTGAGTATGCAGCGGCAAAAGCAGGAATAATTGGTTTTACTAAAGCGATAGCAAAAGAATTGGGGAGTAGAAGTATTAGAGTGAATAGTGTTTCATATGGCATGGTATCGAGGTATGGTAAAGAAGGAAAGAGTTTAATTGAACATCAAAAGACTAATTATTTAAATGCATTTATGATGGGAGAAGATGTTACAGGCATAATTATGTTTCTTGCAAGTGAAGAGGCAAGCTATATTACTGGTGCAGATATACTTGTTGATGGTGGCAGAGTACTTGCTTTAAGAGGTACAGATTGATATGAAGAACTACATATCCTCGCGAACATATGCATGTATTAATGAGAGGTTGTTTTTCTCATCCGATAATACCAATGGTTTGTTTAGTTGTAATATGCTATTGAGTGATGTTAAGCTAGAAGGAGTGTTCGATAATGCGTTGATACTTGAGACAAATCTTCACCAGGCCGTAGCAACAATTGGTTGTAAATTGTATTTTTTTCGCAATAAAGGCGAATTCATTGACATTTATGACATTGAAAAACAACATATGTCTACAATTCCATTTACTGAACCGGTGAAAGATGTTCATGTAATAGAGGACGATATTTGGATGATAGCAGGTAAAGGATATAAGCAGCTTTTTAAACTTGATACAAGGGATTCAAATATTACATTAGTTACAAAACTTCCAGATAGCTGTAATACAAATGGTGTTGGATATGTGAGGTTAGATGGCGATAATAAGCTACTAGTTGTGGGCGAACTTGCAACAAATACAATTTTGATTTTTGATACTATAAGCAGTAAGCTTAGGCATATAAGCACAACAATTGATGATATTTTTGCAGCATTTTTACATAATAAAACCATATGGATAATTGATAGGAATTCACCTAACATATATTGTATCGATAAGAGAGGGAATATTAAAGATTATTCTGTTGATATACAGTTCAGCTATATTGACGACAGATTGAAATTGAAGCGTTATTGGAATAAACTAATAGTGTTTAATGATTCAATTATTGCCATACCAGCTCATGGTGATTCGATAGCAATTATTGAAGATGATGTTGTTAAGATTTATAATATATCGAATGTAAACTGGGATATTAACACTACTAAGTTTTATTCACATATAGTAATAGGTGATAAACTATATATATTTTCTCGTGGAGGAAAACGTCACTATGTTTTAGATACAAATGGCAATATAGTTGCTTGTGAAGCTAGTATACAGGATGACTTATTATCATTTTATAAAAGTCAGTATTTATTAGAGTTAATTAATGAAAGTCCAATAATTGAAGAAACCGATAAATTGAACCTAGTTAATTATCTGGAGTATGTTTGATAACACGATTTAAAGAGTGATATATGTATTTAGATATAAAGGGTTTTCAACGATGAAGGAAATATGTATATTTGGATGTGGGAAGCATGCATCACATGTGTTTTATAGGCTGAAGCAGGATGGTTATCAAATAAAATACATATTTGATAATTATATAAAAAAACCATTTTATGGTATGCCTATAACTAGGATTAGCGAATGTCTCGATGAATTAAATACTATGATGATTCTAGTTACGAATGATTTATACTATAAAGATGTCAAAGAGCAATTAGAAAAATACGGACTTAAAGAGTTTTGCGATTTTATTAAGGCGGATGCATATAATAAAAAAATTGTATTTATTAACGGCAACTGTTATTCAAGATACATAGGAATATTATTGCGTCGTTGCGAAGAATTCAATAATATATACTATGTTTATGATGACACGTCAATTCTATCGCATCCTAATGAAATTGATAGTAACTTACTTAGGAATTGCGATGTGTTTATTCACCAAGATATACAGATGGGAAACAAGTATAGTGACATTTTTGCGGATGCTATGACAATTCCTAAGCTTAAGAAAGAGTGCATTAGTATTTGTATTCCAAATCTTGTTGGATTTGGGGGATTATTGTATCCGCAAGCTTATTTTTCAGATGATTTTGAAAATGATATGTTTCCAAATAGAGATTGTATAGTGGATGGTTTGATTAAGCATGGATATTCGATTGATGACATTGTTAATATCGTTTGCACTTGTAAAATATTTTCAGATAGTATGCTAATGAATGAATATAAAACAATAGTTTCTAAATTTAGAGAAAGAGAAAAAGAATGGGATATAAAGATAATTGACTATATAGTAGAAAACTTTAGAAGCATAAAATGTTTTGTTGATCGAGCACATCCTACAGATATAGTATTTAGAGTGATAATAAAAGGGATTCTTGAGATACTTAATATTGAGTATAATACGCTGGAATACAGTATTTATAATAGAGATATATTTCAGGGAACGGAGAATATAATATATCCTGATGTTGCTAGGTTTTTTAAATTACAATACTGGTCCGAAGATTATGAATTACGAAGGTTTTTCCCGCAGAAGATTAGAGCTATGAATATGGAAGAATATGTGAGAGAGTATATTTTTGAGTATTATGAAAGACTAGTTTAATATGAAATTAATGTATGATATAGGAATAATATATAGAAGTAACCATAATTATGGAGCAAACCTAACACATTTATCACTTTGTCAGTTTTTAAAAGATATAAGCAAGACTATTTTAATGATTGATGTACCAATTGAGTCAAAGTTATATCTACCGGCAGACGATCCTGATCCTATGTCCCTTTTTGAAGAGAATCCATACAAAAATGTTGATTTTTATAGAGCTAGGTATTATTGGGATCTGGTTAAAATTGGAGGGATATGCAATATATATATTGTTAGTTCGGATCAATTATGGAGGAGTTATTTTCTCAAAGCAACAAATTACTATTCTTTACTAGATTGGACTGATGATGACAGATTTAGGATGTCATATGCAACGTCATTTGGTGTTGAATGTTTTGAAGGTACAGTTGAGGACACGCATGAATTATCAGTAAGACTAAGTAGGTTTAATTCAATATCAGTAAGGGAATCGTCGGGTATTGGCATTGTTGAATCAATATGTAAAAATAAAGCTGAATGGGTTGCTGATCCGGTTTTTTTACTAGATCGATATCAGTATATTGATATGTTTGCTTTGCATGATAATAATGGGTCTAATGGTGTGTTCATCGGGGCATATTTTCTTGATATGACTGATGATAAGATAGAGTTTATCAAAAATATAATTAAATATCTGAGAATAAATAGATGTGAAACGATTCTGGATGCAATGCAGAATCATGAGTTCAATGACATTCAAGGTGATGATTTTGCGATAAACTTTATAAAACCTAAAGTAGAGGGATGGCTTACGATGATAAAGAATTGTGAATTTTTGGTTACAGATTCTTTTCATGGAACGTGTTTTGCGATAATCTTCAGAAAGCCATTTTATGTTGTGTTTTCAGAAAGCAATTCACGCGGATATGCACGAATTCGCGAAATGTTAGGTAGATTAGGGCTGACCGATCGTATTATTTCGGATGAAGTGATTCTATCATATGGCATAAAAGAATGTATGAAAATTGATTATGATAGCGTTGAAGTCAAGCTATCTGAGTTCATTAAGCATAGTAAAAAATGGCTAAATAGGTGCTTGAAAAAAGCTGAAGAAATTAATATGAGCGCATTAAGTAGTCGTAACTGTTTTCAGCTCAAACTGTTGGATGAAAAGATAGTATATAAGGATAGATTAAAAAGCATAAAAGAAAACTGTACAATTATTAATTTTGAAAAACCTGTTGTTCTTTGGGGGGCTGGTAATTGCTTTAGAGACAATATAAAATGGCTAGTTGATATAATGAGAATAGAATATGTAGTAGACATCAATCCGAACAAATGGAGTAAGAACTATATATTTGGGTTGATTTGCGATTCGTGGGAGAACATAAAACAAAACTATATGAATCAAGAGATGCAAGTGTTGATTTTAATACTGGATGAAAAGTCAGTATGTGAAATTAAAGAATTCTTGGCTGGAGAGGGAGATTTTAGTTGTGCTTCTTATAGGGAATTAGTTGAAAACACATTGCTAGTTGAATGAATGCTTTGAAGGTGAGACATATGCGAGTTGCTTTTTTTCCATATTCTACAAACGGTGTTAGCTATATTTCTTCAATACAACAGATGTTGCAGCAAAAGTATGAGATAGTTAATTTTGATCATTTAAGGAAGGGTGCTTGGAGACTAGCTGAAATTGACTGTATTTACCTAAATTGGATCGAAGGGTATATGGAAGATGGTGACACTGATATATTGAAGGGTGCCAAAGATTATGGAACAAAGATCATATGGGTGTTTCATAATAAATTGCCGCATATATGTCGCGATGATGATGAAGATTTGAAAAGGATTAAGTTTCTATCCGAAATTGCTGATGTAATTATACTGCATTCTCATAATAGTGAGGCGGTTTTAATGGGTTATTTTGAAAATGCATTTGAGGGTATTAGAAGAAAGCTCAGATATTTGCCACATCCCAACTATATTAATGATTATAGAGCGTACAAATATCCTTTGAATAATGAGATACCTCAATGCGAGGATGATAAGCTTACATTTGCATTTATTGGGCGTATACGGCCGTATAAGAATGTTGATATATTAATAAAGGCTTTTAATTCGATTGGAGATAATACTGACAGTAGGCTTTTATTAGCGGGCGGCATACACCCAAATGATTATAGAAAAAAAATCGAAAATCTCTTGAATGATAGAGATGATATTGTATTATTTCCATATGATATTGGTTCTATGGAAATGGCAAGATTTCTTGGAATGGCGGATGTTATTGTACTGCCATACAGTTTGAGAAGCAGTATGAATTCAGGTAGTATGATGATGGCCTTTTCATATCATAAGACAGTCATAATTCCTGATATTTGTATGGCTGATGATTTCCCGGATGAACAAATTTTTATGTATCATTATGATTCTGCTGAAGAACATGTAGAGAGACTTAAAGATAGTATGATGACAGCATATGCATTGGGTACTGTAAAACTAAAAGAAAAAGGTGATCGGTTATATAATCTTGTTGAAAAAGATTACAGCAAGGAAAAAGTTCAAGAAACACTATATGAAATAGTTGATAATTTAAGAGGATAATATGAGTGCAGATGATTTTGCCGTATTTAAACAATGTATGATAGATTTGGACAATTATAGGTTCAGAGAAAGTGTACTGTCAAGATGGCTTGCAATAAGCATTAAGGGGAATTCTGTTTCTGATTTCTTGATGGTTAATAATCTGAATAGTGTCATTGTATATGGCTATGGCGTTGTTGGAAAACTTCTGGTAGAAGAATTGGCGAATAAAACAGGTATAGATATAGTAGCAATAATTGATAAAAACGCCGGAGTATATGATGAGGTAATTCCGATCATATCACCGGATGACTGCATTCCGAAGCACGATATTATGCTGGTTACCTTTATGGATACTAATTATGCCAAAAATTTGATGGGTGAACGTAGCTCTAATGTAGTTGGGATCGATGAACTGCTTGATGGCTTTAAGATTTATAATCATTGAGGTATTACATGGATAGAGCGCCAATTCTTTTATTAGCATATAACAGGCCTGATTCTTTAGAAAGGACACTTTCTTCTATTGCTGGTTGCGAAAACAGTGATCAGTACATCATGTATGTTCACATAGATGCTCCGAACATATATAAAAGCGCGGATGTTGAATGCAATTTCATAGTAAAAAGGGTTATAGAAAAATACAGGAATAGATTTAAGCAGTTTGTTGTTGATGAAGAGAAGTTTCATTGTGGTCTTGCCAATTCTGTAATTAAGAGCGTTCAAAATATCATTTCTATATATGGAAAAATCATTGTTGTGGAGGATGATCTGGTCGTTTCAAAAGATTGTCTGAATTATCTGAATAGTGCGCTTGAAATATACAAAGATAATAAAAAGATATGGTCGATAACCGGGTATTGTCCGCCGTTGGATCATTTGAAGGATTATAAAAAGAGTGTGTTTTTGACTCCCAGGGCATGCAGTTGGGTGTGGGCGACATGGATTGATAGATGGGAAAGAGTGGATTGGGATGTTTCCGATTATAATGATTTTGTAAATGATCGCGATGCGCAGGTACGCTTTTGCAGAGGTGGTTATGACCAGCCCTTGATGTTAAAACAGCAAATGGAGGGGTTTATTGATTCGTGGGGGATACGATGGAGTTACGCTCAAAGTAAGCAAGATATGATGACTGTATATCCGGTACACAATAGAGTCTATCATATAGGTTTTACAGGTGGCACGCATGTTAATAAAGAATTTCCTCAGACCGGATTATTAGAAGTGTATCCCGAGTGTATATTTGAGGAAAATATCGATGATATATTGATCAAAGAATATCAGCAGTTCTGTGGAGGAAATCCGGAAGAATGGGATAAATGTTTTGAGCACATTGGTGATAACAGTCGGTTTGAGAGTATGTTCAATGTTATGCATCTGTGGAAAGCGTTGAATGAGATTGGACACAGTATTTCAGAGTACTTCTTTAACCGGAATTTTAAGAGAATTGCTATATATGGAAAAGGCAAAATCGGTGGACATATTGAAAATGAATTGATGAATTCCGGTGTTGATGTATTGTACTATATAGACAGGAATCTGGATTTGTGTGATGAAATACGTTGCTTTTCTCCCGATGATGTTTTGCCTGAATGCGATTGCATTATAATTTCAGTAACAACGAATATTAATAGTATAAGAAACATACTGCAATCAAAGCATAAGGGTGCAATCAAGAGTATTATGGATGTGTTAAAGGACAGATAATTGGCCAGAGGTGAAGATAAGTGAATGTCGTGATATGGGGCACAGGAAAAAAAGCTCTTTGGGTTGAATTACATATAAAGGATAAAGTGGAAATTAAGGGTATCATTGACTCTGATAAAAACAAGGTCGGGAAGTTTTACTTAATAAATAACATGCAATACCCTATTTTAGCGCCTGATGGAATAAATGATTTAGAATGCGATTATTTGATAGTAGCAGTAGAGAATGAGAAATATTGTGCTGAAATTCAGAATCAGCTGAATAATTTGGGCTTTGATGATAGCAAAGTCATATTTGTGTCTAAAATCGAACAATATGATGATGTAGTTATTGAAGAATTATTCAATAGTGAGGCGCTTGATAAGTGTAACGAAGGATTTTTCTTTATAAATGGTAAAAGAATGGTTTGTCCTAAAGATTATCCGTTAGTACGTTTCAAAAAAGAACACTTTATGTATGATGAGTTTCTGCCTGTACTTGTTTCTAACGCAAAAGCGGATGGAGTGATAATTGATATAGGTGCAAATATCGGAGATACCTGTGTGGCTTTGTCTAAACACAGGAATATGAAATTTGTATGTGTGGAACCATCATATTATTTCTATGAGATGTTGGTAAACAATACTGATGAGCTTCGCACGGAAAAAAGGATAGCATATGAGAAGGCATTTGTTTCCAATAAATCCGGAAACTATGTTGCTGAATTAAAAAACGGAACAGGTATCATGAGACAGGATGCAGCAGGTGCTGAGAGTGAAAATAAAACCCTGGATATGATCATAAATGATAATGAAATCGATTATAATGAATTATTTTTGATAAAAATTGATACCGATGGATATGATGGAAGTGTTTTGCTTTCCGGAAAAGATGTTCTAAAGAGGGGCAGCGCGATCCTCTTTTGGGAAAACCAAATAGATACTTATGAACAGTATTCGGATTATAAGGATGCTTATGACTTGCTATCATATTCGGGTTATACCACATATTTTGTTTTTGATAATAGAGGAAATTATCTATGTGATGGCGGTATTGATAATGTCAGGGATATATGCGATTATTTACAACGAATTAAAACAGGATGGAGTACTAAAACATTTGAATATGTTGATGTGATGGCATGTAAAAATAATGAGATCCCAATTTGTTTGGCAGCAAAGGATGAATATCTTAAGAGATATAAATATCCCGTAATTATTGATGATAGAAACTAAATATATGTGTGTGAATTATGAATACTATGGCGATTTTAGGAATAGAGAATAAAAGAATAGTACTTTTTGGCGCTGGCTATTGCGGCAGAAAATGGCTTGAAGTATTATCAAAGCTTGATATAGATGTTGAGGCTTTTATTGATAATGACAAGGAAAAGCATGGACAGTACATATCTGGCGTACCGGTTTTTTCTTTAGATGAAATATTGGAAAATGATACTACATATACGTTTGTAATTTCGGTGGAAAATTCGGCGGATATTATAAGAAATCAATTGGTAAATGCAGGGATTAAAGAATCTAACATCATTATGCTGGACGATCTGTATAATTCAAAACATCTATGTAGATTAATAGAAAGTAAGATAATAGATATAGAAAACTATATGAAAGGCAGTATTCCTGTTTATGTTCAGGCAGATATATCATTTAGTGTATTCTATGACGATCAGGCATTTGCAATGCAGAAATATGGTGGTATTTCAAGGTGTTTTTTTGAACTTGCAGAAGGACTTGAGAGATATGGAAATATAGGGGTTTATATTTATAAGGGTGTAAATATCAGTGGGTTCAAATTTGGTAGTGGAATACATGATTTGTTCTCATACAGTGCCGATGAAGAACCCCTTTTTGATTATAGAATAAGGCAAAAGATTAACCGGGATATTTTACGACAGTATTTTAGCAGTAATCCCAAATTCGATATATATCATCCTACATATTACGGTGATTACGGCTTAGCGAATTATAAGAAGAAAATAATAACAGTTCATGACATGATCCATGAATTGTTTGGGTTGGACAAAAAGACTATTGAAGAAAAAAAGAAGATGGTGGAATCGGCTGACGGAATCATTGCCGTGTCCGAAAATACAAAACGAGATCTTATAGATATACTTAATGTTCCGGAAGAGAAGATCAAGGTCATACATCATGGGAATTCTTTAAATTACAATGTTAGCAGCGAGCGTTTGATAAAAGAACCATATTTGCTATATGTGGGTGAGCGTGGCGGATATAAGAATTGTGATACACTTTTAAGGGCTTTTGCGGAATGTACTCATAATAACGATATAAAATTGATTTGCTTTGGTGGGGGTAAATTTAGGGCTTCTGAATTGGAATTAATAAAGAATCTTGGCATTTTAAGAAGTGTGGAGCAAATAGGTGGGGATGATACTGTGCTTGCGAATTTATATGCTTATGCAGAACTGTTCATATATCCATCTAAATATGAGGGGTTTGGCATTCCCTTACTGGAGGCGATGCATTACGGTACACCGATAATAACGGGAGATACTTCCTCCATGCCGGAGGTCGCGGGAGATGCTGCCGAGTATTTTAATCCTGATTCATATGAGGATCTGAGAGATTGTATCGACTGTCTGTTGGATGACAAGTTGCTAAGAAACCAGTATGTAGAAAAAGGATATAAGCAGAAAAAGTTGTTTTCGTGGGACAAAACAGTAATGGAAACGTATGATTATTATAAATCATTTTTATAATTTGGAAATGTACTTACAGTTTCAAGATACAGATTGGAAAAAACAAATTAACAAGGGTTTTTGCGTTTTTTGGAGTTTTTATGATTAAGATATCAATAATCACTGTGGTCCTGAATGGTGCCAAAACAATTGAACGGGCAATAAAAAGCGTTATCGATCAGCATTATGATAATGTTGAGTATATTATCATTGATGGTGGATCTACTGACGGAACCGTAGATATTATCAAAAAATATGAGAGTTATATTACATATTGGATAAGTGAACCTGATGATGGTATTTATTCGGCGATGAATAAGGGCCTCAAACATGCAACGGGTAAGTATGTGAATTTTCTTAATAGTGATGATTGGTTTGAAGGCGATGTTTTGGGGAAGGTTGCTGATTATATTGAGATAACAGATGCAGATGTGGTGTATGGAGATTATAATCGTGTTCTTTATGATGGAACAAAGATAAGGGTTGATTCAAGACCGTTGGATTATATGAATGTCAGTATTCCTTTTTGCCATCAATCTGTTTTTGTAAGGAAAAACCTTGCGCATGATTTTGATGAAAGCTATAAGATTGCGGCAGATTATAAAATGTTGTTGGATTTCTATAATGATAATAGGACATTTTGTTATTTGCCGTATGTGATATCAAATTATAAATCGGGAGGAGTAGCGGATAAAGGTACATATAATACATTTGAAGAATTGAGTATTATCGCTGCAGAAGGCTTGGTTAAATCGGTAGATAGAGTTGCGGTGTATGGGCCAATAGTATTGGAGAATCTGATCATTGCTGAAATAAATAAAAAAATAATAAGCGGACTCAATCATAATCTAATAATGAGATATTTTGATGAAAGAATAAACAATGTTGATGATGGAGAAATAGTTCTATTCGGAATGGGTGAGTTGCTTAATAAGTATTACAAGCTGATCGAAAGAAATATTAAGCGAATTAGATATTTTGTTGACAATGATATTTCAAAAGAAGGAACATACGTTTTGGGCAAGGAGGTGCATCTTCCAGGTATATTAAGGAAAGAAGAGAAGCTATCGGTAATTATACTGAATGAGAGGTATTGTTATGAAATAGAAAGACAGTTGGAAGACATGAATCTGTCGTCAAGCGTCAAAGTTTATAATTATGTAGATCTTAAAAGAGATTATATAAAGCGGGAGGGAACAAGAATTTTGGGAGAATTATCTCAAAAAAATGAATGTATAAAGACACTATATGAAATGGTTCGGTCAACGAGACAGCGACTTTAAAGCAACAGTAATAGTGGATTTGGTGGTAGTTATGAAGCCCATAGTGTGGTAAAAACATATGGAGAAGGAGTTTCTATGTGTATAGCAAAACCGACTGCTTTAGATAAGATGAATGAATTGAAGAATCTATTGTTAATTATTGAAGACAGCTATAATGATTTTGTTCTTGCCATGTTGGATGAGGCTGAGAAATCGGATTATCGGCGTGATGAGTTGCTTAAATATCTTAGGAGTGATAAAAGCACGTTGTCATCGGATGTTATCAAATTCGTTATGGTTGATCTGGGATTGTACAACGAGTATAGGAGCAAAGAACATCTGCTGATATGAGGCGGGAGATAATCCCGGCTCATGGTATATATAGGAATAATAGTGTTATTAACTGAAAGAAAGTGTACTTTGACAATTTCATACTTTACATCTGAAGTGGGGATTAAAGCATTTTGGTAAATCTGCACAAGCTTTAATACGTTTTGGGATGCCCAAAATGGCGGATATTTGTTATGTTTTATGAATTGACAGTGTGGTGAGAAGCCTATAAGATTTAATAGTCAGATATATCATATAGGTGTCCGGACGTTCGTCCCTATTTCCCTGCTATTATTCGGTTGTTATGAAGGAGTTGCGATTGGCTGAGTTTATTGAAAATGATAACAAACATGATATAATTAATACAGAGGCGCTAAGAAAAAAGGAACATAAAAGAGAAGGATACAGTTTTATAAGTGATCGTAGATTCAAGCAATTAACAGCAAATGTGCGAAAGAAAGGCGCAGTTATCCTTCGCGGCGGGGAGGATATAGAAGAATACCTTGACTTAAGAAAAGCGGATGCATTGACGATAGAAAAGGTGATGATGTTCAGACAGCAGGTTACTTTAAGTGAAGTGCTGGAGGAAATCCATCATTTTGAGCAGAATCTTGAAGGGCTTAATGAGGATAAGGATGCGATTTTGCGCGGAATATTGAATGAGATTGATGCCAAGGAATTTCTGATTAAGAATGCCAAAACTTTTCGAATACCAAGAAAAGAAACGCGGGAAACGATGATGCAGTTAAATATGTATTATCGGATGCTTGAGGAATGGAGGGAGGCTCACAATGTGTAAGGTGAAGGATGAATTTGTTGTCGGAAAGTACAGAATACTTGGGTTGGATGAACCTTTGCCGATGCAGCCTTTTAAGTTTTTGCTGATAGCGGGAAAAGGGTATAGTGCTCTGAATGTATATGATGCTAAAGACGCTGTTGGCATAGAAGATGAAGGGGATTCGCTTATTGGTGAAGAGGTTGAGTTTTCAATGACAATATAGAACTTCCCTGGAATGGATCATAAACTCCCGATGTAAAGTATGTGATTGAATTACTTTATAGCGGGAGTTTTTTATGAAGATTTCAATAATCACGGTGGTCCTAAACGGTGCTAAGACAATTGAACAGACAATACGAAGTGTTATCGGGCAGAGTTATCCGGAGATTGAGTATATCATTATCGATGGGGGTTCTGTTGACGGTACGGCGGATATCATACGGAATTATGAGGATCATTTGTCATACTGGGTAAGTGAGCAGGATGACGGGATTTATGACGCTATGAACAAAGCTCTTTCGCATGTTAGCGGTGATGTCGTAAACTTCCTTAATGCAGGTGATGAGTACTTTGATCGTGATGTGATCGCAAACATAAGCAGGCATTTTGCTGATGAACCCGATACGGATGTTTTGATCGGGCGTGAGCTGATCGAAGGGAAGGCTTGCAGGTCATATCTAGACGGAAATTGCAGATCGGTTTATTTTGATACATTTTTCCCTCATCAGGCTACGTTTTCCAAAGCAATACTGTATAAGGATCATGGCCTGTTTGATCAGGGATATAAAATATGTGCTGATTATGATTGGATACTCGGCGTGTTTAGTAAAGGATATAAGCTAAGATGGTGCGATGAGGTGGTTGCTGTTTATGATCCGAACGGTATCAGTTCGACGCCTGCAAGCATAGCCGAACAGTATCTTATATCAAAGAAGTATCTGGAGCAGTCAGACGGTAAGGGGCTGATGGATGAGGCTAAAGATCATTACCTTGATATGTTCAGGCGTGTTTTTTTCAGGAACCTTATTAAGAACAGAGTATCAAACGACAGCATTAAAGGATGTTTAAATGAGCTTCTCGGTAACCGTACCGTGGATATATGGGGCGCGGGAAATATAGGAAAGCATATAAACGGTTTTCTTGCAGCAAACGGTGTAAGTGTAAGGTACATGCTAGATTCCGACCGATCAAAACACGGATCGGATTCAAATGGAACTCCGATAAGGGGTTTTGACAGGGATGACAGGGTTTATATCATCATTTCTACCGAGGATTATGAAAATGAAGTTACGGATATGCTTGATAAAGCAGGACTAAACGCTGGCAAGGATTATATGACTTACACAGATTTCAGTTCATCGGTAACCGGCTATTTGATAGGGCATGGATATGATGATGGCGGATTTGCTTTAATGACGGGGTTAAGATATGCAAGAGTCGGTAGACAGGCTTCAGGAAATATTTGATGAAAAGTTTCGGCAGTTTAGCGGCATTCCGATCGGAATATACGGGGTCGGTAAAAATGCCGGAACAATAGTTGAGAATATTAAAGGGTATGATTTTGCATGTCTTATCGCGGCAGATCATTTCCATGAAATGATGTACGGATACGAAGTTCTGCCTTTGGCTGAAGCATTAAAAAAAGTAAAGCTTATCATAATAGCTGCAATCCCCGCATCCACAGCGATAATCTATGAACGCATAAGGGAGGAAGTGCCCGGACACATACCGATCTACAATATGCACGGTTACCTGTTAACCGGAGATGATAATTACAGGAACAATGCATATTGGAAAAGTACGGAACAGGAGTTGCATGATGCGATAGATGCGCATGATACCATCTCATTTGATATATTTGATACGCTGGTGATGAGGCGGGTATTACAGCCAAGGGACGTATTCGATCCGGTTGCCGCAGGAATCGATCATGAGCATGTTGCGAAGGTTTTTAAGGATACAAGGATACGGGCTGAAGAGCAGCTGTATGATACGCAGGTGAGCCCGACAATAGATGAGATCTATGACCTGATCGGACGTGAATTAAAGCTTGAATCTTCGGACATAAAAAAGCTCAGGGACATGGAACTTAAGGCTGAAATTTCCGTGACAGTTCCAAGGTTACGGATGGTAAATGCGCTTAAATATTCATTTGATAAAGGCAGACGGGTGATTCTTACTTCGGATATGTATTTCGGAGAGGCTGATATTCGTAAGGTTTTGGCTGCCGCAGGCATCACAGGTTCGTTTGATATGCTGGTTTCGTGTGATCACAGTGCATCTAAGGAAAGGGGAACACTGTACGGAATACTTAAGGAGAAGGCAAACGGATCATCTATCCTTCATATCGGAGATGATGAAATTAACGACATACAAAGGGCGCGCGAAAACGGGATCGATGCTTTTTATGTAAAAAAGGGCTATGATATACTTGCCCAATCATCCGGTGCATTTCTTCTTGATAAGCAATGTTGTTTTACGGACAGGTGTATGCTCGGGTATCTTATTTCGGAAATGTTCAATGATCCGTTTGTATTGAATGCTTCGGAAGGAAAGCTACGGGTTTGTGACTATAAGGATATCGCATTGCGCCTGCTTCCGGTTACTGCCGTATACCTGTCATATATAATTGAAAATGCGCACCTGTATGACATGCTTATGTTTGCGTCAAGGGACGGTTATTTCCTTTACAGGATGTATGATAAGTATTTAAAGGAACATCCGGATTTAAACCTTCCCGGGGCTGAATATATCTATATGTCACGTTCGGCTGTAAGCAGTGCGGCTGTTCTGTCATATGAAGATATCGATGTTTTGTCAAATAAGGTTTTGGATGATCCGAAGCTTAATCTTAAAAGTTTTTATAAAACCCAGTTCCATGTCGATCTGCCGGATATGTTTGATATGACAAATGAGGCGGCGGTTGGTAAGTGGGGGCTTGACGGGCTTAAGGAAAAACTAAGGGCATATTATGATGATATACTTTCCGTATCTGCTTTGAATCGGGAGAAGTATCTTACATATTTAAGGTCGGCGGGAGTCCTTAAGTGTGAGCATCCGGCTATAGTGGATATAGTAACACAGGGAACCCTGGTTTATGGGATGCGGCGGATCCTTAATAAGGATATAGGACTAATCGCAATGGGAACTTCCTGTGTCCCCAACAGTTATATTGATGGTTCAGATGTTCATTCGCTGTACGGAAACATCACGGAACGGATAGGAAATGCGATACACAGTATGTCTGATTTTTCTGAAAATCATCTGCTGCTTGAAATGCTGTATGGTTCTGACGATGGACAGCTTAGCGGATTTGATGATGAGGGAAGGCCGGTATTTGCTAAGGGAACGGAGTATGACAAAGGGCTGCTTGGCGGAGTGCAGGATGAGCTTGAGAGGATGATCGGTGAATTGTTTGATACAAAGATGTTTAATGGCATCTCAAAAGAATTTGCCATGGATGTTTTGAGGCTGTGCAAAGGGAAGTATTCGGATTATGATGAGGATATCGCTTCGGAATTTTCTTTCAGCGATCCGTATGACGGTAGCCTGAGTTCGGTCAATCTTATTGATTATTTGAAGTAACACTTGTGTGATCATCGGTGATATATTTAGTGGATAATGCGGCAGGCGGTGTATGGAAAGGAAATTAAGATACACAAATGAAACTATAAAGCAGATAATGGATGCGGACAGGATCGTTATCTATGGTGCGGGGACAATGGGCAGGGCTGTAAGGAAATGTATATCGGAAGAGCCTTATATGCTAAAACCCGAATGTTTTATTGTCCGCAGCATGGATGATAATGATAAGGTTGTTGACGGTCTGCCTGTCGTTAAGCTTGCGGATGCGCTTGATCATCGGTCGTCGCTTGTATTGGTTGCGCTTAATGGGAAACTGATGCCCGGTGCGGTTACCGGTCTTAAGGCGGAAGGGTTTGAGAGGATACTGCCGGTTTCGTTCGACGGAGATATATGGACTGAGATAAGGAGTAACTGGATAATTGCAAATGATGTGCTGCCCGGGGATGTTAAGAGGGTTGATGACATTGAGCCGATGGGGAGACGGAGCGGTGTAAAATTATGTAAACTAAATATATATGTTGCACACAGTATATATGATGCTGACCTGCCGATAAAGCCTGAGCTTAAGGATTACGAGTCACCCATCCATGTGGGTGCAGCACTTGCTGATAAGAAGCTTTTTGAAATAACCGATGCTGACGGAGCGGACAATATTTCTGAAAAGAACAGGCAGTATTGTGAGACTACCGGGATATACCTGGCATGGAAAAATGATACGGCGGATTATGTCGGGTTCAGCCACTACAGACGGCGGTTTTGTCTTGATGAAAAGGCTCTGGATGTGATCTTAAGCGGAAACGTTGATGTGGTTGTGACGGAGCCGATCCTGAATTTTGCAAGTGTTAAGGCCCAGTACGGGAAGGATCATATTATTGATGACTGGCTTGTCCTTATGGATGCGATCTCAAAGGTCGCGCCTGAATATCTTGAGTCGGCAAAACAGGTGGAGCAGGGTATATACTATTATGCCTATAATATGTTTATAATGAAGCATGACATATTTGACAGTTATTGCCGGTTCATGTTCCCTGTACTTGAGTATTGCGTGAAACGCATCGGAAAGCGGGAAGACATATATCAGAACAGATACGCAGGTTTTCTTGCTGAGCGTCTGTTGACCATATTTTTGAATGAGAATCGGCAATACACCGTTGCTATTGCTGATAAGAAATTTATTGAGTAAATGTCTGAAATACAGCGGCATGACGTTGACAAACGAACAAATATTCGATACAATGTAATTGGTGCTATCCAAACGGTGGCGGTTAGCCCTCGGACACTGTTAACCTTGATCATCCCGCGATAGGGAGGAATCGCTTAAGGGAAATAAGACTGAAGGGATTGATGCTCGATGACCATATTGGAGTTCGCTGCATTGTTTACGCTGGTACTTACAGCGTTTGCGGTAGGATATAAAATTGGTAAGAACACAAAATAACCGCCCGAGCCTCAGAAACTTGGCGGTTATTTTATAACCAAACTGAGGGCTAACCGTGCTGTACGGGTAGCACCTTTATAAGGATAATAACATGAGTTGATAGTATTGTCAATTTAGGTGAGGTTGCATGTCTGAATCGTATTATGTTTTCGGTGCGCATCCGAGGGGGCGCACATTATATGAATATTTGAGGACACTTAAGATAAAGAAATGAGATTTAGAATAA
>JAFZOS010000068.1 GCA_017550535.1 Lachnospiraceae bacterium
ATCATTTATAACCAAGCTGGACGAATATATGCATTGGTACAATGAGGATCGTATCAAAATGTCATTAGGCGGAATGAGTCCGCTTCAGTACAGATGTAGTCTCGGAATAGTAACTTAGTCCAAGAAAACGTCCGCAGGCCCTCCTGGGGATTGGAACTTAGGGTGAGTGGAATTAAAAATTTCAATTTTCGAGTCTGTTTTCACTTCAATAGGGACAGCCTCTTTTTAGGAAGGCGCAAAATGAAATATGATAAGAAATCTGCGCTAAAAATAATAATTGAGGCAGCACGGAAATTGACACGCGTTACGTTACAGGTTATAATCATATTATGATAAAATCATTTGCACATAAAGGTTTAAAAGATTTTTACGAAACCGGATCAAAAAAGGGAATACAAGCGGATCATGCTTCAAGGCTTGGCAGAATGCTTGATAGATTAGATGCAAGTACAAGTCCAAATGATATGAATCTGCCGGGATATAGACTACATCAGCTAAAAGGTGATATGCAGGATATGTGGTCTGTTTGGATTAATGGTAATTGGCGAATGACATTCTATTTTGAAGATCAGGATGCATACCTTGTTGATTATATGGATTATCACTGAGAAGGGGGAATACTAACATGACAAGAAAACCGACACATCCGGGAGCAGTCTTTTTGGAAGACGTAATGAAACCGTTAAATCTTACCGTTACTGATGCGGCGCGTATGTTGGGAGTTAGCAGAAAGACATTATCGGAATTTGTAAATGAGAAAGCTTCATTAAGTCCTGAGATGGCATTAAGGATAAGCAAGGCAACAAATACTTCTGTTGAAAGTTGGATGAACATGCAGCAAAAACTTACTCTGTGGAGTGCTCGGATGCACGAACCTACAAACGTTATTCCTTTTCCTACAAGTGTAGCAAAAGAAGGATAGTGTGCGTTCACTTTGCGTTCACCTGTAAGATCAATGAAGAATTGACCCGCTCAAACCTCCTGTTTATCAGTGTTTTGGGACTTCGGGATTTTTAAACCAATGTTCGAGTCCCGTCTCGCGCTTAATTGGCAGATGTACTTTGACTTATTCTGTTTTTTTCTTTATAAGCTGTCCTGATCTCGCAAATTTAATACGAAGTATGATCATCTTTACTGTTGCATAGATCAGAAGCAGGGATAAAAGGGAGCATAATACAGCTGTTACGTCAGAAAGAAGGTTGTATGACTGCTTCTTATACTCCACTCCGTCCGTGCTGTAGAATTTAAACTTCTTTTTTGATCCTACCTTATGAAAGCCGGTAAGGCTTCTTTCTGCCAGAGTATCTTTCTTACCATGAAGCTCATATTCATATATAAGAAAGATATCTGTATTTCTGTGTTTTTCCTTGTTGCCGTAATCATCAATTTTAGTTTTGTCTTCCCATACTTCTGTGTTCTTATTGACCTCTATAAGAGTCGCTTCCACAGTTTCTTTGTATGGCGCTTTAATGTAAAGCAGCCCCGTGTCTACTTTTCCCGGCCGGTACAAAGCTCAATCATTGACAAAATAAGGTTTTTTTCATATTATTAAAGAGGGTAATAGTTGGGGGTCAAACTATTTGCAAATTCGACCCAGATCATGGAGGAAATAAATATGAATAAAAAGAAACTGACATTAACTTCTGTATTGCTCATGATAAGCTTTATACCCTTGATAGTATCGGGTATAGTGATCTGTCTTATCACATCACGCACGGTGACAGGTCATCTGGAAGAAGCGGTATATGAGAAGCTTTATGTGGCATGCGACGGATTACGCCAGTATTACCAATATGATCTGTCAAACGATGTTGAACTCGAATATGAGCACGAGTACGTCGATATGCTGAAGGACAAGGACATCGAGATGACGATCTTTATCGGAGATACTCGTTTCGTTACATCAGCCCTTAATGACAAGGGCCAGAGGAATGAAGGCACACAGATGGACTCCGCCATATGGGCCAAAGTCCAGGGGGGTCAGAGTGTGAACGCGTCCGGCGTCAAGATAGGCGGCAAACCTTACTATGTGTACTATATGCCGCTTTACAACGGTAAAAACGAGGTAATGGGCGCAGCATGGGCAGGACAGCCCGAGGCAGATGTCAAGGCATCCATAAACACTGTGTTGCTCCTGCTTATCATAGTTGTTGTTATAGCCGTAGTTATATTCGGAATCATAATATTCATCGTATCCAAACGGGTTGTGTCCTCGATATCGACGGTCATAAATAGTGTTGCGACATTATCTGACGGCGACCTTTCCCAGAATGAGCAGGCATCATCTGCAATACGTGAGATCGACGACATAGGCTCCAATGTTTTTGGACTGTCCAGCAAACTTAAACAGATAGTAGGAGAGGTAAAGGAAGCCTCGGCCATGTCGGGCAAGCAGGCTAAAGAGCTTGCGAGTACATCAGAACAGATAAGCGACACATCTGACGGTGTATCAAGCGCTGTGCAGGATATGGCAAGGGGAGCTACGGATCAGGCTGATACCGTACAGCAGGCTACAGAGAATATAAGCATTCTTTCAGATGCAATACAGACGGTTGCCGAAAACGCAGAGCAGTTAGCGTCTGCCGCAGTTGAGATGAATGACGCATCCATGAGGAGCGCTGAGGCCCTTCAGGATCTGGCATCAAATATGGATACGATGGGTGATGCGGTAGCCGGAATATCAGAGACCATGAGCGCCACCAACCTCGCGGTGATAAGAGTGAACGAAAAGGTTGACGGTATTACCTCAATAGCATCACAGACCAATCTGCTTGCACTTAACGCATCCATTGAGTCTGCAAGGGCAGGAGAAGCGGGAAGAGGTTTCGCGGTTGTAGCCGAGGAGATAGGTAAGCTTGCCACGGAGTCGGCACAGACCGCTCAGGAGATCAGGGACGAAATGAGTATGCTCCTTGAACATGCAAAGGATGCTTCTCAGAAGACAGAAGAGATCTCGGAAATAAAGAGGAATGTGGATGAAGTGCTTAAAGAGACCACCGGCACGATCAACGACCTTATAGCGAATGTAAACTCTACGGTGGACGGAGTGAACAACATTTCAGCTTTAACAGAGGAATGTAATGCTTCCAAGGATCAGATTATAGATGCTATGAGCTCACTGTCAGCCATATCCGAAGAAAATGCCGCTTCCACTCAGGAAACGGGAGCGTCCATGCAGGAACTCAACGCCACCGTCAACGGACTTGCAGCGGCTGCGGACAGCCTGAACAATGTAGCTTCAAGGCTGGATGACGAGTTGGGATTTTTCAGGCTCTGATATCGTTCGGGCTCTGATACTGAGGGCTAAACTATGGAACTGATACAATCAATGCAATCATTATTGATCGCGCACCTTGCATTTAAAAAGAACATTGAAAACAATCTGAAAAGATACGGATTTAACCCCGGCAATCCCAGAACCCTGCTGTATATTTCAGATCATGAGGGCTGCAGGCAAAAAGACCTGGCGGAAGCGTTTTATGTAGAATCATGCACATTGTCTTCCGTTTTGACAAACATGGAGGAAAGTGGATTTATAGAAAGAAGGCGATCTGAAAAAGACAAACGATCATATGCGATATACATGACGCCAAAGGGGCGGCAGATATCGGAGACTGTCCGGAAACAGTTTTATGATACCATAGAAACCGCTCTTTCAGGATTTTCTCAAAAAGAAGCTGCTCAGCTGCATGATTATCTGGATAGGGTTGCGGATAATCTGAAAAAAGCAAACGCTCATAAACAGTAACGGAAAAGAACCGGAAATGACCGGTTCTTTTTTATACGAAAAAATAAACCGACTAAAAGTCGAAAAAGTAGTTGACAAGGGAAAACGCCTGTAGTATCATAAAACCGACCGATAGTCGAAAAGGAGGCCGATCATGAAAAAAGGTGAAAAACGAAAGCAGGAATTGCTGAAGATAGCTTATGATATGTTCCTTTCACAAGGATATGAAAATACAAGCGTGGATGAGATCATAGCCAGGGCAAAGATAGCAAAAGGCACGTACTATTACTATTTCCCGAGTAAGGAAAAGATGCTTGAGGATGTTATAGAGATGATGATCGAAAGTGAAGTTGAAACAGCCGGACAGGTCATCGGATCGGATATGCCGGTGCCGCAAAAGATCGTTGCGATCATCACTTCCATCAAACCGGCCGAGGCGGAGCAGCCTATAAAGGACGCTCTCATGCAGCCCGAGAACGTGCTTATGCACAATAAGATCAGGAAAAAACTGATAGAAGTCGTAGTCCCGCTCTTATCGGAGGTTGTGGAAGAGGGGATTAATAAGGGGATCTTTGCATGCGACAATATAGCGGAGCGCGTCAGGATGCTCCTTATCATAAGCAACGATACGTTTAATGACAGAATATTTACCGAGAGTGATATAGCCGTATTCATTGATATGACGGAAAAACTTCTCGGAGCGGATAAGGGAACTATGAGTTTTATATATGATCTTATAGACAAAAGTGAAATGGAGGTATCTAAATGAGTGAGCATAATACGGATCAATACAGATACAGGCCGGTTCTTTTCTTTGTTGCAGCATATGTTTTTACATGGATATTCTGGATCCCGGCCATATTTACACCCGAGAGCATAAGTCCGGTACTGATGCTGATCGGGCTGATCGCACCTGCGGCAGTATCCACGGTTTTTATCATGGTATCCGGGTCTGATGTTCTTAAACAGGATCTGAAAAACAAGATTGTCGGTTTCTACAAAGTCAAATGGATGAATGTCCTCCTAGCCGTTATGGTATTCGCAATGGTGATCGTCTGCTCGATACTGTTATCACTGCTCTTTGGACAGTCGCCGGATCAGTTTTCTTTCACCGAGGATTTTTCCTTTACCGGTGTCGGAATAGCAGGAGCATTTCTTTCGATTACGGTCGCATCGATAATCGAGGAGGTCGGATGGAAAGGATACTGTGAGGATTCTATCGGAAACTACATGAACTGGTTTTGGGAATCGATGATCTTCGGAGTACTTTGGTCTTTCTGGCATTTTCCTCTCATTTTCATTCAGGGGACCTATCAGGCTTCACTCATGGTGAACCCGCTGTATGTGGTCAACTTTTTTGTGAGCGGGATACCCATGGGGTTCGTCATAACATGGGTGTATCTCGCAAGTGATCGTTCGATATTAGCCTGTATGGTATTCCATTTCTTTGTCAATTTCCTGCAGGAGAAGATCGCAATGACGCAGGAGACAAAATGTGTGGAAACGATAGTGATAACGCTTGTAACGGTGATAATAGTAGTTGTTAAAAAGGACATGTTCTTTGAAACACGCCATGTCGGAAGGCTGCTTCAGTACAGCACAGAGGACCGGCAGAAAAATGGATAAAAAGGAAGTATACAGATGGATGACAGATCGAATTTCGGAAAATTCATACTGCTATGGGCAGGAGAACTGATCTCATCGATCGGGGGAGGCCTTACAAGTTTCGGATTGGGAGTATATATATTTGATAAGACCGGAAGCGCTGCGGGTATGGCTTTGGTAACTCTTCTCGGCTTTCTTCCGACACTGCTTTTTTCGGTGCCGGCAGGAGTGCTTGCCGACAGGTATGACAGAAGGCTTCTCATGATGGTCGGAGACGGATTCTCGGCTCTTGGGATAATGTACATACTTGTATGTATGATAAGAGGAGACGCCTTGCTGTGGCAGATCTGTCTGGGGGTATTTGTCAGCGCGACTTTTTCGGCTTTGCTTGAACCGTCGTTTCGTGCAACGATAACAGACCTTCTGACAAAGGAGGAGTACTCGAAAGCCAGTGGCCTGGTTTCCCTTGCCGGAAGCGCGAGATATCTCTTTTCGCCGGTCCTTGCGGGTTTTCTGCTTGGAATAAGTGATGTAAAACTGCTGCTCATCATTGATATATGTACTTTTTTTCTGACAGTAGCAAGCGCCGCTGTTGTAAGAAAGAGCATAGTAGTCACGACCGCTTCGGAGCGCATGCCTTTCCTTAAAAGCATGAAAGAAGGGTGGGATGCAGTCCATGGTAACAAAGGAGTGTTTACGCTTGTCATGCTGTCCGCTGCGATCACTCTTTTCATGGGTATGTTCCAGATCCTGGCGGAGCCTTTGATACTGGCATTTAAGAATGCGCAGACGCTGGGTGTTGCCGAGACTGTATGTGCCTGCGGCATGCTTGTTTCCGGACTTATTCTGGGGATATTAGGGATAAAAAGAAACCATGTTCGCGTGCTGGGGATATCCTTTGTATTTGCGGGTTTATGTATGACCGGGTTCGGGCTTTTTGAGAATATGATCCCGATCTGCGTATTCGGGTTCGGTTTTTTCGCTGCTCTTCCATTTGCAAATAACTGTCTGGATTATCTTGCCAGAACAAATATTGCCGACGAAGTACAGGGAAGAGCATGGGGAATGATCGGATTCCTTTCTCAGATAGGATATGTTATCGCATATGCCATCTCCGGCATCGTGGCTGATAAACTTGGACAATTTACAGGACTTGGAGTGGGAAGGGGTTCGGCTGCCTTGGTTAGGATCGCGGGAATATGTATGATCCTGATTTCTGTATTTTGTTCAATATCCAAACCGATAAAGAGGCTTGAGGGGAAAATATGATAGTTTGGGTCCGGTCAAACTGTCACATTTGAGGTGATATAATCTGTTGCCGAATGTGCTATATTGTGATACTGTAATCATGTAGAAATGATCACGATGAACGGAGCAGGCAATGGGTAAGTCGGAGATACAAAGAAAAATGGCATTTTGGTCCATGGGCGCCGATGAGTACGAGAGCGAGCGTAAAAGCGGCTTTATGAATGAGTACATAAATCAGTTCTGCAAGAACATGAGGACAACGCCCCAGGAGATGAGGAGAAAGGATCCCGGATACTATAAGATGATACTCGCCCGTGCATCGGAAGAAACCGATAAGATGTGGAACGAGGAGAAAAAGCTGATCCTTAAATGGAAGGAGCAGAACAAAAAAGTAATTGAATCGGCAACACTTATATAAAACTTCATTTTCCTAAGCCAAGGCAGGTCACCGACCTGCCTTTTTGTTTTAAATATCGGGGATATTGCGATATCGCAAATTGCCCGATATGCAATATGATGATATAATTATTCCGCCACAGTATTTAGTTTTTATCCGTAAAAGTGAGCGTAAGCATGATAAGAAAGATCAAAAGCCTGTTAAACGATCCCGAATTGGATTATCAGAGTAAATCCTTCGTTCTGTTATCGGTCATCGCGCTGATAGGACTTTTTATAGCTATGATAAGCGGGATACTGCTCGGTCAGTCGCTGATGGCAAATATTTCGGTATTGATCGAGTTCCTGCTGTTTAGCGGGATATTCATATGGGCTATCTATCGTAACGGAATGAAGAAGGCAATGATAATAATTACGGCCTTTCTTATATTTGTGTTCCTGCCGGCGGCGTTTTTTACGAGCGGAGGTGCTGCGGGTGGTACGCCGGTCTGGTTCGCTTTTACTACACTATATATCGTTATGACGCTTTCCGGCAGGCCGAAAGCTGTCTTTCTTATCTTAAACCTGTTAGTAGTCATCGTATGCTGGGGGATCGGCTATACCCATCCCGAAGCAATAACGGAATTTTCCAGAAAGGAAGCCTTTTTTGATTCTTTCTTCACACTTCTTATCGTAGGCGTCGTTATGACGGCGCTTGTAAGCTATCAGGCCCGTTTGTTCCGCAGGGAAAACGATAGGGTAAACAGCCAGAAAAAAGAAATTGAAGAACTTAATCATGCACAGAACCGCTTTTTCTCGAGCATGAGTCATGAGATCAGGACCCCTATCAATGCCATACTGGGGTTTAACGAGGTTATACTTCGTCAGGAGGATGCCTCGGAAGAGATAAAAAATGATGCGAGCAACATCCAGGGCGCCGGCAAGATGCTTCTTTCACTCGTAAATGATATTCTTGATTTTTCCAAACTTGATGCAGGCAGGATGGATATCGTACCGGTGGAATACAGGGTTTCCGAAATGATGTCGGAGGTCGTAAATATGATATTGCTGCAGGCAAAGGCAAAAGGCCTGTCCTTTGACGGAATGATAGATTCGAATACACCGTCTGTACTTATCGGTGATGAGATCAGGGTACGGCAGATAATCATCAACCTGTTAAATAATGCGGTCAAGTATACCGAATCCGGATATGTCAGCATATATTTAGGCGCGGAGAGGCTCGGTGATGATCGCGTCAGGCTCGTTATAACTGTTACCGATACAGGCATAGGGATCAAAAAGGAAGTTCTTCCGACCCTGTTTGAAGCATTTGTCAGGACGGATCAGGAGAAGAACAGGAAGATCGAAGGTACCGGATTGGGATTATCCATTGTCAAACAACTTGTTGATCTCATGGGAGGATTCATTAGTGTAGACAGTGTTTACGGACTGGGAACTACTTTTAAGGTGATCATCCCGCAGGAGGTATCCGATGCGCAGAGGATAGGAAATATCAGCATCCTTGACCAGGCTGCAAAACGCAATACATACAAAAGCCTTTTCACGGCACCTGATGCCAACCTTCTTATCGTTGATGACAGTAAGACGAACCTTTTGGTCGAGAAAAAACTTCTGCGTGAAACAAAGATCAATATAGATGCCGTGACGAGCGGTAAGGATGCGCTTGAGTTTACGCTTAAGAAGAGATATGACGTAATATTCATGGATCATCTCATGCCCGAGATGGATGGCCTTGAATGCCTTGAGCGCATACGCAGCCAGGAGGGAGGCATGTGCAGGGATGTTCCGGTGATAGTACTAACTGCAAATGCCGGCGGCGAGAATAATGAGTTGTACAACAGGGCCGGATTTGACGGCCAGCTTTCCAAACCCGTATCGGGAAGGTCCCTTGAAGAGACTCTCATGAAGTTTATTCCCGAAGAAAAGCTTGTGATCATATAACCTAATTTATATTGTATTTAACCTTCTTTTCATTGCTGAGTTCAGCACCCGGGAATTGCTTTTCGGCTTCCTTTATAAGGGCCTCATAGTCTTTATAGTAGGTCCTCTCGATCAGTTTCCGGTCACTGCTTAAAAGAATGGATTTATTCGCCTTAAGATACATCAGGCCGTGATCTGCATAGGCCACACAGCCGTATCCGTCCGTTTCAAACAGGAACAGTCCGTATCCTGTGCATATGGCCATCAGCCCGTTTTCGTCATCGCATACAAGATGATCGACCGTGGCGGAAGAATCCATTGTATAAACTATCTTGCCGGTATTCATATCCAATATACGTATCCTGTAGTCATCCCCCTGTATCACTAAATGAGTTCCGTCATCGGTGAATGAAACATATGATTTAAGGTACGACTTAAGCGGTATGCTTACAACGGTATCAA
The DNA here is from genome assembly GCA_017550535.1 of Lachnospiraceae bacterium. Taxonomy (GTDB): domain Bacteria; phylum Bacillota; class Clostridia; order Lachnospirales; family Lachnospiraceae; genus UBA2868. Next base: position 9,359 of record JAFZOS010000068.1, read on the forward strand.
GCGTTGAAGTATCTGCCACCCGCAGCATCCCGTCCATACAGCATAGTGCCACATATTTATCGTCGGGGCTTATGGCTAAACATACCTTATCATAGCTTCCTGCCGCAACACGGTAAGTATCTTCCTCAGGTTCTGTTATGCTGCCATCGGAAGTGTTTATCACTTGCATATTTTTATTACTCGCAAGTACATAAGCCTTGCTGCCGTCATTTGAAAGGATGGCCTTTCCCAGATTGCCGTCGGCTTTATGATCATACAGCTTTTTACCTTCGGCGACATCCAGTATGATCATATTCCTTAAATCCCAGAATACCGCTTTTGAGCCGTCAGGCGTAATATAATCTTCATCTGCGGAATACTCAAAACCGTGATCTGCGATCTTTATTGAGGTTTCCTGTTTGTTTCGGGGATCCACTATCCACAGGCCTTCCTTGTCGGAAACGTAGGCTTTATCGGCACACAGCCGGACTGACCTTATCATACTTTCATTGTTAAACGTGTATAATTCATTGCCATCCTTATCCAAAAAGATCAGGGAATTAAAGTCTTTCGAAGGATTTACCGCATAATATGAACCGTCTGCCGATACAGCTACGGGATTGATACCGTCTTCAAAGTTTGCATAGTCTTCAATATCCGGTGCTTTATGCCAGGTAAGAACATGCAGATCCGGTGAAAGGGGTGATGCATAAACGATCTTGTCCGTAAGAACAAGCCATTCTTTAATGCCTTCATCCGTTTCGATGGAGTATTCCTGACTTATACGTCCCTGCGCAAAATCAATGAGATCTATATTGCCTTTCCAATATCCTACCTGTCCGTATGAGTTTGCGTTACGAACAGACAGAGCGGTAGCATCTCCGGGAAGGTTAAAGGACGTAAGCACCCGGCCGGTATCCTCATCTAAGGTAAACGCCTGTGCTTCGATCGCTATTACTATATCTTTTCTTTCACCTTCATCAGACTGATACTTATGAGCCTTTACGATGGTGCTGAATGACATGTGATTTTTTACGTGAGCATCAAGTTCCCGGGTCCATAAGGTTTTACCTTCCGGTGTCATAAGTTCGGCAACGACCCGCTCAACTCCTGTTTTATATGCACCGGTATTGCAGCTTACAACGGCTATATTACCGTCGGGAGTCACACAGCAGTCAAGAAAATAACCTTCCGACAGACCGATATCAGTCTGCTCGCCGCTAAAGGGATCGAGAATGGAAATACAGGTTTTTGCGACATCGGCATTATAATGAGGCGTGATCATGCGCTTTAGGTTCACGTCGTATTTTCCGCGGTCTATATAATCGCTTCCCGTGGTATTTTCAATCGTACTCTTTATCTGTCCGGTACCCGCGTCCAGGATGCTTATGCTTTTCCTGCAGACGACTGCCACGATCCCGTCATTTTCAAATGCCTCCACCTTTTCTATGGAGTCATCAAATTTACGGCTGAATATGATACTGCCGTCGTAACCGTATTTTTCAAAATTATCGGCCGTAGCAATATAAACACCCGTATCATCGGCATCGGCGCTCTTTACGGCCGAATAAAAACCGGACCCGTCAACGCCCGGATCCACGGTCAGCTTTAATGACCAGTCGGCAACATTCCACACGTATACCCTGCTGCTGCTGTCTTTGGTCACGATCATGCTCTTATCATCCGTGCAATACATCTCATAGACACTGAGATCATGGGACAGTATCCTGTCAAAAGTCATCTTTGATGCATCGTCATATGCATACAGCGCACGGCTTAAGGCATACTCGGCATCGGCTACATATGGCCTTAAATTGTTTTTTGAAGGCAGTCCCTCCATAGCGACAAGGACCGCATCCTCCCTGTTGCCGGTTTTAAAAAGCGATAATGCTTCTTCCTTAAAGAACCGCGACTGATTCTCAAGCTTTCCATTATATTGAACGGATATCTCATCCGCGAGCCTGGTCTTTTCATCTGCAAGCGCACTCTTTTCCTCAGCAAGTGCACTTTTCTCATCGGCAAGAGCGGCTTTTTCATCTGCAAGCTGCTTCATCTTAGCTGCGACATTTGCGTTATATATACCGAAAGCAGCGCCTGCGATGGTAAGGACTGCCGCTACTGATGAAACCGTCGCCACCATCTTCTTTATGACACGTTCCCTGTGACGCTGTTTAAGATCGTCATATGTACAGCCGATGACCGGAGCGACAAGCCTTAGTATCTCGGTTTTAAACTTTGTATTTCTTTCCTTTTTGTCAACGCCTCTTACATCCGCAGCCAGCGGTTCCACGGGATCGCCGTTCTCGTCTGTTAAGAGCTGTGTCGGGAAGCTTTCATTGGGTTCGCCTTCAATAAGCACCGCAAGTATATGATTCCTGTCGTGCATCTCGATAAATGTCTCTATTTCCTTGCATACCCAGTAAGAATCAGGCGTCCGGGGTGAACAGATGACAATCAGGTATTTGGATCCTTCAAGAGCACTTGAGATATTGTTGTCAAGGTCGCTTCCTATAGGCAGTTCTTCCTGATCTCGGAACACCCTGCCCATTTTCTTTTTACCCGTCTTTTTCTGCACTGCCCCGGGTATCCTGTATGTTTCAAGCCCTGTGTGCACCTTCTTTGCTATCTCCATATCAAGAGGTGCATGTCTGTAGCTTATAAATGCGTCATAATTCATCAGCTTTCACTCCCGGTCATATAAGACCTTAAATCGTTTGTTCTCTAAATGCATATGATACATATCCGCGGTCGAATATGCAACATTATTTAAACAGTGATCATAAAACCTGTAATAAGACAATAAATACTCCACAAAACGCTGTCAATATGTTACAATTATTTCATCTTGTGATAAATTTTGCTGTATAGGAAAGGAGTATTCCGCAATGAAAGCCAAGAAAAGAAAATCACTGAAAAAAACCCTTTTAAGCAAAATAATAATCTACGTAGCGGTTATGATAGTGATCATAACACAGATAAGCATTAAACTGGCGTCCGACAATATCCAGTCGCTTACCAACAATATCCTTGCCAGGGAATCGGTTACGTACTCGAATCAGGTACATAACTGGTGGAGCGGCGTCGAGGAAAGGGTGGGACAGACTTCCGAAGTCATCAAAAACCTTCCCGAGCAGTCAAACGAGGATATGCTCGCGATGCTTTTAAAGATAACGGCTTCCGATCCTGATTCCCAGGACATTTACATGGCCTACGCCGATACGATGACTTTTCTTGATGGTTCGGGCTGGGAAGCACCCGATGATTTTGCGTTTACAGACAGGCCCTGGTATATAGGTGCTATAGGTAATAAGGGTGAGCTGTTTACTACGGAGCCGTATGTCGATGTGATAACAGGAAAAACCTGTCTTGCATGTTCGGTTATGATAAGGGACGGCGTTGTATTAAGCAGCGATATAAATTTTGATAAGGTAGCCGAGAAGGTAAATGCTTTTGAATCCATTTCACCGGATGCAAAGTATTACATCATAAATAAAGAGACAAAGGATATCCTTATAAGCAATGTTGCAACGAGTGTCGGCCAGACACTGGCAGATACTACCGACCCTGTTGCAGCCGGATTTGCGGGTGTGTTTGATTCTCTTGATAAATCCATAAAGGCTGACGGCAGCAAGGTTAAAACGGTAAAAACCGGTGCGGGTTCCATGATGGTCACCGCAACGGATATAGACGAAACATCGTGGGCTATCGTAAGCGCGGTTCCTTCAAGCCTTTTGAGCAACAGTATCTTAAAGGTTATGTTTGTAACATTTGCATGTGCCATTGTACTGATCATCCTGATGTCTGTCCTTCTGTATTTTGTCATCAGCAAAGCCATCAATCCCGTTACCGCGGTTACCGAGCGTATTACCGATATAAGCAAGGGTGACTTTACCGTGACTATTGTTCCCGAAGGAAACAACGAGATCACAACACTTAGCGAAAGCCTCAACGCATACATTGAAAAGATGCGCGCGACCCTTAACAGCCTGTCGAGCATATCGGGTGCGATGAACTCCCGTGCGGGCGAGTGCTTTGATATTTCACATATCCTTTCGGATGCAAACCAGAATCAGGGAGAATCAATAGAGAAACTTAATGCGACTCTCGGCGATATGAACATATCCATCGAGGATATCGCTCATGCGGCTACTGAGCTTGCATCAACTTCCGGCCAGCTTGCACAGAACGCCGAGGAAGTCAAGGCACTTTGCGATGAAACTCTTGAAGCATCGGCTAAGGGCAAGGGCGAGATGCAGAGCATGACCGAGAACGTTAACACACTTAACGATACGATCAACGAACTTACGGCACTTATCCGTGCAACTGCCAAGTCGGTTGAGGAGATCACGGGCATTACCGATACGATCAATGCGATATCCGAGCAGACCAACCTGTTATCCCTTAACGCTTCGATCGAGGCCGCAAGGGCAGGCGAGATGGGTAAAGGATTTGCGGTTGTCGCAACCGAGGTAGGTGCACTTGCAAATCAGTCATCGAATGCAACCGAGACCATACGCAGGCTCGTTGAGGACATTACCAAGAATATCGTTGATATCAACAAAAAGGCCGATATCTGTGCAAGGGATATGGAAGCATGTGTGAGCGGAGTTGTGGGTGCAAACGAATCGTTTGACAAGATCTACGGCGATGTTGCAAAGGCAACCGAGGGCATCATTGAGATCGCAAGCGGAATCGAGCGGATCAACGACGTCGCATCCAATAATGCTGCGACCACTCAGGAGCAGGCTTCAAATATCAACGAAGTTCTGGGCTTAAGCGATATGATCGTTTCCGAGAGCAATAAGCTGCGTACCGAGACCGCGAACATCACAAACATTTCCGAAAACCTTAACCAGTATTCGGATGAGATCAACACGGATCTGTCACAGTATACAGTTTAGTATACGGTGTTAGCAGTTAGGAAGGGAGAAAACATGAACAAAAGGTTTTGCGTATTCAAGGGTTTGATCGCGGCAGTTATGTCAGCTGTCCTGGTTGTACCGGTATCATTACCTGTAATGGCGGCTGATCTTGACAGTCTGAATGATATGGTAGGAGAAACTGCCAATGTGTCGGATATCCTCGAAGTGTCAAATGATGATATTACGGATATTGGATCACAGGATGTCGTATTGGATGGGGCAGATGCGTCAAAACCTGCTTTTACCGAGGAAAACATTGTCATTGAGAGAGATGACAATACGGATATCTATTACGATGGAAAGGAACACAGACCGGGTTATAAATTGTATGATATCCGCGACAATAAAAAGGTTCTGCTGGATGGATCGGAATACGATGTCGTATATGAAGAAAACAAAGATCCCGGTTGGGCCCTGGTTACATTTTCAAGCAAGGATAAAACGTTTGCAGGCGGTAAAATGTATGATTTCTTTGAGATCAAATACAGCCTGGACCCACTTAAGGCTGCAAATACCACGGACTCCATGAAGAGCGTGAGCGGAAATATCCTTATAAAGAACACAGATGAAAACTTTGGCATATATGCCGCGGTTATTGAAAAGGATTCTTTTGATGAGATCAAGAAAAATGAAAGCCTGATAAACGGCACATTTATTGAAAAAGAAACTAACAAGGCATTATCAACAGGCTATGCATGGAATAACGGCAGTGTGCGCCGAATGACTCTTGCTCCGGGAAAGCAGTACAGGGTATTCATATCCCTTTTTGAAGCTATGTACTTCGAAGCGGATGATGACTGCTATACGGATCTTGGGACAGTAGAGGTTTCGCAGAGTATCACTAATGATTACAGTGATTACAAAAACGGTGATGAGATCAATTTAAAAGCTATGTTTCTTAAGACTCAGGATGTAAAGGTGACATGGGCTCCCGATAAGAGGTCATATCCCGACTATTATACATTTGAGTTATACGCGATCGATGCTGACGGTAATGAGTCTTCAAGGCTGTGGCCGGCACCTGCATATACAAAGCGCGTGGGCGGAAAAGGCTGCGCGATAAAGGCTGCGGATGCAGCACCTGTAAAGTCTGGCCTTGTATTGCTTAAGTGCTTTGACAGGGAGGGTAATCTTAAGGGGAAATATCTCGCGGCTGTTGCTCCGTTCCTGTATGAGGTTCAGGGCGGGGACAAAAACGAAGAACGCAGTTTTACTTTTTCGGAATATACAGAAAGCGGTAACTTAAGTTTCAGGCTTCAGGCCGGTCTTGCAAATAAAGAGGATTATTATAAACCGGAACTTTCATGTTCGGTTCCGTCGGAGGGGCTTACCAGGATAACAACTCCCTTATCTGCAAAATTAAATGTACCATCTTTGCAGGCCAGCTACTATCTTGATGGCAGTGCGCTTGAAAAGGATGGAAAGTACTGCTTCAGGGTAAAGAGCGAATACAATTACAAGGGCCTTATCCTTACATCAATGGCAAGTAATGTATTGGCAGCAAAGGTTGGACCCGGCAAGTGTGAGATACTGTATATTACGGGGGAAGATCCGAGTGAGCTGATAAATACCGGGGATGATTATGCTTTTGCCGGGATCCATGCAGACAGTGATTCTACCTGTTTAAAGAAGGGTTATATCATATTTAGTAGTCCCATAGATCCTACGGATGCTTCAGTCACAGGCAGGATAGAGCTTTTCAGGAGCAATGAGAAGTGCGGAATATACAAAGGCATAAGGGCTTATAAGCCGGCAAATGTTATGAAGCTTGGTTCCTACGGATTTTATTATGTTGAGTATAACAATTTTCCGCCGGAAGAGAGGTGGTTCTACAGGATACGCGTAATATCAGGTAAGGGATCGCCGGGTGGTTTTGGTGAAGGGTATGAGAACACCACAAAGTTTGAAAAGGTCCAGGATCTGTATGTGATGGATACAGGCAGCAACAGCCTTGAGTTATCGTGGAAGCATGACGATTGTGCAAAGCAATATTGGATCTACTGTATCGAAAATACACCGGAAAATCCTATAAATATTGAAGAAGAATTTAAAAAAGCTTCGTTGAAAAAGCCTAAGTATGCGGTTAACGGAGGCGCATATAAAAAACTGGCACTTGATAATAAGAACACGTATTTGTATCACACAATAACGGATAAATACGTCAATAATACGAAAGAATACTATTATATGGTCCGTCCTGTATATAATCCCAAGGTAAAGCCGGATTATGATGATTATTCCTATGCGGTTTCCATATATACCGATCCGGATGGAAAAGGCGTAAAACCGACAGCCGCGGAGATGAAGCCAAAAGCAGTAAAGGCAGATACTTACAGTATGCTCCAGCCGGTCATTCGTTGGTCGGCAGTGCCCAGCGATAAGATAAATAAGGTGATCGGTTACCGGATACAGCGGGTTTTGTCAAGTAAATATGAAGCCGCATTGACAGATCCCTCTCTTTGGACAACGATCGATATATATTACGATTCTCCGGATAAAACAATAAAGACGGCATTCTCAAAGAGGGCCTATCTGGATACTTCGATAGATAAAGTGGGTACCTATGTCTATCGTGTATGCGGCCTGTATGATAAAAATGTTCCGCTTGAAGGAACCGATGGAAAGACGGATTATACCGAGACAAAATTTGATACAGTACCCCTTCCCGTATACGGTCTGGGTGTGGCTAAACAGACAGGTAACGATTATCGTTACGGGGCAAGGATCAAGTTTGGTATTGACAAGAAAGATATTGAACTGCTTAAAATACCCGGAATTGAACTGACATACACGGTTGAGACGTCGGATAACGGTGTTGACTATACAATATTCAAGACGGGAAAAGTCGATCCGAACGTACAGGTTTATCAGTTTACGGATGACAACGGAGGGTTTGAGTTAAAGCGCGGAGTAAAACGCAGGTACAAGGTTACGATCACGAACGGCGGTATTGATGAAAAAGGTGTGCCTTTTAACAGTATGCGCGGGATATCTTATCAGAAGCCTACCGAAATATATCTTGAAGATGTACCCGATACTCTTGTGGCCGGAAGCGGTACCAGAACTATAAAGATAAGCTATAACGGTACAGTATGTGAACTCGATGGTGAACCCGAGACTTCAGACAGCAGCGTGTTAAGTATTGACAGCTGGGATAATGATTATGTTACCGTTAAACCCAAGAAAGCCGGCAAAGCAAAGATTACGGTCAAGGCTTACAGGTATGGATGGGGCGGTGTTACAAGGACCGTCACGATCGAGGTTAAGCCTCAGGAGAAAAAGAAATAATAATGAATGATCAAATTCTAAGGAGAAGATCATGATCTGTGATAATGTACTTGAATATATCGGCCACACCCCGATCATAAGGCTAAACAGGATGAACGATCCGGATGCCGCGGAGGTATTGGTAAAATACGAGGGGCTTAATGTCGGTGGTTCGATAAAAACGCGTACCGCATATAACATGATAAAGCAGGCCCTTAAGGACGGCATAATAAATGATGATACCATAATCGTGGAACCAACAAGCGGCAACCAGGGCATAGGTCTTGCTTTGATCGGCGCGGTGATGGGCTATGAAACAAGGATCATCATGCCTGACAGCGTAAGTCAGGAAAGGCGCTTCCTTGTAAAGCATTACGGTGCGCAGGTTATCCTTATACATGATGAAGGTGATATCGGAAAATGTATGGATGAGTGCTTAAAGACCGCACTTAAAATGGCCGAAGAGGATCCCCGGGTATATATTCCACAGCAGTTTGAAAACCCGGCCAATCCCAAGGTGCACAAGCATCATACGGGCCTTGAGATACTGGAACAGGTTGCGGGTCCCATCCACGGTTTCTGTTCGGGCATAGGAACAGGCGGTACGATAAGCGGGATCGGCGAAACGTTAAAGGCACAGTATCCCGATATCGAAATTTGGGCCGTTGAACCCGAAAACGCTGCGATCCTTGCGGGGGGAGATATAGGAACCCATTTGCAGATGGGTATAGGAGACGGTATCATACCCAAAAACTTAAACCGTGAGATATATGATGATATTTACATAGTATCGGATGAGGAAGCTATACGGACGGCCAAGGAGCTGGCACGCAAGGAAGGGATAATGTGCGGCATAAGCTCGGGCACCAACGTTGCCGCGGCGCTTAAGCTCGCAAAGAAACTTGGTAAGGGAAAGACGGTTGTAACCGTGCTTCCCGATACGGCAGAAAGGTATTTCTCAACACCGCTTTTTGAAAATGATTAAAAATGCAGGGCGGAGGGTCAATCCCTCCGCCTTCCCATTATCCGAAGCAGCCTTAAGAAAAGGTTTATTATATCAAGGTAAATATCGAGCGCACAGTCTACCGCATTGTCAAGCGTGGGTGTGTACTGCTGCGCCCGGTAAAAATCATATCCTATGTACAGGCTGAAAAGCAGCGCTCCCAGCCATGCCATCAGATCGAAAATGCCGTTGAACAAAAAGCCTAACAGCGAACCTAAGAGTATCGCAATAAGCCCCACGAACAGGTATTTCCCAAGCGTTTCAAAAGCAGAGGGCCAAAGCATGCTCGCGGCGATCATTATACCCGAAATACACAGTGTATATAAAAACGCCTGGCTTACTATTGTACTGTCAAGGCCGCCGTACATATGGACTACCGTAGATACCACGAGTCCGCTCGGAACCACGACCATGTTGTAGCCAATAAAGCTTACTATAGGATTGCCTGATTTTGCCGATATAACGGAACCTCCTATGGCAAGTCCCAGATACAACAGCAGAAAAACGACAGGATTGATAATCTCATAAACGTTAGGCACCGTCTTACATAAGATCAGGTTTACAACAAGCCCGTAAACCACGATCCCTCCCATTATGAAGTTGTATTTTGACCTGTCGATCACATCGTTAAGATCATACTCGGCACACAGCCTTTCCAGTTTGCGATTGTCTAAAAAACTCATGCTTCTTTCCCTTGCCATATCCGCCTCCTTATTATCCTTATTAACTAATATAATACTACCAAAATATCCGTGAAAGTGGTAGCATTAAAAAGAATATGATGCTTGCATCGATCCATTACGAAAGGAGCGGAAAATGGATAACGTGAATATACTTTTTGAACTTGCTGTCTTGTTGTTCGCTGCAAAAATGTTTGGACTTCTGGCTAAAAAGATCGGAGCGCCCGAAGTTGTGGGCGAGATCATAGCCGGCCTTGTTCTTGGTCCTGCGGTGTTTAACATTGTAGGGGATAGTGATTTTTTGTCGGTCATGGCGGAGATAGGTGTGATAATGCTTATGTTCCAGGCAGGACTTGGCACAGACCTTAAGGAGCTTAAAAAGACGGGGCTTAAAGCAACAGTGATAGCCTGTGCGGGTGTTGCGGTACCCATGATCCTCGGTACGATCCTGTTCATGCTTTTTTACGGTTTCGGCTCTCCCGGCTCGGAGCAGTTTTTAAAAGGACTGTTCATAGGAACGATAATGTCGGCAACATCCGTAAGCATAACCGTTGCAGCGCTTAAGGAGCTGGGCGGGCTTAATGATACGGTGGGTACGACGATAACCAGTGCGGCAATAATCGATGATGTCATCGGCATAATAGTCCTTACCGTTGTGATAAGCATGAGCGGAAGCAGCATGGAAACAGGTATCGGAACGGTGATAATAAAGGTTGTTCTTTTCTTCGTAATCGCCGTTATATCCGGATATCTTGTGAACAAGGGAATGGTATGGCTTGACAAGAATCACCCGCACACCAGGAGGATCCCGATAATAAGCCTTTCATATTGCCTGCTGCTTGGATTTGTTGCCGAAAAGTATTTCGGTATCGCTGATATAACAGGCGCATATGTTGCAGGTGTAGTGTTATGCAACTTAAGCGATCGCGATTATATCGAGAAAAAGATCGATACCAGTGCATATATGGTATTTGCGCCCCTGTTTTTTGCCGGTATAGGTCTTAAAACCAGTATCTCCTCCATGAACGGAGTACTTCTTGCATTCAGTATCTGCTTTGTCATCGTTGCGCTTGTAAGTAAGGTGATAGGATGCGGACTGAGTTCAAGGCTCCTGGGATTTGACGGTAAGGAGTCGTTAAAGATAGGAATAGGTATGATGGCGAGGGGCGAGGTAGCGCTTATAACCGCTCAGAAGGGACTTTCATGCGGACTGCTGACATCCGATTACTTCACGGCAGTCATTTTGCTGATCCTTGTAAGCTCCATAATCACGCCTGTACTTTTAAAGAAACAGTATCAGAAAGCTGTACCTGTATCAGTGCCGGATAAGAATACCGATTAAATATTCACGGAGAAGATCATGCAGAAAAAACGACCCATTATATGGACAATTAAGTATACGCTCCTGAATGCGGCTTACTTTTCGGCATTTTGTACTATACATGCTTATGCTGCTGTGTACCTTCTGGCTAACGGATTCAATAATACAGAAGTCGGTGTGCTGCTTGCTGTTGCAAATATCGTGTCGGCAGTACTGCAGCCGGTCATAGCTTCGATAATAGACCGCCCCGGCCCCCTCACCAACCGGAATTTTATACTTATTTCAGTGACCGGTATACTGGCAGGATCGATCATTCTTATGTTTATTCCGGGAAATAAAGTACTCATATTTGCGGTTTATGCAGCCATATACATGATCCAGTTTGTATACCAGCCCGTAATGACGGCGCTGTGCTTTGAATATCAGAAGGCGGGATGCGGCATTTACTACGGCCTTGCGAGGGGCCTCGGTTCGGCAAGCTTTGCGGTTACAAGTATTTTCGTTGGCCGGGCGGTGGAAAACGGCGGTGTTTCTATCCTTTTATGGGTTACTGTTGCGACCATGATCCTGTCCGTACTTGTCATACTGGTATTTAGGAAACCCGGTGGTGAAAACGATCATCGGGAAAACCCGGAAATAAAACATTCAGACGGTGCGGGCGGTTTTTCATCATTCGTAAAGTCATATCCTGCGTTCATGCTGTTCCTTTTGGGAACGATATGTTTCTTCTTCGCTCATAACATGATAAATGATTTCATGATCCAGATCATAAGGAACTTGGGCGGCAACGAGACCGAACTCGGTTATGCGACTTTTCTTCAGGCGATCCTTGAGCTTCCCGTAATGGCGCTTATTGCGGTTGTGCTCAAAAAGATATCGGCGGATAAGCTTTTAGTGATCTCAGGCATAGCCTTTTTTATAAAGATACTGATCCTTGTTTTTGCAAAGGGTATGCCAATGATGTATTTAAGCCAGTCCTTCCAGCTGTTTGCATACGCTGTGTTCATCCCTGCAGGGGCTTACTATGTAAGTAAAACGATGGCTGAACTCGATCAGGTAAAAGGACAGGCGTTTATCACCAGTGCGATAACGATAGGCGGTGTGTTCTCAAATCTTATAAGCGGCTTTATCCTTGATCATCTGGGAATAAGGCCTATGCTTATCACGGGAAGCATTGTATGCGCTGTCGGTGTTGTGGTGACGTTTATCGCAATGACAAGGCTGCCGGGCCGTGTATAAGCCGCGGACCACGGGGACGGTTCTTTTGGCACGAAAACTCAATGCAAGGTATTATGAATGGATAACAGAATTTACGATTACTACGCATTCATAAGTTATAAGAGAGCCGACTATAAATGGGCAAAATGGATCAGGGAGCGGTTGCAGTCATATCGGCTCCCTTATTCGACTTGCAGACGTTACAAGGGTATGCTAGCAAGGCGTTTTAATCCGGTGTTTTTGGATAAAACGAACCTTACTCCCGGTATGCTTGAAGAAGGACTGCGCAGTGAAGTCCAGTCATCCAAATATCTCATTGTCATTTGTTCCCACGCCGCTCGCGAGGATTCCAAATATCTTGATGAAGAGATACAGTTCTTTTTAGACGGCGGCGGAGATATATCACGCATCATTCCTTTTATAGTTGATGAATATAACGACCCGGTTAATGACACTTTCCCGTTACGTTTACAAAAAGCATGTGAAGAATCATCAGAGGAAGTATTCTGCATAGACGCCGTTTCATTGGGCAGGAAGAATGCGTTCATGGAGCTTGTAGCTTACATGCACGGACTGACTTCTGCAGAGATAAAGCGTGATGATTTAAAGAGGAGTGTATTAAGGACTGCTGCAAGCACAGCAATGATCGCAGCACTGGTTTCTGGTTCGCTGTATGCCCGCTACAGATATGTTGATTATCATTCGGAAAAAGCGGCTTATTATATTGACTATATTGAGCGATACGGTGTGGCCGAAGGCATAGGAGAGCTTACCGAAAAACAGGTTAAGCATATGTATGAGCACTATGCGATCATATCCTCGGAAGGCAAGGTACGGCAGCTTCGGCATGAAAACTCCTACGGCCGGCTTATTGATTATGATGATACCCTGCACAGCGACCGCCCTGCCGCAATAACATATGAGTATACAAACGGTATGCTTGATAAAGCGATATATATTGACATTGAGGAAAATCCGACGGTGATACTGGATTATACGGATGAAACACTTAAGACAGCCAACCTTACACAATATACGGATTCAGAAGGTAACGGTTATGTCGGTGCGGCTTTTCTTACCGCCCATTCTTCATCGGAAGTCGATAAGTTCAGTCAGGATGCCGGATCCGCAAGGAGTAATACAGTCCGTTATCTGTTTGAATATGATGAGGACGGGTATGTTACCGAGATGCGTTTTGCATCCGATATGCGGCATAATTATGTGGCGACGGATGCCGACGGTATAGCCGGTATCAGATACATAAGGGATGATAAGGGGCGAAAGATCAGTGAAAGATATCTGTATTTTGAGGGTAGTGAAAACAATGCTGCCAATAAAGATTCGTATAGTACAAGGAGTAATTTTGCCGGTATATATGAAATAAGTTTTTCCTATAACGATAAGGGAAATATGTCGGGAGCGAAATTCCTTGACCCTGAGGGTAATCTGATAAATTGTCCGGGCGGACCTGCATATATCGTAAATGAATACGATGAAACAGGTAACTTAAATAAAACCAGCGGTTTCGGAACAGATGGCAGACCTATAGTGTCAACCTCGGGATTTGCCGCAGTGGGATATGAATATGATGAACGAGGGGATATGTCAAAGGTGAGTTTTTACGGACCGGACGGAAAGCCGATAATATCAGATAATGGCTTCGCATGCATGGCAAAAGAATATGATAAACAGGGGTATCTTATCAAAGAGAGTTATTACGGAACAGACGGTGGTCCCGTATTGGATGATTCAGGAGTTGCATGCCGTGAAAATGAATATGACGGACACCATAATAAGATAAAGCAGAGCTATTACGGAACAGACGGCAAACCGGTAATGAGCATTGAATCATATGCAAGCTGCGAGAGTGAATATAATGAAAGAGGCGAAGTGATCAGGGAAAGCTACCTTGGGACTGATGGCAGGCCGGTACTTAATGACAGCTGGTATGCTGCCCTTGAACTTGAATATGACAAAAAGGGAAATGTGATCAGGCAGAGTTATTACGGGGTCGATGGCGAACCGGTCATTTCGTATTATGGATATGCAGGAGTTTTGATCGAATATGACGAACGCGGGAACGAAATAAGTACGACAACCGTGGGAACCGACGGCAAGCCCATTCTTTCCGGTTCGGGCCAGGCTGTCACAAGAAAGGAATACAACGAACGCGGCAATGAAACGAGGGTAAGCTTCTATGGGACGACAGACGACCCCATATTAACTAAACATGGGTATTCAAGTGCTGAATTTGAGTATGATGAGCGTGGTAATAATATCAAGATTAGTTATTACGGAGTTGACGGACAGCTTATCCTTCGGGACGGTTTTGCGGTCGTTAAGTTTTCGTTCGATGAATGCGGTAACCGGACAGGAAGCGATTTTTATGATCTTAATGGGAAACCTGCTTTATGCGGACTTGAATATTCGAGCGACCGGTTTGAGTATGATGAATGTGGGCGCAGGATAAAGGAAAGATATTTAGGGACTGACGGTAAACCGATCCTCAGGGAAGGCGGTTATGCAAGTGTCGAAGATGAATACGACGAGCGGGGAAATATGATAAAACAGAGCTATTTCGGTCCTGATGGCAGACCTGTCATGTTAACCGGCGGGTATTCGGAATATGCGTTGGAGTATGACGACAATGGAAGAATAACAAAGCAAAACCAAGCATTAATGGATGGGTATGCATGTCTTGAGTGGGAATATGATGAGCGAGGGGACATAATAACGGAAAGAACGCTTGATGCGAACGGAAAGCCGGTCGTGACCAATTTGGGGTATGCGATCAGAGAAGCATCATATGATGTCTGCGGAAATCTGACAGAGGAGAGGTTATTTGGCTCAAACGGTGAGCCGATCCTTAATGATGTCGGATTTTCCGTTTTGCGTATGGAGTATGATGAACGGGGAAATATAATAAGGGAAAGCTATTACGGTACAAAAGGGGAACCGGTTATGATAGATGACGGATATACCTGCGTGGAGTGGGAATATAACGAAAGAGATGAGAAGATCGGAGAAACCTGTTATAACCTCAGCGGACAGCCTGTTGTATTCTATTATTGATCGACTGACCTGCCACGGCCACAGGGACGGTTCTTTTGGCACGATGCCAAATTGACACATGATAATATACTGGGATAAACTGAAACTATGAAGATTAAAGTCAGGGAAATTTCATTTGATGAACTTAAAAAGTTAAAAGCACCCGTGCGAAAGCCGCCTTCAAGGCCCGATCCGCTGCTGTCAAAGCTTATCAACGTTATTTCGCGTTCTTCACTGAAAAAATGTAATTTTAGAAAAGAATTTTCAGGCATGGAAAAACTGAAAAAGGATGAACCATGCCTTATTCTTATGAACCATTCAAGCTTCATAGATCTTTCGATCGCTTCCGAAATGATCTATCCGCGCCCGTATCAGATCATATGCACGACCGACGGTTTTGTCGGAAAAGAAGTACTCATGCGAAAGATCGGCTGTATCCCGACACTGAAATTCGTCATGGATGTGGGGCTTATAAAAGACATGACATATGCGATAAATGAACTTAAGACCTCAGTGCTTATGTATCCCGAAGCCGGATACTCACTGGACGGAACCGCAACGGCGCTGCCCGACAGCCTAGGTAAATGTGTCAAGAAACTTAAGGCCCCGCTTATCATCATAAATACTTATGGAGCGTTTGCAAGGGATCCGCTGTATAACATGCTCCAGATACGTAAGGTTGATATAAGTGCCAGGATGGAATATGTATTAAGTCCCGAAGAGATCGATAATTTAAGTGCGGAAAAGATAGGCGAGATCATACAGGGGTATTTCAGTTTTGATAACTTCAGATGGCAGCAGGAGAATCACATAAAGATAGACGAACCGTTCAGAGCTGACGGTCTTAACAGGGTGCTGTATAAATGTCCTCACTGCAATGCTGAAGGAAAAATGACGGGCAAAGGCATACACATTAAATGCGATAACTGTAATGCGTCATATACACTTGATGAATACGGATTTTTAAAAGGTGATAATGTTGATGCAAAATTCACTCATGTACCGAACTGGTTCAAATGGGAAAGGGAATGCGTGCGGGAAGAACTTAAAAACGATGAATACTCGCTTAAAGCCGATGTTGACATATATATGATAGCGGACACGAAATACCTGTATAAAGTCGGCACCGGTGTTCTGAAGCATAGCAAAGAAGGTTTTCGCTTAACGGGCTGTGACGGTAATATAGATTACAGACAGAAGCCTTCCGCATCTTACAGCTTAAACGCCGATTATTACTGGTACGAGATAGGCGATATGATAGGTATCGGGAATATGAAAGCAGCATATTACTGTTTCCCTAAAAACACAGGTGACATAGTTGCCAAAACAAGGCTTGCCACCGAGGAACTGTATAAACTCTGTGCAGAGCAAAGAGAGAAAACATGACCATAAATAAAAGATCCAACCAAAGAATCCTTGCGGGGTTGCTGCTTTTTTTGATCATGACGTGTATAAACGGATGTCACTTGAGCAAGCCAAAGCCGCCGAAGGAAGCGGATGTAGTCAAAAAAGTCCATGAGATGTTTGACGAGGATATAAGGCTTGTTGAAAAAGTCGATGATGAAACTTATATCTTCGCATCCAATG
>JAFZOS010000069.1 GCA_017550535.1 Lachnospiraceae bacterium
GTTGTTTTATTTATGCAAGCCATATATCATGCTCCGAGCCGTTTTGAAAACATCCATTCCCAGACTTCGGTGTTTGATGTGTCTGAGAGCACAACCCAGGAACAATGGGGATTGACGCCGTAATGTTCCTTCATAAAGCCCTTAGGATACTCGGTATATCGCATTTCTGCCACACTATCGCCCACCTCTTTACTGCGTCTTAAATACCAGTTATATATATCATTTGAGCCAAGGTTGCCGGGAACCGTATCATCCCGCGTGCGATAGACGGCCTTGACTATGGTATCATCCGCGGCATGTGTCATCCACAGCGGGATCTTAAGCAGGTTGTCAAGGTCCCAGGTCCCCGTCGCGCCGCAGATCGACACCGCAGCGGCAAAAAAGCCCGGATGCTCCTTTACAAGCCTTAACGTTCCCACCCCGCCTGCGCTGTATCCGTAAACATATATCCTGTTTGCGTCAATATCAGGGTTTGACTGCGCCGTATCGGTGACAAGCTTCCACAGCGCATCCTTAACATTCTGTATAGACCAGTGTTCAGAGCTTGCGTACTGCGGAGCCAGGATATAACAGGGATGGCGCCTTTGCATATCATCGCGCGCAAGGTACGGACCTATGTCATGCATCGAAAGCTGAATGTCATTGTCATCGCCCGCGGCATCCGCGCCGTGAAGGTAAAGCACAAGCGGAACTTTGGCCTCACCGGCCTTATCCGGAGCAAACAGCCTGTACCTTAGGCAGTCATTTCCAGCCCTGTATACCTTCCTTGCAAACTTTTCGCATATAGAATCATTATCCGGAGATGGTCTGTCCCAGTCCGGCGGTAATATCATCTTCATTTGATCCCCCGGTTAAAATAAGGGCTCATCCCCTCGGATGAGCCCTTGTGTATACCTCGCGGATATGATTGTGATTCATCGACGCGTAAATCTGCGTCGTCGAAATATCCGAATGTCCCAGCATCTCCTGCACCGACCTTAGATCGGCTCCGTTTTCAACCAGATGCGCCGCGAATGAATGCCGCAGCGTATGCGGTGTGATGTCGGCGGCGATTCCCGCCTTCTTTGCATAATATTTGATAAGCTTCCAGAAGCCCTGACGGCTCATGTGCTGTCCCGAACAGTTCGCGAACAGCAGCTTCGATGACCGGTCGCTGACAATGGCTTCCCTCGCTGTCTTAAGATACTTCGCAAGTGCATCCCTGGCCGCGGCCCCGAACGGGATCACGCGCTCCTTGCTGCCCTCGGAGCATAACAGATAGCTCATCTTAAGGTTAACGTCATCAACCTCAAGGTTGATAAGCTCGGTAACCCTTATGCCCGTCGCATACAAAAGTTCAAGCATGGCCTTGTCCCTTAGATCCTTCGGAGAATCACCCTTCGGCTGCTCAAGGAGCCTTACAACCTCGTCAGTCGTAAGTATCTCGGGGTATTTCTTCTCGATCTTGGGAGCTTTCAGCATAAGTGACGGATCACGTGCTATCTTATCCTCGGAATACATGAAATGGAAGAACGCCTTGATCGAAGCGATGCTCCTTGATACACTCGATGCCTTGGCACCGCCGTCAAGCATAGACTCAATGTATTCCTTGAGCTGCTTCTCGTTCACCATGGACACATCTTTAACTCCGGCCGCATTAAGATAGGCATCAAGTTTTTTCAGATCCCTGTGGTAAGACTGCTCGGTGTTAAGCGATGCTTTCTTGACATTATGTAAATATGTGATGAATTCGCTTATGGCTTGTTCCATGTAAAATGTGAGACCCTTCTATCCATAAAAAAAGCTGGATTTTACTACCAGACAATAACTATTATAATCAGATTTGAGTTGAAAAGCAATCGCAATTTTGCCCGAAAAATCAAGCAATACGCCGCATTTGAGTCAAAGACCCAAGATATAGTCAACTGTTTATGTCAACACAACAATATCTTGTAATTATCAAATGAAAAAAATTTGTAAAATTTTTGTAAAAAATGAAAGAGCGGATTGGGTTTACATAATATCGCCAATCCGTTTACCATATTTCAGACATGGGGACGGTTCTTCCGTCTGGTTTTTCAAATACCGGACGGAAGAACCGTCCCCGTGTCTGAAATCCCAGAGGCATATGTCATGAGGCCGGCAATCGTCTTGCCGTCCACTATCTCACCCTTTAATATCTTATCCTTCAGCTCATCGATCGTATATGCATATACATCTATATACTCATCGTCGTCAAGATGCTGAGCCGTCCTTGTAAGGTTACGGGCCACATATATGTCGATCTTCTCGTTGCAGAAGGCTACGGTCGTATACATCGTAAGCAGGAAGGTGACATCCTCCCTTTTTGCATAGTATCCCGTCTCCTCCTCCAGCTCGCGGAAAGCGCATTCATGGGTGGGTTCGGTGACAGAAGCCCTGCCGCCTGCCGGGATCTCAAGTGTGTAGTCTTCGACCGCATTACGGTACTGGCGCACCATCAGGATCCTTCCGTCGTCAAGGACGGGGATCACCGCCGCAGCCCCTTTATGGCCGATAAAATCAAAGGTTTCCTCGGTTCCGTCGGGAAGCCTCATCGTATCGGCGTATATGTCCGTTATGGCCCCATGATGTACCAGCGTACGCTTGATACGCTCGGGGCGGGGAAGTTTTTCGCTCATTTTACTTGAAAATATCCTTAAGTATAGGATCCGTGGTCAAAAGTTTCTTAGCCTTCTCCCTATATTGCTCATCGTGGAGATAAACGTGGCGGTGGGGCTTTATCGAAGGTGCCTTATCTATAGCCGCCATGTAGTCATCTACGTTTAATGAAAGTGTTTTTACATAATCAAAGAATCCCGTGTCGGTAAATACCTTGCGTACACGTTCGAACCTGTGCTCCTGCACAAGGCTCATAAGATAGGTCGAAATACCCACCTGGATGCCGTGGAGCTGCGGTTTTTCAAGCATCTTGTCAAGGGCATGCGATATAAGGTGCTCACTGCCGCTCGTGGGCGCCGAAGAACCGGCGATCTCATTTGCCACACCGCTCATGGCAAGCGAATCCATGAGCTCACGAAGGAAAAGATCATCCTTTATCGAGGTAAAGGGTGTCCTGACAAAACTGTTCACCGACTTTTTGGCTATCATCATGGCAAAATCATTCACCTTTGATACGCCGCATTTCTCCTCATATATCCAGTCATAGTTCGCGGTTATCTTTGAAAGCATATCGCCTATACCTGAATAAAGGAAGCAATCGGGCGCGGTACGGATGACATCTGTATCAATTGCGATACCATATGCGGTTTTTGCGGGTACCGATGTACGGCGGCCTTTTACCAGAAGCGAGGCCGTTCCCGATGCGAACCCGTCCGTTGATGAGGACGTGGGAACGCTTATAAACGGCAGCTTGGTAAGATATGCCGTGTACTTGGCAACATCAATGACCTTGCCTCCGCCCAGTCCTATAACGGCCTGAGTCTTATTCGGAAGGTTGAAGGCTATGTCATTTACGTCCTCAAGGCTTACAGAATCAAGCTCCATGTACTCAAGGACATCGATATCCGCTTCATTAAGGGACTTTATAACCGTCTGCCCGAACATGTCGATAAGTCCGTTCCCGAAGAATACCACTGTGTTTTTAAAGCCCGAATCCTTAAGATAGGTGCCGAGTTTCGAAAGGGCACCCGGCTCGATGCGCAGGAATACGGGGATTGTGATCTCGTTGTTGGTCATATTACACCTCATCATATTGTAATGCCCCCTCACATTCGTTCGGCGGCCAATCGTCGCATCCATCCTGAATTATGCTTCGCATAATGGATGCTCCTACATCTTATCCGGAGCCGAGAAGCCCAGGATATCTATACTCTCCTCAAGGAGATCCTTGGTGAGCATAAGCAGCTTAAGGAAGCCTTCCTTACGTGCCTTATCCTCCTCATTAAGTATCCTTGTTTCATGGTAGAAACGGTTGAACGCATTTGCGACATCATAGATATAAGCGCATATCTTATGCGGCGCAAGCTCTTCGTACGCAGCCTCGATCACCTGATTAAACCTTACAAGTTCAAGCATGAGCGCCTTCTCGGTATCACCCGTTTCAGCATTAAACGAAAGGCCTTCCAGGCTTCCGCCGGCCTCCGTGTACTTACTTAAGATCGATTTTATCCTTACGATCGTATACAGGATATACGGACCCGTGTTGCCCTCAAAGGACGTGAATTTATCGATATCAAAGACATAATCCTTGGTCGCCTGGTTTGAAAGATCACCGTATTTAACGGCTGCAAGCGCCACAACTGCTGCCGTGGCACGTCCTTCCTCCTCCTCGACCTCATGATTGTCCTTTATCTTCTTATACATTTCCTCGTTAATGTCGCCAAGGAGCGTTTCAAGCCTCATCACTCCGCCCTCGCGCGTCTTAAACGGCTTGCCGTCCGCACCGTTCATAGTGCCGAAGCCGAGGAAATCAAGCCTTACATCATCACCTATGACCCCTGTCTTCTTCGCGCAGCGGAATACCTGCATAAAATGCATCTCCTGGCGCTTATCGGCTACATAAACCAGCCTGTTTGGGCCTATGTGATCCCTGCGGTCCACGATCGTTGCAAGGTCCGTCGTCGTATAAAGGGCGGCGCCGTCCGATTTAAGGATCATACACGGCGGCATTTCCTTTGTATCCGACTCCTCCTTAACATCCACAACCAGGGCTCCCTGACTCTCATGGGCAAAACCCTTATCCTTCATCATACTGACAAGGTCATCGATAAAAGGCCTTGCATCCGCCTCGCCCTTCCAAAGATCAAACGATACATTAAGTTTATCGTAATTCTTCTTAAGATCCGGGAGCGAAACGTTCATTATGTGCTTCCACAACGCATTTCGTCCCCTGTTACCCTGCTGAAGAAGGAAGGTATCGTTCATCGCTT
Source organism: Lachnospiraceae bacterium (assembly GCA_017550535.1). Taxonomy (GTDB): domain Bacteria; phylum Bacillota; class Clostridia; order Lachnospirales; family Lachnospiraceae; genus UBA2868. Next base: position 4,890 of record JAFZOS010000069.1, read on the forward strand.
CATCCTTGTAAGCCTCATCCTCCTTGGACTTTGCCGACGCCGCAGGATATATCTCCTCAAGATCCGATAACGTAAACGGTGGTTCCGCCGGATATTCCCCTGTGTAAGAATCATCAAAATAGGGCAGATCGGGCTGCCTGTGCCGAAGCTCGGTCATTATAAGTCCCATCTGAAGGCCCCAGTCGCCGAGATGTATGTCGCCCGTTACCTCATCGCCCATGTACCTTAGTATGCGCTTTACCGATTCACCGATTATCGCCGAGCGCAGATGGCCCACATGAAGCGGCTTTGCAACGTTGGGGCCGCCGTAGTCGATGACAACCTTATCGGGCTCCTCCTTAACGGATAAACCGAATTTATCCTCGCCGGCCATCTTATCAAGGTATCCCGTAAGGAACGGGATACTTACCTTTAAGTTAAGGAATCCGGGCGGTGCCGCGCTTACATCTAAAAAGGCTTCATCATCCTTAAGGGCTGCCGCCACATCCTGCGCTATCATGATGGGCGCCTTTTTATACTCCTTTGCCGCAGCCATGGCGCCGTTACACTGGTATTCGCACAGGTCTGGCCTGTTGCTTACAGACGCGCGGCCATACTTACCGTCATAGCCCGCTTCCTCAAACGCCCTGCTTAAATGCTCCGAGATCATTTCCAAAATTGTTTTCATATTCTTTATCCTTTATCACCTATCACTTACGGTACCATCGGTTCATCATTATCCATGCCATTCGGCTTCTTTTCCGGCTTTACCGCCGGGCGGATATTTATCTCTTTCTTCTTATCGGTCGAATTTCCGCTAACGGGTTTCTTTGTATCTATCCCGTTTCCGCTGACAGGCTTTTTATCCGGCTTATCGTCGGCTTTATTCCCGCTCACAGTCGAATTCCCGCTCACGGTATTTCCGCTTACCGTCTCGTCCTTATCCTCCCGTCTGGTCATCCTGATGGGATAGGGCATCTTATAGCTGCCGACGCCCAGGGCCGAACTTCCCTCCGAAGTAAGCGTCAGTTCATCGTCATTTAGCGAAACATCGATGCAGGCGGTCCCTATGTACAGGTGTCCGTCTTCAACCCTGAAAGAATCAAACTTATCAAGTCCCGAATCCTTAAGCAGCCTGTCAAGCTCGGCCTGAATGTTTAACTCCTTTTTGACCTTGTCCTTAATCCCCGTGGCCTGCGTGACCTGCTTTAGCATCCCCGATAATCCCGGGATATTCAAGCCTTCTTTCTCAATTCCCTTGCTCATTGCATCAACTGCCAGGTCAAGCACCTTGTCTATATACTCATTAAGAGCATCGTAATCGACCGAAACATCTATGCTGCCTTCCCTGTCAAGCTTAAACAGAAACACGATCGGGATCTTCATCTTTGACAGATCAACATCAAATCCCTTCTGCTTAACGTACTGCTCGACCTCAACATGGGCGTCATACTCATACGACCAGGTGCCCTCCACCATATCCTTAACGGCTTCGTTGCACTCATCAATGCCCTCGGCGGCCAGTTTATAATATTTTTCATCCTCGCTTATCACTTCCTTATAGCACTTAACGGCTTCGGCGTACCTTGCCTTATCGTACTCCTTCTGCCCCTTCTTATAGGAACGCCTTGAGATATCTATCCGCTCGATCTGCTCGTTTATCTCCTCAAATTCCTCACTGTCGTCAAGCACGTTATCTTTAAGAAGGGCAAATTCATCCATCACTTCGTCATAGGTGGCTTCCTCGGCTATATAAGCATCCCGGAGCTCCCTTGCACGCTCGATCATCGACACCCTGACCTCTTCCTTTTTATCCTCATCGGATATGCGGTCATAAAGCTCGGTGACGGACTCGATGTCCTCGTTTTCGATGGCCTCGTTTATAGCCTTCCCGGACATATTGCGCCACAAATACAATCCTCCTGCCACTGCAACGGCGGCCAGGAGGATGATTGGCAATGCTATCCTTATTCCACGCTTCTTTTCCTTCTTATTAAGATCGCTCATGAATCAAGTACCCAATTATCACCAAAATGCTCCTTAAAGTATTCCTTCATCTCACGCTTGTTCTTAAGCATCATCTCATCCGCGCGGTTAAGCGTATCCTCGATGCCGCAGTCCTTATCCTTGTCATATACGGCATAACCGATAGCCGCACCGACCCTCTGCCACGGCTCGAGTTCCTTCTCCTTAAGGCTCCGCTCGATAGATGCGCAGAACTTATCAACGTTACTCTCGAGGTTTATAAAGTCCTGATTCTCCGCAACTACAACGAACTCATCGCCGCCGATACGGAATACGGGAGAACGTTTAAACAATGAGCACAGAGTATCGCAAAGGTTGCATATCACCTTATCTCCGACCTCGTGACCGTACTTATCGTTTACTATCTTTAGATCGTTCATATCAACCATGATAACGGCAACATCCGTAAATCCTGTAGCTATGTTCCTGTTAAGACGCTGAACCTCAACATCATAACCGCGCTTGTTCCTGATACCGGTAAGCGCATCCCTGTTGGCGATCTCGTTAAGGATCTCGGCATGCTCACGCGTCGATATAAGCTCCTGCCTTGTCGCAAACAGGCTTTCTATCTGCTCGTTTAAATCCCTTTCCATCTTTTTCATGGATTCGGCAAGGACCTGGATCTCGTCGCCGGTGTTGATGTCTATATTTGCAAAGTCACACCGCTCGAGTTCGCCCATCTTCTCGGCCGGTTTTATCGCATATGTTGCAGCCACATCCGACAACTGTTCAATGGGTTTTATCATATACCTGTTCATAAGGAAGATGCCTATAGCGCTCAGTATCAGCGTCGCCAATGTTATAAACAATGCCGTCAATATACTGTAATGGTCCCTGGCCGCTATCATTTCCGACATTGAAACATCAACAAACAGATAAGCGATCGTTTCGCCGTTATATTTTATGGGAGCGCCCGTAGTAACAAGCCACCCGTAAGTTTCTGTCCTGGTTGTATAGGGCTTTATATATTCGCCATCAAAATCATCAAGGAATGCAAATCCTTCCTCAACCGAATCAACACACCCCGGAGGACACTGATCCTCCCCCTTCGCATCGACATAATAAATCGCCCTTAAATTGTCAAAATCATAACCGGCGACATAAACACCTGTCACACCGTTATGATCCCTGACCATGCTTAAGCCTTCCGCGGCATTTTGAAAATCCTCGGAATTTGCTATATCATCGTATAAAGCTATATAAGAATCAAATTCGGGAGTCCCCCACTGATCGGATAAGACTATGTTATCAGTGGAGTTATAGATTTCAAGCACTTCATCGCGTATCCTTTTCACCCGCTCAGCATCGATGAACACGGCAGTCGAGTCCGCAACACGCTCAGCTTCCCTGTAATACTGGTTTTTGATCAACTGATCGACAAAACCCCTGACCAGGAAAAAACCACAGCTGCCCATTACAAGGATAACTACCAGAACAAGTATTACTGCCTTTCGTTTGAGTGAAAACTTCATCCGCTTCCCTTTCCTGCCGCCTGCGCGAAAGTGTAGTTATGGTCATTATATCGCAAAATATGCATAAATAAAAGATTTTTAAGCCAAAATTATTAAATTTAAGCCATTACTGTGTTATCCTGTTTCCATGGAAATACGAAAGATCTCATTTTACGATAAATTCACATGCCTTGCGGGAGACTGCAGACAGACCTGCTGCCACGGCTGGATGATCCCGTTAACGCCCGAGGACCGTGAACGTTTCAGGGAACAGAAGGGGCTTTTTAAACTGTCCCTTTTATCACGCATGTCCTCTAAGGATATCTACTGTTTTAACAAGGGATCCGGGACCTGCCCCTTTTTAAACGGCGACGGCCTGTGTTCCCTCCAGCTAAAGAAAGGACATGACTTCATCCCCGAAGCCTGCCGCATGTTCCCGAGGTTCTACCGAAATTACCGCGCTTTCGAGGAGCGTTTCCTTGACTTATCCTGCATCGGTGCCGCGTCACTGTTCTTAGAGGAGTACGCTCGTATGACTCTTACTGTTTCGGAGGGCGAGCCCGCAAGCGATCCGTGCACGACCAATGATGACGAAGCCCTGCTTAACATTCTACTTGACTCAAGGGAAAAATGCATCGAAATGCTCATGGAAGCACATGATTTAAATACGCTTTCTTATACCCTCACCCGGATAGATGAGCATTCAGCGGCGGCTCAGGCGGTTTCTCTTAAGGGAGGATCGATCCCCGGGATAAGTGCATTCACGGAAAGCGGAGGATCATTTATAAACAGCAGCGGTTCAGGCCGCCCAGATACCACAGAACTCCTCCCCCTTAACATATCCTTTTTTGATAAGATAATGGATTCGAGCTTTTACAATATAAGGCTGAAATTCACAAATCCCGCACTTTACAGGCTGTGCCGGCTCTATTTTGATGATCCGGAGGGAATGCTGTCTTCCAACGAGCGATTCTTACAGGCCGTAAACGGATTCTTTGACAAAAACAAAGAAGCGGCTAATCACTTAGCCGCTTACTATGCTTATTATCTTTACCTTTATTATCTTAAAAGCTATGAGGACTACAGCTTTGTAAAAAACACAAGGCTCGGGATAGTGCATCTTAACATGATCCTTATGTTTGCCGTGCTCCACGCCGGCAGTGACGCAGTCCTTTCGACTGATGATATGGCAATGATCATCGCTTCATACAACCGCCGCGCCTACTTTAACGAGGAGATCGTGAGCGAGCTGTATGATGTCATTGCGGAACACCTTGGCACGTGACAAATTCTTACAAGATCCCTCGTCGACAGGCTCCTCGGGATGACACAGCCGGCAGCCTCCTTGTCATTCCGAACGCAAGGCCATGATACACAACCAGTCTTTCAGAATACGGAACTAGGCCTTAAGTGAGGAATCTTTCCCCTGATCCATTTTTTTAATAACCAGTATACATCCTACCATAAGCAGGATCGATATCGGCAGGCAGATCGCCCAGCTCCTTATGAATCCCGTGATTATGTATGCAACAAATGATACCGCAGCCGCGGTTATAGCATACGGAAGCTGTGTCGAAACATGCCGTATGTGGTTACACTGCGCTCCCGCACTGGCCATGATCGTCGTATCAGATATCGGTGAGCAGTGGTCGCCGCAGACAGCGCCTGCCATACAAGCCGAGATCGCGATTATCATAAGCTCATTGCCGAGGTCAGCGTTAAATACATTAACAACGATCGGTATAAGGATACCGAAGGTTCCCCATGAAGTACCGGTCGCAAATGCAAGGAAGGTACCGATAAGGAACACGATAGCCGGAAGCATGCTCATGAGTGCATGATTTCCCGCGATGTTCTCAACCATGCCCGCAACGTATTCCTTTGCTCCGAGTGAATCGGTCATGGACTTAAGCGTCCAGGCGAAAGTAAGGATAAGGATTGCGGGAACCATGCTCTTAAATCCCTCAGGTACGGCATTCATGCACTCGGTAAAGGTAAGGACCTTCGTAGCCACCATAAAGATGATAGTCAGTACCAGTGCAACAACCGAACCGTAAACAAGACCTACGGATGCATCGGAATTCGAGAACGCGTCAACAAAGCTCTCGCCCTCGAAGAAACCGCCCGTGTAGATCATGCCGATTATACAGGAAATGATGAGCACTACGATGGGAAGTACAAGGTGTATAACCTTACCCTTTTCGGATACAGGCGGATGAGGCTGATCCTCGGCGCCCGTCATGCTTGAATGCTCCTTGTGTTCGGACTCGTCCTTTTCAAGCATCTTCTCGGCCTTCTTCATCGGACCGAAATCAGTAGCCGAGAAAGTAAGAGTCAGCATCATAACGATCGTTAATAATGCGTAAAAATTGTAAGGGATGGCCCTTATGAAAAGAGTCAGTCCGTTCGCTCCGTCAACAAAACCGGTAACCGCTGCCGCCCATGAGGATATGGGAGCTATGATACAAACGGGAGCCGCAGTCGCATCTATAAGGTATGCAAGCTTTTCCCTTGAGATATTGTGCTTATCGGTAAGTGGCCTCATAACCGAACCTACTGTAAGGCAGTTGAAATAATCATCGATGAAGATAAGGCAGCCGAGAACTATCGTTGCCACCTGTGCGCCTGCCTTTGTTTTAACATGTGCGACCGCCCAGCGTCCGAAAGCGCCCGAGCCTCCGGCACGGTTCATGAGCATTACCATGCTTCCGAGAACTACGAGGAATATAAGAATACCCACGTTCCACGGATCTGCCAGCTGTCCTATCATACCGTCGACAAAGACATGCTGCATCGTGCCCGCAAAGTTAAAGCCCGAGTACAGAAGTCCACCGGCAAGTATACCCACAAACAGTGAAGAATACACTTCCTTGGTAATAAGCGCGAGTGCGATAGCTATTATCGCAGGCACCAATGACCAAAACGTATTAACAAACATCCTGTAACCTCCTTTAAGATCATTTCCCCGTTTGAGCGGGAATCATATAAAATAAATATAGTAAATAATCGTAGTATATGCAAGTGCAAGTGTTCTCAGCTCCACTAAACTCGATAATACCTCGTTAAGTGTCGCTGAGTGGCTCGCACTAAGCTCGAAAAAACCTCACTAAGTGCTCTGCACAAAAACACCCCGCGTCATCCGCAGGGTGCCTAAGCCATATCATTTATCATGCGCGCGCCTCGAAGAAGCATCCCATCTGTCCGGGTTCTTCTCCTTCCTCCTTTTCACTGAGCATAAGGTCATATATCGATCTTCTTTTTTTCTTGCTTTCTTCCTTCTCCCGTTCCTTGTTTCGCCTGTATTTCGTGTACGGCATTGCCGAAACAACAGCCGGTATATCAGGCGGAGCGGGCGGAGGAGGAAGCACATATTCAACTCCCACCATGTTTATCATAGGATCACCTCCGTGTTACATCCCGATGAATCATACCCTTCCACTTAATATATCGGCTGTTTTTCGGATAATTTAAGCCTTATTAAGCAAACCCTTAAGTTCACTGTTGTTAACGGTCTTTAAATAAAGCTCCGGATCTCCGGTATATGACCAGTTTGCCTTAAGCTGGTTCCACTCAGCCGGAGTGTACTCACCGACAGCCTGGGTTTTGTCGGTATACACATAATTGCCGGTTGCCGGATTAATGTATACGCTGCCCAGATCCTTCTTATACTTATCCGCATCACATTCGCCGCCGGTCACGTCACTAAGCTGCTCATCGCCTATCTTCTTATCGATATCTGCCATATTTTACCTCCTGTTAATTGTGTATTTGGCTTTCGCCCGCTAAGATGATTATACACAATAACCTATCTCATCGGCAAGCTTCTTCTCGATCACAACGATCGCATCGCGGTGCATGCGCATAAAGGTTGCGGGGCACATCGGATCGATCTTGTCATCCAAAAGCAGCTTCCTTGCGGCATCCTGCTTATTGCCGTTTATTATCATAAGAAGAGTCTTCGCCTTCATGATGCTTCCCATGCCCATCGTTACGGCAAACCTGGGAACCTCGTCACGGTTATTAAAGAACCTTGTGTTTGCATCGATCGTTGAATCCTCAAGTGTCTCCTTGTGAGCCTTCTCATAAAGGAAAGCGCCGGGCTCGTTAAATCCAAGATGTCCGTCGGGGCCTACGCCAAGGACCTGTAAGTCGATATCGGTCTTATCAAGGATATCGTTAAATTCCTTAAGGTTTGCCTCAACATCACCGGTGCCCTTTGCAACATATGTATTCTTTTTGTCAATGTTTATATGGTTGAATAAGTTGTCATCCATGAAATACCTGTAGCTCTGAGGATGTGTCGGCTCAAGGCCAACATACTCGTCAAGGTTTACCGAATGCACTTTTGAAAAATCAAGGCCTTCCTCCTTACACCTCCTGGCAAGCTCCTTATACATGCCAACGGGACTTGAACCTGTTGCAAGACCCAGGGTGCAGTCGGGTTTTTCCCTTACAAGCTTTTCGATGACGTCGGCTGCCTTCTTTGCGCCTTCTTCGTATGATTCTGCTACTATTACCTTCATTTTAATCCTCCTTTGTCCTATCCTCTGTCCTCTTTGTATTTAGTCGTTTTCTTTTATCACGATCTTCTTAGCTTCCTTATATATTGAGTTTGCGGGGATCACGCCGCGGACGCATGATACAGGATAAACGTTACTGTCGCGTCCTATCACGGTGCCGGGATTAAGTACGCTGTTGCAGCCCACCTCAACGCGGTCGCCAAGCATTGCGCCCACCTTCTTGCGGCCGGTCTCGATGCGCTCGTCACCGCCCTTTATAACAACAAGCTTCTTGTCCGATTTAACATTGCTGGTTATCGAACCGGCTCCCATGTGAGCCTTGTAACCCAAGATAGAATCACCCACATAGTTGTAATGGGGAACCTGCACATTATCAAATAAGATAACATTCTTAAGCTCTGTCGAATTGCCGACAACGCAATTGTCGCCGACTAGTGCCGAACCCCTTACAAAAGCTCCGGGGCGTACTTCGGTGCCGTGGCCGATTATGCACGGGCCTGCGATATAGTTATTCGGATAGCGTTTCGCATCCTTTGCGATCCACACATCCTCCTCGGGGTTATCGAATTCTTCCTCGGGTAACGTAGCACCTATCTCAAGGATCAGGGCCTTGATGCCCTCAAGCGCCTCCCACGGGTATGTGAACTGTTTAAGATAGTCAGCTGCCCTGGTGTGGGATAAATCATATAAGTCATTTATGGTACAGTTCATGGTTTCTCCTTTCTATCCTCGAACTTTCAGTAAATGTCCCGATGTTTTCATCGCTGCTATTATCTCGTCGACGCACTTCTCGCAATCCTTGTAGGTTGCGGCCTCGGACATAACGCGGAGTACAGGCTCCGTTCCCGAAGCACGAAGCAGCACACGGCCGTCGTTGCCAAGGTAGCTTTCGGTATCCTTAACCGCCTGTTTAACGGCCGGATCATCGAGGGTCTTTTCCTTGTCATCAACTTCAACGTTCTTAAGTACCTGAGGATACATCTTCACTTCGGAAGCAAGTACCGAAAGCGGAAGCTGAGTCTCAACCATTACAGTCATTAACATGATGGCCGTTACAAGGCCGTCACCCGTGTGCGCGTATTTCCTGAAGATCACGTGTCCCGACTGCTCACCGCCGAGCATGTGATTCTTCTCCTTCATATTTTCATATACATATCTGTCACCGACCTTGGTCTTCTCATAGTCGATGCCGATGTTGTCAAATGCTTTATACAGGCCGAAGTTTGACATCACCGTTGTTACGACGGTATTGCTCGGGAGCATGCCCTTGCCCTTTAAATGCTTCGCGCAGATGTACATTATCGTATCGCCGTTTACGACATCGCCGTATTCGTCGACCGCAAGGCATCTGTCGGCATCGCCGTCGAATGCAAAACCCACATCAACCTTGTGCTCGCGGACATATTTCTGAAGGCCTTCGATATGGGTCGAGCCTGCGTTTAAGTTGATGTTGATGCCGTCCGGTGTGTTGTTCATCACGTAGTTTTTCGCACCCAGCGCATCGAACACGGCGCGTCCGATCATCCATGCGCTTCCGTTGGCGCAGTCGAGTGCGACCTTGCGATTCTCAAATGATACGGGTGCGATGGAAGTAAGGTATCCGATGTAGCGGTTCCTGCCCGAATAAAAGTCGATCGTCTGGCCTATCTTGTCATCCGTTGCAAACTTAACATCATCGATCTCGCCGTCGATGTAACGCTCGACCATATCCTGGACCTCATCCTCCATCTTCTCGCCTTCATTATTAAGGAGCTTGATGCCGTTGTCGAAGAAGGGATTGTGGCTCGCAGAGATCATGATGCCGCAGTCAAACCCTTCGGTCCTTGTGATGTAGCTTACGCATGGCGTCGTCGTAACATGCAGCAGATAGCAGTTGCCGCCCGTTGACGTGATGCCTGCGGCCAATGCGTTCTCATACATATAGGAAGAACGCCTTGTGTCCTTACCGATAACTATCTTGGCCGGTTCATCCTTGCTGTAGTACCAGCCGAGGAACTGTCCTGTTTTAAATGCGTGCTCAGCTGTGAGTACAACGCCTGCTTTTCCGCGGAACCCGTCCGTACCGAAATACTTGCCCATACCTTTCTTCTCCTTTTTAGCCGGTTTAATGTCACTTTTCTTTGCTTCTTTTGTCCTGCCGTCAAACGGTTTCCTGACATTTGACGGGATGAGCCACAGCTTTCCTTCCTTTTTGGCTCCGCTTATCTTCCCGTCGCGGCACAGCATCGTGATGCGCCTCTCGGTCATATCCCATTTAACAGCGGCCTCATGAACATCGATATACTTCATTTGTGCTTCCTTTCTATACATTTCATTTGTACCGCAGGTGGGTTCATTTGTCAAGATATATGTTGCTGGTTTGTCAAGTTATATCTTGACAAATGGGACCAGCTTCTCATTCAATTTTAGACGGATCGATGAATGCCCAGATAGCGGGCTTGGCCTTATAATCAGCCGTGAACAAAAGCGGATAATGCCGAAGTTTCCCGTCCGCGACTCCGCCGGCGCCGCTCCAGGTCTGGAGCCAGGAATCACTGTCGCGCACACCCCATACCGTGATGCCCGAAATGTCATAACCCTCTGCCTCGGCCTTCTTAAGCTCATCATAAATCGCAGCATAATACTTCGCCTGTTTGACATATTCAATGTCAAGATCGGATTTATCGACTTCGTAACCCGGTGCGGCCTTGACGTCAAGCTCGGTTAACATAACTTTACCGGCAACCTCTGCATACTTCCTGGCAGCCAAAGCTATCTGATGCGCTGACGGCGATCCCACCGTATAATGTGCCTGCATGCCGAAGCCGTCGATACGCGTGCCCGGCTCGTTCTTTACATCCCGAATGAGGTTTATTATCCCGCCCATCTTGCCGCTCATAAACTCATTGTAATCATTATAATACAGTTCCACATCGGCGGGAGCGTACCTGTTCGCATACTTAAACGCATTCTTTATAAATTCATTGCTCTTATAAACATGCCACCAGCTCGACTTGATCGAATGCGTGGGATCACTTAAATGATCGTCGCCTTCCTCTTCATCCGTCCTGTAACTTCCGGAAGAATCACTCACTGCTTCATTAACTACATCCCAGCCGTAGAACATTCCCTTATACTTCGACCCGCTGCCCGTATAGTACTCAAGCATCGATTTAATATACCACTCGAGGCGCTTATCCATTACTTCCTTATTTACATATGCCTTTGAAGCATCATAATCCTCATGGAAAAACCACTCAGGCGCCTGAGAATGCCAAACAAGGACATGGCCTCGCACCCGTATCTTCCTGTCCGGATTTTCGTTATTCCACTTAAGGAGTTCATCAAGTATGGTATCGGCCTGGGAATGATCGATGGTCGGAACCATGATCTTCTCACCGTTTAATTCCTCCTCATGGATACTTTCCGGAGCATATGCGGCATTATTGTATCCGAACATGCAGGCCATCTTAAGTTCATTTTCAAGAGTCACAGCATTGAAATGTTTATGTACTATATCCATGACAACAGGGTCATTTATCGAGTTAATGTTTATCGCGGCACCGCAGATAGCATCCTCGCCGAGTCCGTCCTTCGAAGCTATATATTTATATAAAGAAGGATCATCTGTTGATTCTTCATCCGCCGGATCATCATCTGATCTATCACTAACATCACTGTCGACATCATCCTCCGGTCGCGGTCCGTCATCCGGTTCTTCAGGGACTGCCGTATCAACATCCTCCTGCGATCCTGTCACTTCCACATCCGTCGCAGAATCAGGCTTCAGATCATCGTAGGTGCTTTTACCCGGGACACTTACCGCTGCAGGCCGCGCACAGGAAACCAGCATAATACCGTTTACAAGCATTACACCGCTTACAAACATGCACAATATTAAGTTAAACCCTGACCGTGACTTTTTCATTTATCTCCTACCACACCGCAATACGATCCCCGGGCGCAAGGTACATGCCATCGCCCTCCTTAATGTCGTATGTATCATAAAACTCATCATACTGCTGCAGGGTCACGTTGCACCTTAAATAATTAAGAGGATGGGGATCTGAGACAACCGAAGCCTTCATGGCCTCAGGGGTTGCAACCTCTGCCCACAGATATGCATTAGCCCTGAAAAACTTATCGTAATCAAAATCCTTTATCTTTCCGGCCATCTTAAGCATGCATTTGATGCCCGCCATATCCGCTATGGCCTCAGTCTGCACCATCTGACCGTGATATGGGGTCCCCTCATCAAAGGCTACTACCTTATCATAATAATCAACAAGCTTTCCCGCACGTTCCCTGAAAGCATTGTAATCATCCCTGCTCCACCAGTCCTTTACATTGCCGTCCGCATCATACTGGGCGCCGTTAGTATCAAAAGCATGGGATATCTCGTGCCCTATAACGCTTCCAAGTGCTCCGTATTTTTCCTCGATCGTCATATCGGAGCTGTATGTTGCATCGCACATAAAACCGGCGATAATGTTTATAGAATTTTTCTGTTGACTATAAAATGCATTTGTTTCAAGGATATCAACACCCCATATATCCTTATCCACCTTGCCGTTTACATGACTTAACTCACGCTTCATGATCGATTCGTCATGGTCAAGCTTCGCCTCAAAATAACTTCCCCCGTCTTTAGCGGGAGTTACAAAGAACATGGTGTCATCCTCCCACTTGTCGGGATACATTGCATTTATGGTTATATGCTCAAGCTTATACTTTGCCTGTTCCTTTGTTTCATCGGACAGCCATTCGGTATCATCAAGCATCTCCTTATAGGTATCCGCTGCATCCTGACACAATTGCCTTATCTCGTCACGCATTTCTTTGGTAATGTATCTATCCACATATATCCTTGCCATGCTGTTCGGGAACATCTTCCTCGTTTCCTCATATGCATTCTCCTCATCCGGTTTGCTTTCCTTAATACCGCGATATGCATTGTCAAGCTCCTGCTTTTTCCTGTAAGCTTCCTCATCCAGACATGATATATAAGTGCTAAGCGTCCTCGTAAGTAAATATGCCCTGAGCCCGTCAAGATTATCCTCATTATAAAGACCGTTTAAGCCCTTAAGCCACTCAGGCTCAGCAAGGTTTATGAGCTTAGAATCGCCAAATCCCCATTTTTCAAAATATTCCGCACATGGAAAATCAGGAGACATTTTCCTAAGGTCATCCATCGTCACGGGATTTATCCTTTTCTTTAATGCATCCGGATCTCTTTTTTCAAGTGCGGTCATTTCATATCCCGCCAGTTTTCCTTCGAAATCATACAGATCATTAAGGATACACCCGGTCTCATCCTCACTAAAACCAAAGCGGCCAAGCATATAGGAATATACTCCGTCATTGTATTCTTTCTTCCTTTTACCGTCTTCCGTAAGTTCACTGTATTCGGCAGGATCGCCAAGGGTCAGGGTGCTGGGCAAAACTTTAAGTTCATACAGCGAAGAATCATCCGCACTAGACCCGATATTAAATTGCACAAAGTCAACCCCAAGCCTGTAGCAATCATCGGATAACAGATATTCCGTCATACCGTCAATGTCATCTACCGCCTTAAGTTCCTCGATAAACGGCCTTAAAGGCTCAACTCCGGCTTCATTCCTCGCATCCCAGTCAAGGTACATCCTGTAATAATCCTGTATCATCTGTGCATCCCTGCCCGTAAGGCTTTCATCGTTTAATATATCAAAACACCTTTCCCTCACTATTTCCAGCGCTTCATAAAACGGCGCTTCCCCTGCACGACCCGGACGCAGTTTTGTATCACGAAGATAATCATGGTTTACATTAAGGTAATAATCATCCTTAATATCCGCAGTCACATCATCGGTAACGAGTCCGAGGATATTGCTGTTTATCCAGGGCTTCATAACGGAAGTGTCTATGGAAGGCTGTGCACCGGCGCTTTCATCTCCGTTTTCACTGCCGTTCTTTTCCACAGCTCCCTCATCTGCCGGGGCTTTATTATCGCCCTTCCCGTTAATGTTTATGTTTACGCTGCATCCCATAGTCAAAAGAAGAGCAAGTGTCATAAACATTGCCACCAAATGCCTTAGTGCATTTTTCTTCATATACCGATCTCCTTTCATTCTTTAAATGAGTCAAACGGAACCGTACCCACCGACTCATTTTGCGAGTATACGCATCCGCAGTAATCCTGCCTGTACAGGCCGTACTTTCGCGACAGCTCTATCGAGCGTTTATATCCTTCACGCTTTTTAAAATCGGAAGGCAGGTGTTTAACACCCGTCTCGGCTTCGAGCCTCTCACCGATATCATTTATCCATTCCGCATCCTTATGAGGACTTACGCTTAAGGTAGTGGCGAAATAATCAAACCCGCCCTTCTTGGCCTCAAGTGCTGCCTCCTTCATCCTGAACTCATAACATAAAAAACAGCGTTCGCCGCCCTCGGGTTCGTCCTCATACCCCTCAACAGTTTTATAAAACAGCTCCGGATCATATGTCCCGTTTATTACCCTTATATCAGGAGCGCCTTCCGGCAGCACAGGGTCCGGCCACATATCATCCCGCCTTCGCAGATCCTTATTATATGCCGCAACAAGCCGCAGCTGCTCATTTAATCGCTTTTCGTATTCAGCAGCGGGATAGATATTGGGATTGTAATAAAAAACCGTTACATCAAAAAACCTGCAAAGGTATAAAAGCACATATGAGCTGCAGGGACCGCAGCAGCTGTGCAGAAGCAAGGAAGGCCTTGTCTTAAGGCCTTCCAAAACGTTATCAAGTTCCTTCTGATAATTACGTTTGTTCATGATCACATTACCAGTGAGATATACTCCTGTTTTCCGCGCAGTCCGACTATCTTGTTTGTCATCCTGCCATCCTTAAAGCCTGCGACCATGGGTATGCTCATGACACCGTACTGCTCGGCAAGCTCCTGTTCATCATCGACGTTAACCTTGCCGACCTTTATTTTTCCGTCATATTCCTGTGCGATCTCGCTGATGAGCGGGCCTGCCATCCTGCAGGGACCGCACCACGGTGCCCAAAAATCAACAAGCACAGGTATATCCGACTTAAGGACTTCCGCTTCAAAATTATCTTTTGTAAGTGTAAGTTCTGCCATAAACTACCTCCTTCTCCTGTTTAAACCTGCTACTTCACCTTAATATTCAAAACCGCTTTCATATTTGAACCGTCGTTTGCAGTAAATACTATCTTGGCAGTGCCCTTCTTCCTGCAGACTACCACCAATTCATCATGCCCTTCTTCCTTTACTATCTTGGCGGAAGCAACATCGGGATTGGTACTGGTAACATTCATAGAGTACCTTCTGTAGTCATCTGTAATAAGCCTGTACAGATAACCATCATTATCAGGACTAACACTCAGGAGCTGTGTCCCTGTTACCTTATTATAGAACTTGTCACAAATATACAGCTGTTCTGCCCTCTCTAACACTCCAAACTTCATATTATAGCTTATTCCGGTGCCGTCAGTTGTACTTGCGATCACGTTTATCCCATAATAATCAAAGCCTTTCGCGATAACTACCTTACCGTTTTTAAATGATACAAGCTTATTTTTCTTTGCATCTTCGGTGGCATCCTTATCAGGCACAGATCTTTTTTTACCTTCGCTTTCCTCAAGGATCAGCACTTCGTAATCCCATGTTATATTCTTTATGGTAGGCGTGCCGTACAGGCCGCCAAGTGTTGCCTTGGCCTGGGCACCGCAGCCTTTTGCAATGAATTCCTGATCGTTAACCCTTGATAGCCTGATACCGGATGTGGGAACGATAACGTTGATCACGACTGACGCAGCCCTTTTGCTTCCGTCTATCGCCCTGCAGGTAACAACTGCCTTACCTGCCTTGTGCGCTTTTATGGTCGCGGAATCAGACTCACTGTCACCCTCCACCGATACAACATTAGGATTGCTCGATGTCCATGCAAGGTTATATCCGGAATAACCGTCCGGCTCCGATTTCGTTTTTATAAAACCGTTTAAAGTAAGCTGTGATTCATCGATCGGCTCTTCCTCAAACGGAGTATTTACCGTATACATACGCAGCGATGTAAGCAAACCGCTCTTGGGATTATACTTCGGATCTATCGATCCGCTTTCCCTATAGTCATCGTCAGCAAGATCCATCCACACCGCCGTAGCCTTCTCAGCCGTGATCACTTCATAGTATCCGGACGTACCCGAACCATCCTTTGCCGTAGCGATAACATAAAACCTTGTTCCGACAGCCACATCCTTACCTACAGTAACAACACCCTTTTGAGTAATGGTTATGCTGTCGGGTGCATCCTCGTCAACAGCCCACTCAACGGCCTTATTGTTTACCGTAGACGGACACGGCAATGCCTTATATGCAGCCGATGCTCCGGCTTCGATATAACCGGGACCCGTTACCTTTATCGATTCCATCATCTGCGTTACGGTTACCACACATACCGCACTTGCCTTGCTTCCGTCGGCAGGCTTGCATACTATCTTTGCACTGCCCTTTCCCACGGCAGTTAGTGTAACCGCATAAGAATCGGTATTATCCACTTTTACGACCTTGGGATTGGAACTTGTCCATGTATAAAGTTTATCCATGACATTTATATCGCTGCCGTCAACACCGGTAAGTTCACCGACTTCCAGCGTCGCGGTGGAACCCGAAGACATACCGGCCTTAAGTGCTATGCTCTTTTCGTTTAGGGTAATGGATTTTACCTTTACCTGACTCTTTGGCTCCTGTCCGCCTGTTATAAATACGAGCGTTTTAATATCCGACATTACACCCATGCCGCTTACAACAGCAGCCATAAGCTTAACCTTCGTGCCTGCAGCTATACCGTATTCGGAAAGTAAAGTTGCAGGAGTAATAGGAGCTGAATAAACCGCCCCGTTTACGACCTCGCCGTTTAACACAGCGGGAGCTTTGCCGTTAACGGAATATATTATCTTACCGCCAAGGCCGTTTATTCCGGCGCTTGCTGTAATGTAGCTTGAATTAAATAATTCTATCTTACCCTCATATGGAAGAACGCCGTTTTCAAGCGTATATTCCATGGTAGGCGCACTGCGGTCAACCTCAAACATTTTCGCAAGATCGATAACCCCTGCGCCCATCTGAGGCGACAAGGCCTTGTTGGCACTCCTTTTAAGCACCGCTTCCATTTCATCGGGATCAACATGGCCGACGGCACTCATATACAATGCGCAGGCACCGGCTACTACCGGCGTTGCCTGTGAAGTACCGCTCATCTCATCGTATTCGTTGTGAACTGCCGTATCCTCATCAACGGTAATAATATTTTCCGGTGACGCACCGTTATGGGCCGTCCACATGGTATCTCCCGGCGCAGCTATATCGATATGGTAACCGTAATTGGAAAATCCCGTCTTCTCCCAGTCGGGAGACATGGCCGCAACAGTGATGACACCTTCATAGGCTGCCGGATAAAATAATGAGTTGGAATATTCATTTCCCGCTGCCGCCACGATCGTAACACCCTTGTTTCTGATATCCGTTATGACCTGCTGTTCCGTAGTACTGTAGATAGGTCCGCCCAGGCTCATATTTGCGATATCGGCCTTCCTTTCGCCGATATCCTTACCCGTTTCCTTGTCAAATCCTCCGACGTACCGTAAACCCTTTAATAAATCATCACCACTTGCATTCTCTCCACCAAACACCGGTACGGAAAGCAGCTTAACATCAGGGGCTATACCTGCGCCACCCTTACCGTTGCCAAGCGTTGCCGCGATGATACCCGCTACATTGGTGCCATGTCCACTATCATCTTTCGCACCATCGATAACGGAAGCACGTGTGAGCCTGTCACCGAAATCCTCATGATTTGATACGCCCGAATCTATAACAGCTACCGTAACCTCACTGCTTCCCGTGGTAACACCCCATGCAGGATATGTGTTTACCATCTCATGATACCATTCATAACTGTCACTTGAAGGATCAAGGAACGGATCATCCGCATATGTTCCATAAACCGATGAAAATGACAGCCTGTCCGCAACCTCAGATTCGGTCCCGCCTCCTATGTCAGCCTTAATATCAGATGCTTCAGTTTCAGGTATGATATATTTATAACTGTTAGGTTCAACCGGCGGAAGGTTAAGCCTGGTATCCATTCCGGCCTCAACAGCTTCCGCAACGCTTATCTTATCAGTGTCAAGCTTAAGCACCGCAATACCGTATTCATAAGAATCAAGCACCGCATTGTACGCTGCCGCAACTTCCTCGGCATATTCCCTGCTGTCAGCAAGGAATAATACCTCATCTTCCACATAATCAACACCTGCCTCCAATGCACTTAACTCACTAAGTACACCGTGATCAGCCAGATCGCGCTTTGCATACATATCCCGTGCGCTTACCCTGTAATCATCCGGCATACCGGCAAGTCCGTAGGGAAGCTCCCCTGATACGGGCACGTCTCCGATCGTATCGAGATCAGCCTGTGCCCCAAGTACACTGAGCGGCTGCGAAACCGCCAGAACGATCACGAGGATCAGGCTTAATGCCTTCATTTTATTCATAAATGCCTTACCCATATAAAATACCTCCTTACTAGTACTGGTATATTATATTATAAGGCATTGACACTTATATTGCCAATAAAAAACTCCCCAGTGCGGGGGAGTTAAATATTACCTGAACGTGATTTACGAAATCAGTTCCTCAGGCCTGCAGTGAAGTGCATATGCAAGCGCTATAACAGTTTCAGCGGCAGCCTTGTTAATGCTTTTGCTTCCTGCCTCATACTGCTGCAACGTACGTATATTTACCTTTGAAACCTTTGCCAATTCAGCCTGGGTCATGGCCATACGTTTCCTGTATTCCTGAAGCCTGCCCGCCTGAGTGCGGTTCCTGTAAAGATCCGCGATCGATGACACCGCCCGTTCCTCGGATGCAGTATGAAGGGCCGGATACATGTTCAAAAGATCATCCGGGGATACTGTATCGAGTATACTTCCGAACGACCTGTTTATTGACCACTGAAAATATGCAAGTATATAACCTATCCAATAATATTCCTCCGTGGAATACTTAACGATCGCAGGAGGCCACTCCTTAACCTCACCGCATTTTTCCGCAGCCCTCTGTAACAACTCCGTACCGGAAAGCCCGCATACCGCACCGGGATCACCCTGTTCAAACCTGTTTGCATAGCCACTGATGACAAAATATCTTAGTGCCTTTTCAGGATTAATATTACATGCATCATGCGCATATTCTGTCATCTCACCAAGGTTTCGCATTGCATCATTTAAGTAACATTCCCTATAAGCATAGTTCATGAATATCCGGCTCCTCCCTCAAAATGTCCCTTGCGAAAATTCCTTCCGTTACGCCTTCCTCAAGCATCCTGTCAAATGCCTCCCTGGCACTTACATCTCTATCAATCCTTTTTAAATAATAAACATCGCCCGAAACCATTTCAGCTTCCACAAATGACAGGTGTTCAAAAGCCGCTTTACTTTTTATAAATACCTGCATCCCTAATTCCCCCAGTTTCATGGCACCTGCCAGTTGCTGTATGGTAATGGTGTTTGACAAAAATGCCCTTGCAAAAGAAAAATAAGAATCATCCGCCCTGTATCCCGTAATGACATCATATCCCGTAACATCCGGCATATAATGCTCCATCAGATACTCGGCAGTCATCTTTTCAACCGGACTTGAATACCTTATTTTTCTGTTCTTAAGCAGGATCGCGAGCCATTCGATAATACTCCTTTTATTAAGTTCGAAGACACGTAAGTCCTCGGTGTTCAACCTGTATGTGTTGACAAATCCTCCACGATCGTCCTTGCATGCCCACTCCCTTGCAAGTTCAATATCCGCAGTGCAGTAGAATCCCTGTCCATAATCATTATTCATACTTCCATGGCCAAACAGAGGCCTTTTAATCATAACATCAGAACCGTGATATAAGATCATACCATTCATATACTTCCTTTGACGTATTTCTAATGTTATTATACTTCTTTGGAAGTATATGGTCAAGAGGCAGTAAAAAAGGCCACGGGGACGGTTCTTTTGGCATGATGCTTTAACGTGCCAAAAGAACCGTCCCCGTGGCCTTGACATATGGATTTTATTTCATCGTCTGTACCAGGCTTATCACGGCCAGCTGCTCGTCCTTTGTAAGGCCGGACAGATCAAGTGATGAACCTGTACTGACACCCAACAGATAATCCGTTGAAACATTAAACAGCAGCGCCAGCTCGATAAGCTTGGTATATGAAGGTGCCCGCTTATCCTGCTCGTAGGCACTGATCATCGCCTTGGTCACATGAAGGCGGTCCGCAAGCTCCTGCTGCGTATAGCCTCCCTGTATCCTCAGCCGCCTTATCTGATTTCCCAACGCCATTGTTCTTGAATGCATTTTTACCTCTTTAAAATTGGGAACCCACCGGAGCAGCTCCGGCGGGTTCCCCGTTTTTGTAGCCTATCAGTCCGTTCGGAGTTCCCTCCTACGGCTGTGTGTTTCTTTTATCAGGGATCGGTTCCCTTTATTACTTCTTTAATGTTACAGGCACTTTAGCCTTCACTGTAACGCCGCCATTGAAGGTAAGGTTAACTACTACCGCACCTGCCTTCTGTGCTCCGCTTAAAGATACTACCTCGATCTTGCCTGTCGTCTGGTCATAATGTACACGAACGCCTGAAGCATTGATCTTGTACCAGCCGGGATTCTCTGAATCCTCACTTGCTGCTGTCTTGCCATCCATGAACTGATAGCTGACAGGATCGATCGTGAAGGTCTTCTTACCTATCTTGTAGGTAGCTAAGACGTTGGTCTCGCCTTCTGCTGTGCCTGCTGAAAGCTTAGCAAGAGGAAGTGTAACCTTTGCGATCTTAACAGCAATCTTACTTGATACTGTTGCGAACTTAACAGTTACAGGACATTCAATTCCGCCTGCGGTTACTGTGATAACCTCAGTGTTGGCCTTGCTTACCGGTACTGTCTCGCCGCTCTTAACACCTACGATGATCTGGTTGCGGGCTTCATTATAGCTTGCCTCGAACTTAGACGAAGCGTTATCAATCTTAGCATCCGTTATAGGACCGGCAACGCCCACGAGGGTAGGTGTGATTACCATCTTCTGGCCTGTAGTAACATTAAGCTTTGTATTGATCTTGTATTTAACTGCGTTTGCAAGAGGCTTGCCGTTTACTACTATAGTTATGGCTGCTTTAGCCTTACCCTTTACAAATGTAAGTGAGTACTTACCTGCTACGGGTGCTCCGTCTGACTTGTAGCTGAACTTGGCAACACCGTCTGTTCTAAGATCATAATCGAAATTACCGCTTGCAAAGTTCTTGGAAGGTGTAACCGTAATTGAAGTATCTGTCAGGTCAACAGGCTCGCCGTTTAAGCATACCAGCACATCAACATCAGCTCCCGTACCGTCAGCTATGCTTGAGTTAAGAGTCACTGTCGGAGCAGAAACTGTGAGAGTATCCTTAGCTACTGCCTTAACAGCATACTTAAGAGGTATTGCCTCACTCCAGTTGTCAAGCTTGATGCTGAATGTTCCGCTTGTTGTTGCCTTGGTCGTTACTTCGATAACACCTGTAGCTGCGTCAGTAGCGCTGACCTCAGCTGTAGCCGGGCCACCCTTTGCTAATGCGAAGAGTGTAGTTGCAGAATCAAAGCTCGAAAGATCAAGAGGCTCATACAGGCCTGAGCTTGCAAGCATCAGAACCTGAGTTGTAACTGTCTGATCAGCACTGTTATTTGTATAAACCGTACCACTCTTGCTTGAAAGCTTAAGTGTGGGCTTTAAATAGGTTACAGGGAGTGAGTACTCGAAGTCACCTATGAGAGCACCGTCTGTGTCAACCTTAGGAAGAACGATGGTGCTTGTCTTAGCTGCTGCTGCACGGCTCTTGGCATCTGTAGCTGAAAGGGTAACTGTACCGCTCTCATACTTCCAGTACTTCTGCCA
>JAFZOS010000070.1 GCA_017550535.1 Lachnospiraceae bacterium
AGCACGGAGCACTCCGTGAATCATATATATGTAAGTAAAGGAGGCATGAACATGGGTTACATGGAACAGTACAACTACTGGAAAGAGGATGCATACTTCGATGATGCCACAAAGGCGGAGCTTAAAGCCATCGAAGGTGACGATGCGGAGATAAAGGAGAGGTTCTACAAGGACCTTGAGTTCGGTACCGGCGGCCTTCGCGGCATCATAGGTGCCGGAACCAACAGGATGAACGTTTATACCGTGCGCAGGGCTACCCAGGGACTGGCCAACTATATCATAAAGCAGGGCGCACAGGACAAGGGAGTTGCGATCTCCTATGATTCAAGGCGCATGTCTCCGGAGTTTGCGGATGAAGCGGCGCTGTGCCTTAACGCAAACGGCATAAAGGCATATGTGTTCACATCGCTGCGTCCCACTCCCGAGCTTTCGTATGCGGTAAGGAAGCTTCACTGCACGGCGGGAATAATGGTAACGGCAAGCCACAATCCTCCGGAATACAACGGTTACAAGGCATACTGGGAAGACGGAGCGCAGATCACCTCACCCAGGGACGTTGATATCATAAACGAGGTTAAGGCGGTCACCGATTACAATGACGTTAAGACGATGGATAAGGACGCTGCCGTAAAGGCGGGGCTTTACAATCCCATAGATAAGGATATCGACGATCCTTACATGGAGGAGCTTAAAAAGCAGATCATCCATCCCGAGGTCATTAAGGCGATGGCCGATGAAATAAAGATCGTATATACGCCGTTTAACGGAACGGGAAACCTTCCCGTAAGGCGTATCCTTTCGGAGCTCGGATTTAAGCAGGTGTTCGTGGTTCCCGAGCAGGAGCTGCCGGATCCGAACTTTACGACGCTTGAATATCCAAATCCCGAGGATCCGAAAGCCTTTACGCTTGCACTTAAGCTCGCAAAGGAAAAGGATGCGGATATCGTGCTCGCAACGGATCCCGATGCCGACAGGCTGGGAATCTATGCTAAGGATACGGCGAGCGGCGAATACATTCCGTTTACGGGTAATATGTCGGGCATGCTCATCGCCGAGTACATCTTAAGGGAGCGCGCCGCGACCGGTACGATGCCCAAGGATCCGGCGCTTGTTAAGACTATCGTTACGACAAACCTTGCAGACCCGATGTGTGAAGCATACAATGTAAAGCTTATCGAGGTGCTCACCGGATTTAAGTACATAGGCGAGCAGATCAAGTGGTTTGAGGAGAATCACACAAACAACTATGTGTTCGGACTTGAGGAAAGCTACGGCTGCCTTGCCGGAACCCATGCAAGGGATAAGGATGCGATCGTTGCCGTTATGTGCCTGTGCGAAGTGGCGGCATACTGTAAGAGCAAGGGCATTACCGTATGGGATCAGATGATAAATATCTATAAGAAGTACGGCTTCTTCAAGGAAGGCATCCACACCCTTACTATGAAGGGTATCGAGGGCGCAAAGGAGATACAGGATATAATGGACAGGCTGCGCAGCAATCCTCCCAGGGAATTTGCCGGCCTTAAGGTTAAGCAGTTCAGGGATTACAAGAAAAACGAAGTCATCGATATGGCAACGGGCAGTAAGTCTGAGACCGGGCTTCCGGAGTCAAACGTACTGTATTTTGAACTTGAAAACGATTCATGGTGCTGTGCAAGGCCTTCGGGTACGGAGCCGAAGATCAAGTTTTATATGGGCATAAAGGGCGACAGCCTTGAGGATGCCGACAGTAAGCTAACCGAACTTAAGGATGCGGTCATTTCCGCTATTAAGTAATGGATGGATTTTTTAAAGGGCTGTGGAATAAGAAATCCGTAAGGTACGCAGTCATTATCGTGCTTGCGCTGATGGCTCTTGTATCGCTTGTTCAGGGCGTAAGAAATGCCGTCCTGTTCAGTCAGGATTTTCAGTGGGATGCAGCCAAAGCGTTTACACTTAAAATGAATCCTTATGATGAATCGATGCATCCGGGGACCTATCCGGATGCGTCGGTGTTCAGGGAATACTACCTTCAGATGGAAGCGAATCAGTTTCCATCGCTTTTGATGCTTTTAATTCCGTATACATTCCTGCCGCCGCTTGCGGCAAGGTATGCGTGGATAGTTTCAAACCTTGTGTTTACCGCAGGTATCAT
>JAFZOS010000008.1 GCA_017550535.1 Lachnospiraceae bacterium
GTTCCTCGTCGCTTAACACATACGGGATGCCGCCGATAAAATCCGCGATCGGAACGGTCAGGAGAAGATAGATGATGAACAATGCGGCGGGTATGGCGATGCCTGCCAGGGTGTAAAACACTATATCCTTAAGACGGGCATTTAAAAGTGCTGCAGATCGATCCGTATTAAGCTTTATAAGTTTAGGGGCTGCTATCAGGATAAGCAGGATCAAAAGCACCGCAAAATAAGCTGCTGACAGGGTTGGCAGGCTTAATACACTTAATGAAAACAGTATGCCGGAATAAACCAGATGCCGTTTTTTAAGGCTGAGATAGTAATGATATATAAGCAGCATTGACATCAAAAACATCTGGACCGACAGGGTGTAATAAGACAATGTCGCGATGTTTAAGTGAGTGTAGAATAAAAGGCACAGCGAACAGATAAGCGCGGTAAGTACCGCGGCATGGCGCTTTAAGATGTTAAACATAACGGTTGCATTTACGGTGCTCATTATTACAAACAGTATGCGAAAGTAAAGGATAATACCGGTGTTGGTACCCGTGATCGCCATATAGGCAGCATAAAAGGGCAGAAGTATAAGGGATGATAACTGTGTAGGAAACCATTCGTCCCTGAATATGTCATCGCCAACGTAAAACCGGTGAGTGGTAGAGAAATAGAATGTCTCATCAGACCAGCAGAAGCTGTAGAAACACCTTATGAGAAGCATGAGTGCTCCGAGTGCTATGAGTATATAAGGGTAATAGCGTTCTGCCTTTTTGAGCATAAACAAACTCCGGTTTCATAAACAGTTCAAATGTGTTATCATATAAATCCGTAGATAGTATAGACCACAATGCAAAACATTTCAAATAACAGGAGCGGCATAAATGGGATTATATGAGAAGATCGTATCGGGAGATGAGAAGATAGCTCTTACGGGACTCGGGTATGTAGGTATGCCGATAGCGGTCGCATTTGCAAAAAAGGTTAAGGTCATAGGCTTTGATCTGAATTCGGAAAAGATAGAAAAATACAGGCAGGGGATCGATCCGACAAAGGAAGTCGGTGACGATGCGATACGGAATACAACGGTTGAGTTCACTTCCGATCCGGCAAAACTTAAGGAAGCAAAGTTTCATATAGTTGCGGTGCCGACCCCGATAAACCTTGATAAGACACCCGACCTTCATCCGGTAGAATCGGCCAGCGCACTGTTGGGCAAAAACCTGACAAGGGGCTCCATAGTCGTGTATGAATCAACCGTTTATCCGGGCGTTACAGAGGATATCTGTGTTCCCATCCTTGAGAAGGAATCCGGACTTAAGTGCGGCGTGGATTTCAAGGTCGGTTATTCGCCTGAGCGGATAAACCCCGGCGATAAAAAACATCGTCTTGAGAATATCAAAAAGATCGTATCCGGAATGGATGAGGAAACTCTTGATGAAATAGCAAAGGTATATGAGCTCGTAATTGAGGCAGGCGTGCATCGTGCGGGCAGCATCAAGGTTGCCGAGGCTGCAAAGGTGGTCGAAAATTCGCAAAGGGATATCAACATAGCATTCATTAACGAGCTGGCAATGGCGTTTGATAAGATGGGAATAGATACGAGCGAAGTCATCGATGCAATGGACACTAAGTGGAATGCGTTGGGTTTCAGGCCGGGACTCGTAGGCGGGCACTGTATCGGTGTTGATCCGTATTATTTTATTTATGAGGCGGAGAAGCTCGGATACCATTCGCGGCTTATATCTTCGGGGCGCCAGATAAATGATGATATGCCGGGTTTTGTCGGCGATAACATAATAAAACAGCTTGTCCTTGCAAACAAACAGGTAAGGCAGGCTAAGGTGGTGTTCTTCGGAGTGACCTTCAAGGAGAACTGTCCCGATGTCCGTAATTCCAAAGTCATTGAGATCGTAAGGCATCTGGAACAGTATAAGATACAGCCGGTTCTTGTCGATCCTGAGGCCGATGCATCGGAGGTTAAGAAAAGCTACGGTCTTAAGCTGTCCGACATAAAGGAAGCATACGATGCCGACTGCATCGTGATCGCTGTAGCACATGAAAAATACAGGGCGATGAGCCTTGCCGGCTGGGATGAATTCTTTAAGAAATGCGACAATTCGCAGAAGGTCATCATCGATATAAAATCCGTCCTTGGCAGGGCGGAAGTAACGGCGGCCGGCTACAGGTACTGGAGACTGTGATATGGGACTTATCGTCAATGCCGATGATTTCGGAAAAAACAGTGAGATCAACAGGGCGATATGCGAAGCTTTTGAAAACGGATATGTAACAGGTACCACGCTCATGGCAAATATGCCCGGAGCGCATGAGGCTTATGACCTTGCCCAAAAGAACGGATTTGCAGACAGGGTAGGTGTGCACCTGAACATTACGGAAGGCATGCCGCTTACTTCGGGTATTCGCAGCAATCCCCTCATTTGTGCACCTGACGGAAGCTTTAATCAGGCATTCTATCATAATACAAAATACAGGCTGTACATGGATGAGCAGTCCGTTGATCAGATAAGGGATGAATTTGATGCGCAGATAAGCCTGTTCCTTGAGCTGGGCTTTAAAACGCTCCATATTGATTCTCATCATCATGTCCACACGAATTATCCGGTTTACAGGGCGCTGAAGCAGCTGTCGAAAAAATACGGTTTTGATTATATCAGGCTTTCACGTAACCTTTACAGGGGAGGAAGCCTGTTTAATAATGCATATAAGGTTTTATACAATTCTTCCGTCAGACATCTGGCGGCACATACATCCGATCGCTTCGGCTCATATAAGGACTGGATGGGGTATTTTTCACTCGATCCTTTACGCGCCGGTGACCGCGCGAGGGGCATGACGCCTGCGATGGAGCGGTTCGTTAACAGTAATACGGTCGAGATAATGGTACATCCCATGTATGATCCCAAAGGGGTTCTTGTTGACACCGACATTCCCATGAGTGAGTTAAAATTTGATATTGCGGGCATT
Organism: Lachnospiraceae bacterium; assembly: GCA_017550535.1. Lineage (GTDB taxonomy): Bacteria > Bacillota > Clostridia > Lachnospirales > Lachnospiraceae > UBA2868. The sequence continues at coordinate 2,980 of JAFZOS010000008.1, forward strand.
TAATGATATAATCCTATTAGCTATGTGCTTAAATAGGGGGATTGTGTGATGAGGACTTATCTGGTAACAGGCGGCGCGGGCTTTATAGGCTCAAATTATATCCACTACATGTTTAAAAAGTACGGTGATGATATACGCATCATTAACGTGGATGCGCTGACTTATGCGGGCAACCTTGAAAACTTAAAGGAAGTAAGCGGAAGGGATAATTATACCTTCATAAAAGCTGACATATGCGATAAGGATGCGATAGCGAAGATATTTGAGGAAAACGATATAGACAGGGTTGTGCATTTTGCCGCCGAGAGTCACGTGGACAGGAGCATTAAGAACCCGGAAGTATTTGTGCAGACGAATGTTTTGGGTACGGCGGTTATGCTTAATTGCGCAAAAGCCGCATGGGAACTTAAGGACGGAGGATTCAAAGAGGGGAAGAGGTTCCTTCATGTGTCCACCGATGAAGTGTACGGTTCGCTTTCCGAGGACGGAGGATACTTTTACGAAACCACACCGTATTCGCCGCACAGTCCGTATTCGGCCAGCAAGGCTTCTTCGGATATGCTTGTAAAGGCCTATATGGATACATATAAGTTTCCGGCAAACATTACGAACTGTTCGAACAATTACGGACCGTATCAGTTTCCGGAAAAGCTTATACCACTCATCATAAACAACGCATTAAACGGAAGGAAGCTTCCGGTTTACGGTGACGGAAAGAACGTAAGGGACTGGCTGTATGTTGAGGATCATGCCAAGGCGATAGATATGGTCCAGGAAAAGGGAAGGCTGTTTGAAACATACAATGTCGGCGGTCACAATGAGAAGCAGAATATAGAAATAGTTAACATAATATTGGAAACCCTGCAGGAAATGCTTCCTGATTCGGACCCCAGAAAGGCCAATGTTTCAAAGGATCTTATCACATATGTTGAAGACAGGAAGGGCCATGACCGCAGGTATGCGATCGCACCCGATAAGATCAAGGCTGAGATAGGATGGGAACCCGAGACCATGTTTAAGGAAGGCATAAAGCTTACTATCAAGTGGTATTTTGAGCACGAGGACTGGATGAAAAACGTTACGAGCGGTGACTATCAGAATTACTACCGCACCATGTATAAAACATCTTAAATCGTTAAAGAAAGGTTTTTTATGAAAGGGATCATTCTTGCCGGAGGCTCCGGTACAAGGCTATATCCACTGACAAAGGCGGTGTCAAAACAGATGATGCCGGTATACGACAAGCCGATGATATACTATCCGCTGTCGATACTTATGCTTGCGGGCATAAGGGAGATACTGCTTATATCAACCCCCAGGGATCTGCCCATGTTTGAGGAACTGTTCGGTGACGGCAGCCAGCTGGGGCTTAAGATGGAATATGCGGTTCAGGAATACCCGAGGGGCCTGGCCGATGCTTTCATAATAGGCGCTGATTTTATCGGAAGCGACAATGTTGCCCTGATACTCGGCGATAATATTTTTTACGGACAGAGTTTTTCGGGGCTCCTTCGAAAGGTTGCCGAAAGGGATAAGGGCGCAACCATCTTTGGATATTATGTAAGGGATCCGAGGGAATATGGTGTTGTCGAGATAGATGAAAACGGTATGGCCGTATCGATCGAGGAAAAACCCGAGAACCCCAAGTCAAATTATGCGGTACCGGGGTTATATTTCTATGACAACGATGTTGTCGATATCGCGAAGAATGTTAAACCGTCTGCAAGGGGCGAGATTGAGATAACGAGTATAAATAACGAGTATCTTTCACGCGGACAGCTGCATGTGGAAACACTGGGACGGGGATTTGCATGGCTCGATACCGGCAGTCACGATATGCTGCTGGCGGCGGCTGATTTTGTAAGCTCCATACAGAAAAGGCAGGGGATGTACGTATCCTGTATTGAGGAGATCGCATTCAGGAGGGGCTTTATAACAAAGGAACAGTTACTTAAGCTGGCCGAGCCGCTTATGAAGACGGAATACGGACGTTATCTTGTGGATGTTGCAAACGGATTATAGGAGTATTTGGTTTATAGGGGAAAAATAAGGGGATAGTTATGAAGGACAACAAGGAAAATTTAAGCGGTAAAAAAGCTGTCACGTGCACGCCTGTTGACTGGAACGAGTATAAGATCAACAAGGAAGCCAATGAAAAAGCGGCAGCAAAAAAGAGCAAAAAGGAAAAAAGTGAGCGGAAAGCTCCGGATGTTGATGAGAAGTGGGCAGTTGATCCAAAAGATGTCAAAGCGCCAGCCGATCCCGACCTTAAGGAGATAAAGTCGGAAAGCAAGCCCTCGAAGAAAAAGTCGCTTAATGCCAAGTTAAATGAACTTGGCAACAGCAACTGGGTAAGTACAGGCAACTTTCGCAGTCCGGAAGATAAGGGACTTGACAGGCTGGAGGATAAGATCATAAGTGAAGCCGCCGGCAATCAGGATGAGTTTCTTAAAAGCGCCATGCAGGTTGTCAGTGATGCACTGAAGGAGGAAGGTGAGGAAAATCTTCCTGCCGACACCGTGCTTGGAGATACATTTGAGATTCCCAAGCTTGATATACATTTCGGAGACACTGCCGAGCTTAAGAATATCAGGCAGGAAATAGAATCAATAGAGAAGGCTAATATCGACCGGATCGTTAAAGAACGTGATCTTGAAGCTGCCATTAAGGCTCAGACCGTAAAGGAAATTACCGAGCGTGAAGATAACGATAAACTGGCGGCAATTGCGGATGACAGCAAAAAGAAGAAGTCAAAGTCAAAATCAAAATCCAGGCAGAAAACAGGTGAAGAATCCGTAAAAAAGGCAATTGACAGTAAGGAAACAGATGATGTTTCCGAATTTATGATGCCTGAAGAAAACGGGGAAAAACCTGTAAAATCATCAAAGCGTTCGAAGAAGGGTACCGGAAAGAATACCGGAAACAGTACTGAGAAGAAAGCGGAAAAACGCGTCGAGAAAAACGCTGAAAAGAATGCTGAGAAGAACGCAGAGAGAGATATTGAGAAAAATACCGAAAAAGCAGCGGGAAAGAGCAGCAGAAAGGGAAGGTCAAAACTAAAGGATCCAGACAAGGTTGTTATACGTTCCGAGGAGGTTGAGGATGAAAAAACAGCTGCGGCGATGGCAGGTAAACCTAAAAAATCCCGCAGTACAAAGTCCGCGGATAAAGCTGATAACAAGACGCCTGTAAAATCAGGTACCAAATCATCTTCGAAATCGGGAAAGAAAACCGCTTCACAAAAAGGAACAAAGCGGGATGCTGCCAAGCCCGGTAAGGTTCAGGATGAAAAGGCTGCAAAGCGCAGGAGCAGGAGCAAAGCAGTAAAGGAGTACGGCGCAGCCGATAAAGAATCTGCATTAAATACTATATTCGACAGGAAGGAAAACGGCAGTGATTTCAGGCGCAGGTCAGCTGACTGGAAGGATGAGGAGACCGTAAAGAAAGCTGAGAGGATCAGCTATTTTAAGGAGAAGAAAAAGGAACTCGGCCTTAAGATAAAAAATATAACCCCGCTTCAGTGGACTATGGCTGCGATGGCCCTAGTGATCTTCATTACGGGCATTATGACATCAGCCGTTTATGCCAATTATCAGGGTGAACAGAATAAGGCATCGGCTATTGCAAGCCTTAATAAATACAGCGAGGATGATTCTTATCAGGCTGTAACGGCATCGGTGACAGAGGAATCACTTCCGGAGGCGATGGAAGAACCCGAAACAACCGTCGCCAAGGTATTGTCACTTGAAATGTCATCTGTCGAGAAGGACCTCAAGATAAAGCTGGTGGATGAAGATGACACCCTTGTAAAAGATGTTTCGTGGAGTGTTACCGTTACCGAGGAAGGCGAAGACGGAGGCGGAGACGGTGAAGTTTACGAGGACGATGACAGGGACGGCACAATATATATATCGGACATAGCGGCCGGAGATTACGGAGTTACGCTGAACCCGAGTGATTCTTTATCGGATTATATTCTGCCTCAGGACAGGCAGCTGGTATCCGTAAAAGCGACCATCGAATACAAGGTCATCGCAAACATAAAGGATGAGATCAAATCCGAGAAGGAAGTAAACGTAGCCCTCGAGGATCCCAACGGAAATCAGGCGGCCGATGTTGAAACCGGTACGGCACCTCAGGACACCGTTGAATGGGTAGAATCAACCAAGACGGCAAACGGTGAGGAATATATTGAGGCAACACCGGATCTTACAAAGACTGCTGCAAAGGTTAAGAAGGAAAACGGACTGCTCACTGCACTCAACAGACTCGGGAACAGTTCAAAGAAGAAGGTTTCAAAAGGCTCGTTATTCGGATTGAACCTGCAGCTGGGATATACGGTTGCAGCTGAGGATATAAGTGTTCCGGTCTTAAAATTCGAGATAAAAGGCTCTTCCAAGGTTACTGTCGGTGAGAGCATAACACTTAATGTCGATCCTGAAAGCGGTACCGTTGATTCATGGACGACATCAAAAGACGGTATTGTCGAGATATCCGCAAGCGGTAACAGCTGTACCGTAACAGGTAAGGCGGAAGGTACGGTTGATATTACGGCTAAAGGCGGTGATTCCACCCATACTGTGACCATAACAGTTGAGAAAAAGGCTGTTGATCTGGTGCTTGATGATACAGTCGATATTTCAATATCCGGTCCTAATTCGGTTGAAATAGGATCAAGCATAACCATTAAAGCGACCTGTTCCGAAACAGTGTCATGGAACGTAAGTGACAGCAATATAGTAACGCTTAAGGATAAAGGCGATAACAGCTGCCAGATAACCGGTAACAGTGAAGGAAAGGTAACACTTACGGCATCGTGCAAGGACGGCGATTCCACGAAGAGTACAACAATGGATATCACCGTAAAGGCTGCATCTTTGGACGATAAATACAGTTCAGACGCACAGTTATATGATGCTAATAAGAATCCCCTTTATGTAAAGGATATGGACAGTTACAGGCTGGCCACTTACGGGGATTACAAGAGCGGAAACTTCACGACATATTATCGTAAACAGGAAGGCTACCTGTACACAGGATGGCAGAACATAGACGGAAGGACGTATTACTACAGGAGTGACCACACATATGTGACCGGAGATCAGGTCATCCAGGGCATCAAGTACAGCTTCGGTTCGGACGGAGTGCTTTCAAACGGCACGGGAACATTGGGAATCGATGTATCCAAGTACCAGCCGAACATCAACTGGTCATCCGTTAAGGCTTCCGGTGTGAACTTCGTTATCATCCGCTGCGGTTACCGTGGTGCGAGCACTGGTGCTCTTATCCAGGATCCGTACTTTACATCTCATATCAAGGGTGCAAAGGCAGCGGGACTTAAGGTCGGTGTATACTTCTTCACTACGGCTCTTAATGAGACCGAGGCGGTTGAAGAAGCAAGTATGTGCGCGGCGCTGTGCTCGGGATACGGTATCAATTATCCGATATTCATTGACTGTGAAAACAGTTCAAGGCCAGGATACAATTCGATGTCTGCATCCGAGAGGACCGCGATAATCAAGGCATTCTGCTCGACGATCAAGTCAGCGGGCTACACACCCGGTGTATATGCGAATAAGACATGGTTCACGGAGAAGATAAATGCCTCCGCACTGTCGGGCTGCAAGATATGGCTTGCGCAGTATAACGCAGGCGGTCCCACATACTCGGGCCGTTACGATATCTGGCAGTATACGTCAAAGGGTCATGTTGATGGTATACCCGGTAATTGTGACATGAACCAAAGCTACCTCGGGTACTAAATATTTCAAAAGGATATAAAAACTATGGGCAAAATAACTGTCGAAACATGCAATATCGAAGGTCTTAAGGTCATCACCCCCGCAGTCTTCGGAGACAAGCGCGGCTACTTTATGGAGACCTACAACTATAACGATTTTAAGGAGGCCGGGATCGATCTTAACTTTGTTCAGGACAATCAGTCGGCATCCAAAAAGGGAGTGCTGCGCGGGCTTCATTTTCAGATAAACCATCCCCAGGACAAGCTTGTCAGGGTGATAAAGGGTGAAGTGTTTGACGTTGTCGTTGACATGAGGCCGGGTTCAAAAACATACGGACAGTGGTACGGTGTACTGCTGTCCGAAGAGAATAAAAAGATGTTCTTCATACCGAAGAATTTTGCCCATGGTTTCCTTGTACTTTCCGATTACGCCGAATTTACATATAAATGCACCGATTTCTATCATCCCGGAGATGAAGGCGGGATCATATGGAACGATCCCGAACTTGGCATAAACTGGCCGATAGAGGATGGCATGGAGCTCATCATATCCGACAAGGATACAAAGTGGCCTGAATTTGCCAAAATAAAGAATCAGGAGTCCTAATGTCACGGAAGAAGAAGCTGATCACTATCGTGTCGGCGGCCGTGCTGGCACTTAATCTGTATATAATACTGCATCATAATCCCTTGGCGGACAAAACACAGGAGATCATTAAAAAGATCATCTCCTGTGTTATTCTGGAGGGATTTTATGTTGTTTTCCTGAAAATGTTCGATAAGATAGTCATCCTTCCGGTTGAACTTTATCAGAACAGGAGGCTTATCTGGAAGCTGGCGAAAAACGACTTTAAGACCAAGTACGCAGCTTCGTATTTCGGCATTTTCTGGGCTTTTGTACCACCCGTTATCACGGTCCTTCTTTACTGGTTCATATTCGGTGTTGTAATGCCGAACCGTGCGACCAATATAAGGGGCGATATGGATCTTCCATACATTCTGTGGCTTATAGTGGGCATAGTCCCGTGGTTTTATTTTTCCGAGGCGATATCGGGCGGGACAAACGCCCTTCTTGAATACAATTATCTTGTAAAGAAGGTTGTCTTTAAGATAAGCATCCTTCCGATAATCAAGATAGTGTCTGCACTGTTCGTTCACATATTTTTCGTGTGCTTTACGCTCATCCTGCTCGCATTTTACGGATATTTTCCGGATCTTTATACGCTGCAGCTCATTTACTATTCGTTCTGCCTTTTTATGTTCGTGCTGGGCTTAAGCTATGTTACCTGTTCGCTGATCGTATTTTTCAGGGACCTCGGACAGATAATATCTATTGTCCTGCAGGTGGGTATATGGGCAACCCCGATACTCTGGAACCTGCATCTTCTTGATAATAAGCCGGTAATAAGGTTTATCATAAAACTCAATCCGATGACATACATAGTTGAAGGTTACAGGGGCGCCATATTTGACAAGCTGGGCTTCTGGGAGACCTTCTATTCAACGGCTTATTTCTGGATACTGACGGCCTGCACCTTCGCCCTCGGCGCCCTTGTATTCAAGCGCCTGAAAGTACACTTCGCAGACGTCCTTTAGGTATTTTTATGAATGAAGAATATGCGATAAAAGTCGAACACCTTACAAAAACATATAAACTCTATGACCGCAACCGCGACCGCTTAAAGGAAGCCCTGCACCTGTCAAAGAATATAAACTACAGGGAGCACTATGCCTTAAACGATGTAGATCTTGAGGTTAAAACAGGCGAGACCGTGGGAATAATAGGCACAAACGGTTCGGGCAAGTCGACGATCCTTAAGATAATAACCGGCGTCTTAAGTCCCACAGCGGGTGAAGTTAAGATAAACGGCAGGATATCTGCCCTGCTTGAGCTAGGCGCAGGCTTTAACATGGAGTTTACCGGACTTGAGAATATCTATCTTAACGGTACGATGATCGGATTCTCCGAGGAGGAGATAGATGCAAAGCTTAAGGATATACTTGACTTTGCGGATATCGGTGATTTCGTAAACCAGAAGGTAAAGACATATTCAAGCGGTATGTTTGTCCGCCTTGCCTTTGCGGTCGCGATAAACATAGATCCCGAGATACTCATAGTAGATGAAGCGCTGTCGGTCGGCGATGTATTCTTCCAGAACAAATGCTACCGCAAGTTCGAGGAATTCAAGAAACAGGGCAAAACGATCCTTTTCGTAAGCCATGACTTATCTTCCGTAAGCAAATACTGCGACCGTGTCGTTTTGCTTGAGAAGGGAAAAAAGATAGGCGAGGGCGAGCCCAAAGAGATCATCGATATGTACAAAAAGGTTCTCGTCGGACAGCTTGATCTAAAGGCCGATACCGGCAAGAGCGCGGTCGAGGGCGGCGATAAGTGGAAGGATCATATGCAGCTTAATCCCAATAAGGACGAGTACGGAAGCGGTCTGGCTGAGTTTGAGGATTTCTGCGCATATGATGATTCGGGTGAGATAACAAATACGATAATAAAGGGCGAGGAATTCACCGTAAAGGTGAAGGTCCGTTTCTTTGAAGAGATACAGGATCCCATAATAGCGGTATCGTTTAAGAACAGGCAGGGGACCGAGATCACGGGA
>JAFZOS010000071.1 GCA_017550535.1 Lachnospiraceae bacterium
ACTCAACAGGCAGTTCGATCATGCCACAGAAGAAAAATCCCGATATAGCCGAGCTTATACGCGGAAAGACAGGAAGGGTATACGGAGCTTTGGTATCATTGCTCACCGTGATGAAAGGAATCCCGCTTGCATATAACAAGGATATGCAGGAGGATAAGGAGCAGGTCTTTGATGCGATCGATACGGTAAAGGGTTGTCTTGAATTATTCACCGGAATGATAAGTACCGTAAGTTTCAATAAGGAGATAATGGCTGCAAGTGCCATGAAGGGATTTACAAATGCTACGGACGCAGCGGATTATCTGGTGCTAAAAGGCGTTCCGTTCAGGGATGCTCACGGTATCATAGGAAAGCTGGTACTGTACTGTATTGAAAAGGATAAATCCATTGATGAACTTACAATAAAAGAGCTTCAGGATATTTGTCCCGATTTTGATGAAGATATATATGAGGCGGTAAGCCTCAAATCATGTGTCGAAAAGCGTTTGACTATCGGGGCTCCGGGACAAAAAGCAATGGAAGAAGTTATAAATATAAACAGGGAATTTTTAAAAGAGAAAAACCCAGAGAAGAGGAGGAATGAACGATGAGTGAAAAATTAAAAGTGGGAATCCTTGGCGGAACGGGTATGGTTGGGCAGAGGTTCATATCGCTGCTTGAGGATCATCCGTGGTTTGAAGTGGTTACCATCGCTGCCAGCGAACGCAGTGCCGGAAAAAGATATGAGGATGCAGTTGGTTCAAGGTGGAAGATGACTACACCTATGCCCGAGGCAGTTAAAGATATTGTAGTGATGAATGTAAGTGAGGTTGAAAAGGTTGCCTCAACGGTAGATTTTGTATTCAGTGCGGTTGACATGACCAAGGATGAGATACGTGCGATAGAGGAAGAGTATGCAAAAACCGAAACGCCGGTTGTCTCTAACAACAGTGCACACCGATGGACACCCGATGTCCCGATGGTAATACCTGAGATCAATCCCGAACATATTGAAGTAATAGAAGCTCAGAAAAAGAGGCTTAATACAAAAAGGGGATTCATCGCCGTCAAGCCCAACTGCTCGATACAGAGTTATACCCCGGTTCTTGCGGCATGGAAGGAATTTGAACCTGTTGAAGTTGTGGCGACCACATATCAGGCGATCTCGGGTGCGGGCAAGACATTTAAAGACTGGCCCGAGATGGAAGGAAACGTGATACCCTACATCGGAGGCGAAGAGGAGAAAAGTGAGCAGGAACCGCTTAAGATACTCGGAAAGGTGGTTGACGGCACGATAAAGAAGGCTGATTCTCCCCTTATAACAACACAGTGTATAAGGGTTCCGGTATTAAACGGTCATACAGCCGCTGTATTCATAAGGTTTAACAAGAAGCCGACAAAAGAACAGCTTATCAAAAAGATCAGGAGCTATTCCGGTGTTCCGCAGGAGCTTTTACTTCCGAGCGCCCCGAAACAGTTCATACAATATCTTGAGGATGACAATCGTCCGCAGGTAACGCTTGATGTTGATTATGAAAACGGAATGGGAATATCCATAGGCCGTTTAAGAGAAGATACATTGTTCGATTTTAAATTTGTCGGCCTGTCACACAATACGGTAAGAGGTGCAGCCGGAGGCGGCATACTTTGTGCTGAATTATTGAAGGCAAAGGGTTATATTCAGGCCAAATAGGCAATTTGGGGGTTAAAATGGCATTTAAGCGTAATACGGAGCTTAAGACTTTACAGAATTATTATAACCGTGAGGACAACCAGATAGTAGTACTGTACGGTGACAGATACAGCGGACGTGAAACGCTCATAAAGGATTTCTTAAAAGGAAAAGATCACTTTTACTATCTGTCGCGATCATGCTCCGAATGTGAGCAGCTGAAGCTGTGGATGGATGAGTTAAGGGACGACCTTCCCAAAGGCGTCGAACCGGGCGAAGGTTATTCGGGCATCATATCAACCATATTATCAAGGCCTTCCGAGGAAGGGAAAAGGGTGATAGTGGTTGATGAATTCCAGAATATCATCAAATCCGGAAATGAGTTCATGGAGGTTGTGGTAAGGGGCGCGCATAACAAACTAGGTGATCAGCCCGTTATGTTCATTTTAAGTTCATCATCCGTTTACTGGATAGAAAACCTTATGGTTGAAAAGCTTAAGGAACTTGCTTTTGAGATATCGGGCCTTATAAGGCTTAATGACCTGAAATTTCTTGATTTTACCAGGAATTTTAAGAATTATGAACTTGAAAGCAGTGTTGAGGCCTATTCGATAATAGGCGGAAGCCCGATGCTGTGGGAAATGTGGGATGACACAAAAAGCGTTGCAGATAATGTATGCAGCCTGGTGCTTAAGGACGGCGCTCCGCTTAATGAGTACGGAAAACATATACTTCCGTCAGAACTCAGGGAACCGCCGGTATATAACACTATACTTACAGCTCTTGCACAGGGAAAGAACAAGCTTAATGACATTTACAAATATACTGGGTTCAGCAGAGCGAAGATTTCGGTTTACATAAAAAACCTGATAGAACTTGAGATAGTGGAAAAGATCGATTCGGTGAACACAGCCGGGCATGAAAACGTCCAGAAGGGTATATACAGGATAACGGATCCTTACGTTAGGTTCTGGTTCAAGTATATATTCAGGAATTATTCAAAGCTTTTGCTGATTCCTCCGGAGAAATTCTACTCAAGGTACATCACGCCGACTTTCAAGTCATATACATCATACTGCTTTACGGATGTTTGTGCCGAATATCTTGATATCCTTAATCATATGGATAAATTAAGTTTCAGGTACAACCAGCGCGGAGTCTGGGTCGGAAAAGTGGGAACCATTGATACGGTTGCTACCGATGATCAGGGGAGGACGCTTGTCGCGCTGTGTAATTGGGAAAATCCGGTAATGAATTATGCGGATTATGAATGGCTTATGTTCTGTGTAAAACAGGCAAAGCTTGATGTTAATGATATTTATCTGTTCTCGGCGGGTGATTTTGACCTTGAGCTTAAACAGGAAGCAATGATAAATGAGAACATAAGGCTGATAGACGGTTCACAGCTTTAAGGGGTGTCATTTGGGGAAAAAACTGATCATCACCGAGAAGCCCTCGGTAGCGCGTGACTTTGCAAGGGTGCTTAATGTAAAGGGTAATCGGGACGGATATATCGAGAATGAAGAATACGTGATCTCATGGTGCGTGGGTCATCTGGTAGGGATGCTGTATCCTGAAGACTATGATATTAAATATAAATCATGGAAGCTTGAAGACCTGCCTTTTTTGCCGGAAGTGTACAAGTATGGAGTACTAAAGCCTGTTGCCAAGCAGTATGGTATAGTTAACGGCCTTCTTCACAGGGAAGATGTTGATACCGTATACTGGGCCGGTGACTCCGGAAAGGAAGGCCAGACGATTGAGGAGAACATACGCAATTTCGGCGGTGTGCGTGAAGGCATGAAGGAACTGCGTGTGTGGATAGATTCACAGACTGATGACGAGATAAGGAAAGGCATCCGTGACGCCAAGGATATGAGTGAGTATGAGAACCTTGGAAAATCGGGTATCATGCGGACTATCGAGGACTATGCGCTGGGGATCAACTTTTCGAGGGTATTATCTGTTAAATACGGAAAGTTAATAAACGAGGCGGCGGCCACAAAAAAATACTCGGCAATCGCGGTGGGACGTGTAATGACATGCGTGCTCGGCATGGTGGTGTACCGCGAACGCGAGATAAGGAATTTTACGGAAACACCGTTTTACAGGGTCATAGGAAACCTGACTGATGCTCTTATCGGAGCGGAATGGAAAGCAGTTGAAGGCTCAAAGTATTTAAACAGCCATCTGCTTTATAAGGAAAACGGATTTAAATCAGGCGATGATGCAAGGCATCTGATAGAAGAACTTACCGGAAAAGAATGTGTGGTTGATTCTGTGGAAAAGAGCACATCAAAGAAAAAACCACCGCTTCTTTTCAATATAACCGAACTGTCAGCAGAATGTGCAAAACGATTCAAGATAAATCCTTCACAGACACTTAATATCGCCCAGGACCTGTATGAGCGCAAGCTGACGACATATCCGAGAACCGATGCGAGGGTACTTACAACGGCAGTTGCCGGTGAAATACATAAAAACTTAAACGGTCTCAGGAATTACGCGCCATGTAAGGATTTTACGAACAACATTATCGATAACAGGCTGTATACGAATCTTATTAAAAGCCAGTATGTAAAGGATGCCGATGTGACGGACCACTATGCGATAATTCCGACCGGGCAGGTAAAGGAACTTGAAGGCATGTCGGAACTTCACAAAAAGGTTTATGACATTATTGTGAGGCGGTTTTTAAGCATATTCTATCCTCCGGCTGAATTCCTTACAGTTAAGCTTACTGTATCCATAGGATCTGAAAAACTGTTTTCATCAGCCAAGGTACTTAAGAAAAAGGGCTATATGGAGATAGCCGGCGTTCCAAAGTCAAAGGAAGAAGATGATGATCAGGAAGGCAGCGTAAGTGATAAGGAAAAGCTGCTTAAATATATAGATTCAATGAAAAAGGGAGATAAGTTAAGCGTTGAATCGTTTGAAATAAAGGAAGGAAAGACATCACCGCCGAAAAGGTATACTGCTGGAACAATGATGCTCGCCATGGAGAATGCGGGAAACCTTATCGAAGATGAGGAACTGCGCGAGCAGATAAAGAAAACAGGGATAGGCACATCGGCAACAAGGGGACAGATAATCAAAAAGCTTGTTGATATCGGTTATCTGAATGAAAATAAGAAAACCCTGATACTGACACCGAGCAGGCTGGGAGAAATGATATTTGAAGTTGTGGACATGTCAGCGCCTACGCTGTTGAACCCCGAGATGACCGCAAGCTGGGAGAAGGGTCTTGAAGGAATAATAAACGGTACGGTTGATGCAGCGGAATACCGTAGGAAATTTGAAGATTACATAAGGCGTGAAACCGGACGCATGATATCAAGCAATTCGGTAAAAGATCTAAGGGACAGGTTAAGGCCGATATCCGGAAACGAAGGTTCAAAAACTGCCGGGCAGCGCGCACTCAAACTAAAGTGTCCGATATGCGGCAGGAGTATAATAAGGACGGCTTCAGGCGGTTTCGAGTGTGAGGATCATACAAAGACTGACGAAGGACGTTGCGGTTTTAATATAGAAACCGTATACGGACATAAACTGACGGATAAGGAATTAAAAGATCTTGTATTAAACGGCGTGACGGGTGTTATAAGGGGATTTACGTCAAAGAACAATGTGCGTTTTGACGCAAAGCTTAAGTTAAACCGTGATGATTCTGAAAAGATAACCGGGATCGGAATCGAAAGGATATAAAAATTTCGGAAAATCATAATACAATATCGTTAATTTATGATACAATATTAGCTGATTAAACTTAAAAAAGCGTATGACAGTACAAGAATTCAGACAATTATGCAGTGGTATCGTATATCTTGACGGCGCGACCGGTTCGAACCTTATGAAAAGGGGAATGCCAAAGGGTGTATGTCCGGAAGAATGGATACTGAATAACAGGGAGGTCATGATCGGCCTTCAGCTTGAATATTTCAATGCCGGAAGCAATATAGTACTTGCTCCCACGTTTACTGCAAATAGGCTAAAGCTTTCGGAATACGGCCTTGATGGCAGGATTGGTGAGATAAACAGGGAACTTGTACGGGTTTCAAAGGATGCAAGGGACAGGTTTTTGATTGATCATCCGGGATCTGACGCATATATAGCTGCCGACCTTACAATGACCGGACGTCAGTTAAGGCCGATGGGGACCCTGGATTTTGAGGATCTTGTCAATGTATATAAGGAGCAGCTTGGGTTTATAGTCGAGGCAGGGACTGACGTTATAGTCATTGAGACAATGACATCACTTCAGGAAACAAGGGCGGCACTTATAGCTGCAAGGGAAACCTGTGAACTTCCGGTATTATGCTCACTGACCTTTGAGGATAATGGCAGGACGCTGTTCGGTACGGACGGAATAACGGCAGTTTCCGTACTTCAAAGCCTTGGGGCATCTGCAGTAGGTGCAAATTGTTCGACCGGTCCCGATAAAATGGAAAGCGTTATAGCTTCAATGGCCTCACTTGCAGATATTCCCGTTATTGCAAAACCAAATGCGGGAATGCCGGCGCTCGATGAAAACGGCAACACGGTTTATGATGTCGGACCGGATGATTTTGCAAAACAGATGATACCTCTTATAAATGCCGGCGCTTCAATAATAGGAGGTTGCTGCGGAACGACTCCGGAGCATATAGGTAAGCTTAAGGCAGCAACCGATGGCATGAAGCCGGTAACCCTTAAAAAGAGCGAAGGCTTAAGATATCTGTCTTCGGAAAAAAGCACCGTTTGTTTTGACCTTGATGCCCGTTTTATGATAGTGGGTGAGCGAATAAATCCCACCGGCAAAAAGAAACTGCAGGAGGAGCTTAAGAACGGTTCGTTTGAGATGATACATGATTTTGCGGTATCACAGGACGAAAACGGAGCAACCTTCCTTGACATAAATGTAGGTATGAGCGGCATTGACGAAAAGGAGACAATGCTTAATGCGATAGAAGAAGTAACAACGCATGTATCATTACCTCTGGTCATAGATTCAAGCCATGTGGATGTCATCGAGCAGGCACTCAGAAGATATCCCGGAAGGGCTCTTATAAATTCGATATCGTATGAAAAAACCAAGCTTGAAGGACTGCTTCCGATAGCAAAAAAATACGGGGCAATGTTCATATTGCTTCCGTTATCGGATGAAGGACTGCCCGCATCGCTTGATGAAAAAAAGGATATAATAGACAAAATACTGAAAAAAGCTGCAGAGCTTGGGATACCGCGAAACAATATAATAGTGGACGGTTTGGTTGCAACCGTCGGAGCAAACAAAAAGGCTGCCATCGAAACGCTTGAGACCATAAGGTATTGCAAGGATGAGCTTAAGCTTCCTACGATCATAGGGCTTTCAAATATTTCATTTGGATTACCGGAAAGGGCAAATGTAAATTCAGCATTTTTGAACCTTGCGATCCAGAGCGGACTTACAATGGCGATATCAAACCCGTCACAGCATCAGCTGGTTGCGGGTGCACTTGCGGTTGACATGCTGCTTAACAAACCGGATGCGGATGTAAGATATATCGATTATATAAGCTTTCTCAGAGAAAAATACCCGGATATGGCACCGATGGGAACCATCAGCATTAAAAATGACATGCCGGGCAATGAAAACGATAAGTCAGTAAACAAAATATCGGGAAAGGAAATAAAAAAAAAGCAGAGTGAAGGCGTTGAGGACGGCCGTGATGATATTAAAAAGTCGGTCCTTAACGGAAACAAAAAAAATATAGTAAACCTCACAAAGCAGGCGCTTGATTCGGGCCTTGAAGCAAGGGATATACTTGATAACAGCCTTTTACCGGCAATAAACGAAGTCGGAAAGCTTTTTGAGGATGGCAGGTATTTTCTGCCGCAGCTTATAGCAAGCGCCGAAACAATGAGGATGTCCATCGAATATCTTGAGCCTTTCCTTAAGGATTCGGATGAGGGAGGGCCGACCGCCACGATAGTGATTGCTACCGTTAAGGGAGATATTCATGACATAGGTAAGAATCTGGTTTCTTTGATGCTTAAGAATTACGGATTCAATGTATACGACCTGGGGAAGGACGTATCAAGGGAGGAGATAATACATAAGGCGGTGGAAGTTGACGCGGACATAATCGCCCTGTCGGCGCTTATGACCACGACAATGCAGGAAATGCGGGAAGTAATTAAATATGCAAGGGATGAAGGGGTACGTGCACAGATAATGATCGGCGGAGCGGTCATTACACAGGAATATGCGGATGAGATCGATGCTTCAGGATATTCCAAGGATGCACAGGAGGCGGTTAAGCTCGCCAAACATCTTATAGAGATGTGTTCCAAAAATATTCAATAAAGGAGGAGGCAATGGCAAGAAGGTACAGAAAGCTTAAGGTGCAGGATCCAAAGCTTCATAAGAAGCTTAAAAGAGAAGCCGCACTGATGGAAGCTGCGGCCAGAAGAGCCAGGGCTGCTAGGGGAAAACCGCCAGGCTTATCATCCGCAGTAGCAAAAAACAATTACCCCGCCGGAGTTATCGGTGAAGCAAAGGAGAAAGCAGTTATGACAGATACGAATGAAGAGATCAGGAATGATGTAGTGAACAATGAAAGTACGGCTGATGTTAAAGAGGTCGTAAAGGAGGTTATAGTGAATAACTCAAGCGAAGGCAGCAAGGTCAATGCTTTGATCGAGAGAAACAACAGGAAGATGAGTTCAAGACAGCGTAAGGAGAATGATGCGGAGATCATAGCTTCAATGCAGAGTGATGATATGAAGATACTCGCAGCTCTCCTTATGGACATGAGGAATAAAGACGAGAAAAAGTTAAAGTACACCAGGTTCCAGGTCGGAATAGCTTTGTTCACGTCAATCCTGGCGCTTGTTATAGTTATTTGTGTTGCCGGAGTGGTATTAAGCCTTCTTCCTCAGATAAATGAAATTATCGCTCAGACTAACGAGGTAATCGCTCAGACAAATGAAGTTATAGTTCAGGCTAATGACATACTTGCAGATGTTCAGCCCACCATTGATAATCTCAATGAGGTTACGAACGAACTTGCCAGTGCTGATATAACGGGAATGCTTGAGGATGTTGATGCACTTGTGGTTTCAAGTGAGAAGAATATGGCTGAAGCTTTACAAACCGTAACATCAATAGATATTAAATCACTGAATGAAGCCATTTCGGACTTAAGTGCCATAGTATCGCCTCTTGCGGGTATGTTCAGGAGATAAGTTAACAGGAAGGTTATTTATTATGTTAGGTGCAGATGCAATTGCAAGATGTCTGCTTGAAGAAAAAGTCAAAGTAATATTCGGCTATCCCGGGGTTGCGATCTGCCCGTTCTTTAACAGCATGCTGGCTGTTGATATAGACAGGGTACTTGTTCGGACCGAACAGAATGCCGCGCATATGGCAAGCGGATATGCCCGCATATCGGGCAATGTGGGTGTATGCGTGGCAACATCCGGTCCGGGTGCCACCAATCTTATCACCGGTATAGCAACCGCATATGCCGATTCGATACCTCTTGTCTGCATAACAGGACAGGTGGATTCAAGGCAGCTGGGGTCGGACATGTTCCAGGAAGCTGATATCACAGGAGCTGTAGAGTCATTTGTCAAATACAGCTATCTGGTAAAAAACGCTGAAGACATCCCACGTATCATGAAGGAGGCTTTTCATATTGCCTCTACGGGACGTAAAGGGCCGGTGCTCATTGATGTGCCGATAGATGTTCAGAATAAGCCGATAAGCAGGTTCAGTTATCCTGCGGAAGTGAATCTGAGAACATATAAGCCTACGGTCAAAGGGCATGCTGTTCAGATAAAAAAAGTTATCAAGGCGATATCGAAGGCTTCAAGGCCGATAATATGCGTGGGCGGCGGAGTTCATCTTTCTGGAGCTTCGAAAGAAGTCTGCGATTTTGCGCACAAGTATGGCATACCCGTAGTTTCAACGCTCATGGGCATTAGTGTTATGTCAACCAATGATCCGCTTTACTTCGGAATGGTGGGCAACAACGGAAAAAGCTACGCTAACAGGGCAATGAACGAAGCGGATCTTATAATAATGATAGGCGCACGGGTGGCTGACCGTGCGATATCACAGCCCGATCTTATTACCGAGAATAAAGTCCTTATACATATTGATGTCGATCCTGCCGAGATAGGTAAAAATGTAGGTCCGCATATACCTCTGGTCGGTGATATCAAGGCAATATTTGAAGATATGTCGGGGCATGAGCTTGAATGCAACTGCAATGAATGGGTTGAACTGTTAAATGAGTATAAGTCAGATGCTCCCGTAAGAAAGGCACCGCGTGATAATTATGTTGATCCTGCCGTATTTATAGGCCTGCTTTCGGACAAGCTTGAGGATGATGCTATATATGTGGCCGATGTGGGGCAGAATCAGATGTGGTCATGCGGATACCATATCGTAAAGAAAGGGCGCTTCCTTACTTCAGGCGGAATGGGAACGATGGGCTATTCGATACCGGCAGCTATCGGCGCACGTGCTGCTGACGGTAAAAGGCAGATAGTTGCGGTTTGCGGTGACGGATCGTTCCAGATGTCCATGATGGAACTTGCAACAATGCAGCAGCATAAACTTCCGGTAAAGATAATCGTATTCAATAACGGTTACCTTGGGCTTGTGCGGGAGTATCAGTATAATACATACAAAGCTCATTATTCGGTCGTGGATCTTACAGGTTCACCGGATCTTAAGAAACTGTCAGAAGCATATGATGTTCCTTTTTACAGGTTAAAGGACATGAAAGAGGCATCTTCCGTATTGGATGACTTTTTAAAGGACAGCGGCCCGGGCCTTATGGAGGTCATGATCGATCCCATGGACACAGTAAAGTAATTATCAGGTGGTTAATCATGAAGAGATTATATTCGGTACTTGTTGAGAACAGGTCCGGTGTGCTGATGAAAGTAGCAGGTCTGTTCTCGCGCCGTATGTTCAATATCGATTCGCTGGCAGTAGGTGAAACAGACGATCCGAATGTCAGCTGTATAACGATAGTATCATCAGGTGAAAAGGGAACACTTGAGCAGATAGAAAAGCAGCTCAATAAAAAGATCGATGTCATTAAGATTAAGACTTTTTCCGAGGAGGAAAGCATAAGTCGTGAGCTGATCCTTGTTAAAGTCAAATATAACAAGAACACCCGCAAGGAGATAATGGAGATATGCGAGATACTCGGTGCTTCTATAGTTGATATGTCAAAAACCCTGCTTACCATACAGTTGTGTGATACACCGGAGAGGACAGCTCTTCTCATACAGATGCTCGCATCAATAAGCATCGTCGAAGTCGCCAGGACGGGTGTGTTGGCGCTCCAGAAGTGCAATCTCAGTGATTGACATATGCTAGTGTTATGCTACAATGTATAAATATTCATTGATTAATGAATAATATTCTATATTCAGGTGGTCATATAAATGCAGAAAAAGGTTTTTCAGTTACTTGTTGACAATAATTCCGGTGTTTTAAGCCGTATCTCGGGTCTTTTCAGCCGTCGTGGCTACAATATTGACAGCATCACGGCGGGGCCCACATCCAATCCGAAATATACGCGGATAACCATCGTTGCAAGCGGTGATGAGGATATACTTGAGCAGATCGAGAAACAGGTCGGAAAACTTATCGATGTACGTGCTATCTGGGAGTTGGAGGCTGATTCTTCTGTATACAGGGAACTTATACTCATAAAGGTACGTGCCGATGAAAATGAGCGCCAGGCTATCGTTGCGGTGACCGACATATTCAGGGCAAAGATCATCGATGTCGATAAGGATTCGATGATAATCGAACTTACCGGCAATCAGAGTAAGATAGATGCCTTCCTTGATCTGCTTGGTGGCTATGAGATACTTGAGATAGCAAGGACCGGTATTGCGGGACTTAAGCGCGGAAGCGACGGAGTTGTCCGACTTGGCTAGGCCGCGGTTTGATTGATTCTAATTAAATTAATATAAATTCAGGAGGATATTTTAATGGCTAAGATTTATTACGAAGAGGATTGTAACTTATCGGCACTTGACGGAAAAACAATTGCCGTAATAGGTTACGGAAGTCAGGGACATGCACATGCGCTTAACGCCAAGGAATCGGGATGCAATGTGATCATAGGCCTTTATGAAGGCTCAAGGTCCTGGGATAAGGCTGTAAAGCAGGGATTTGAGGTTTATACTGCAGCCGAAGCGGCTAAAAAGGCAGACATAATCATGATCCTTATAAATGACGAGAAGCAGGCTGATATGTATAAGAATGATATCGAGCCGAATCTTGAGGCGGGAAACATGCTCATGTTTGCACATGGCTTCAATATCCATTTCGGATGTATAGTACCTCCGAAGGATGTTGACGTTACAATGATTGCACCCAAAGGACCGGGACATACGGTTCGTTCCGAGTATCAGGCAGGAAAGGGTGTTCCCTGTCTGGTTGCTGTTGAACAGGATGCCACAGGTAAAGCACTTGAGAAAGCTTTGGCTTACGCGCTTGCTATCGGAGGCGCAAGGGCAGGTGTTCTCGAGACAACATTCAGGACCGAGACAGAAACAGATCTCTTCGGTGAGCAGGCAGTATTGTGCGGTGGTGTATGCGCACTTATGCAGGCGGGCTTCGAAACTCTTGTGGAAGCGGGATATGATGAGAGGAATGCATACTTTGAGTGTATCCATGAGATGAAACTCATCGTTGATCTTATTTATCAGTCGGGCTTCGCAGGAATGAGATATTCGATCTCAAATACAGCCGAGTACGGTGATTACATTACAGGTCCCAAGATCATCACCGAAGATACAAAGAAGGCGATGAAGAAGATACTTTCAGATATACAGGACGGTTCTTTTGCCAAGCAGTTCCTTCTTGACATGTCACCGGCAGGCCGCCAGGTACATTTCAAGGCAATGAGGAAGCTTGCTTCCGAGCATCCTTCCGAGAAGGTGGGTGAAGAGATCCGTAAGCTTTACAGCTGGAACAATGAAGAGGATAAGCTTATAAACAACTAATGCTTGCAATTATCGGCATATTGTGGTATATTCTCACATGTTGTTGTATTTATGGTTAAGTAGACGGTCCTCTGTATGAGTTGATTATTTATCATAGCAAGAACGTCCGGAGTTTAAGGAGGTTTCATATGAACGATATTATCAAAAATATCGAAGCCGGTCAGATGAAGGAAAGTGTTCCTGAATTTTCTGTAGGCGACACGGTCAAGGTATATGCCAAGATCAAGGAAGGTAACAGGGAAAGGATACAGATCTTTGAAGGTACTGTACTTAAGAGACAGGGCGGAAGCAACCGTGAAACTTTCACTGTAAGAAAGAATTCAAACGGTGTTGGTGTCGAAAAGACATGGCCGCTTCATTCACCTTTCGTTGAGAAGATCGAAGTAGTAAGGCGCGGTAAGGTTAGAAGGGCTAAGCTGTTCTACTTAAGGGATCGCGTAGGAAAGGCCGCTAAGGTTAAAGAAGTTGTTAAATAATCATTGATTACTTTATGGGGCAAATACTCAAGTATTTGCCCTTGATTTTTATATTCAGAAACGGGATCGCGA
>JAFZOS010000072.1 GCA_017550535.1 Lachnospiraceae bacterium
AGGAACTTACATCCCTTGGAAAAGAGCTTCTCGTAATCCGGACAGATATAGCGGGGCCTGTAGGGCATGACACCTTCGTTTAGGTCGCACAGTGCGCCTTTTTTCTTGGCTTCGTAGTAATCGTCGCTGTAGCGCAGGCTGTTGTCGGTGCTCTCGCCGAGACGGGCTAAGGCTAGCAGCTCCTGCCTGTAGGTCAACGTAGGATCTTTTATTATATTTAACGCTTCTGACATGGTTTCCCTCCTGTTCTGAATAATTGCATTGTACCATACGGCGGCAAAAAAAAACATCCGATTTAAATGACTTTGCGGGCGGATGAGTTTATAATAATATTCATGAACTTAAAGGAGATGTTTAAGGGGCATGGATAACTATAAGGTAAAATTAAGACGGTATGAGGATGACCTTAACATAGGCGGGTCAGGTGTGATCGTCATGGGGATGTGGGCTGCTTTAAAGGCACTTATGGAGTTATTCCTTGGCTCGGAGAAATACATAGATCTTAATGAGATTTCCGATGATCCTGGTTTAAGAGTCCTGGGGGCAGTTGTCATTTTTATCATGGTTACGGCTATACTGTCATTTATAATCATGCTGCATCTGTATGTCGGCCTGAATGCAATAAGGGCATCGAAGGGGAAAAAGTACAGAAGGGGATACCTTGTCATGGCTGTGATCATGCTAATACTTACGGTTTTAAGTCTGGTGGCATATAAGGATAAGCTTAAAGATATTAAGGTCATCGATAACACGCTGGCTTCGCTCCTGGTGGACATTACGACCATATATATCTACGTAGCCATGATAAGATCGGCTTATATGATAAAGAAGCTTAATTCGATGCATCAGATACGGGAGTGAGCGGGATCATGCAGATGGATTTTCATTATTATGCAACATACTGTGCGGCATACATAGCCGGATATTCACACAGGGAAAGCCTCGACATTGCCTATAGTGCGCAATTTGTGGATGACTGTTCCAGGACCCTGCTTGAAAAGATAAAGGGCCCATCATCGGCCGCCACAACCCAGCTTCAGCTGGAGCTTATGGAGGCAGGGACCGATCCTGTTGGCCTTCAGGATATAACAAGGATATGGGCATCCTTTCATTTTCTGCCAAGTGACCTGTATGCCGTCAAGGAGAAGTGTTCGAAACGCTACCTTGACAAGTACAGGCTGATCTGCGGCCCAAACGGGGATCTTGTCGTAAAAACGGTGGAGCTTGCCAAGGGTAAGCCGGTCCAGTCAGTGGGCATTGCAATGCATGTACTTGCCGATACGTGGGCGCATACCAATTTTGCCGGTACACCGTCGCTTGTCATCAATAATACGAACCATGTTTTTTATGAGCTGTTCCCCGACGGTGACGGCTTTAAGGAAAAGCAGATCACCTTCAGGCATAAAAAGTCGATGCCGGATGATCTTGATAACAGCATATATACAAACAGCCTGTATCAGCAGAACGAGAATACCATAATGAATTTAGGGCATGGCAGGGCAGGTCACCTTCCCGATTACAGTTTTGTAAGATACAGATATCTTCCCGCATGGGGGGATTATGAGGAAATAGTAAAGGATAATCCGGCTGATTATATGAAGGCCTTTACCCAGATGATATATGCCTTAAAGTATCTTAAGGGTGAAGTTTCGGAATTTATGAAGGATACGTATGATACGGAAGCCTGCAGGCCTTGGCTTGACAGGATAAATGAGATAATAAGGAAACGGCAGTTAACGGCAGCCGATGACTGGAAGGCCTTCGGTGAAGAGCTGTCGGGGCAGGCGATAGAGGATTTTTCGATCAGTAAGTATTTCGATGAATATACGAACAGAGGCAAGGAGGAAAGGGACGAAACCTTTATCGGCAGGTTTATACGCGGGGCAATGGCCCATAAGGGCATGGTCATCGACGAGATATACAAATCAGGCAATAAACTTGCGGGCACAGTAAAAGAGAAGATCAATAGGAGGGCCGGACAATGACTTTATTTCAAAGGGTACGGAGCGTCCTGTTTGGTTTGCTGATGCTCGCGGTTGCCGTTTTCTTCATAGTCA
Source organism: Lachnospiraceae bacterium (assembly GCA_017550535.1). Taxonomy (GTDB): domain Bacteria; phylum Bacillota; class Clostridia; order Lachnospirales; family Lachnospiraceae; genus UBA2868. Next base: position 2,058 of record JAFZOS010000072.1, read on the forward strand.
ATCCCAGCGATACCGCATATATGTTTGTGATCTCGGTTTTAACATTGGGACTTGCCGGCAAGGGGATAAAGGATATTGTTTTTTATTTTGTTATGGCAAGGCATATGGTGGGCGGTAAGATCATTCTCTTTCAGGGAGTGATCCTGCTTGATTTTGCCCTGTTTACGGGTTCGCTTTCCAACGTTCCCAAGTTCTATATCCTGTTATACCTGATCGTGATCCACGCATTCTCCGGAGTTATAGAAACACTTCGTGCAATGGAATCAAGAAAGACGGTCGAGGGCCCCTGGAGGCTTAAGTTAGGGCATGGGATCGTTAACTTCCTGCTTGCATTGTCCTGCCTTGTATTCATAAGGCAAACTCACACTGCACTGATCATTTACTGCGTAGGACTTGTTTATTCGGCGCTCATACGCATAATAAGTGCCTTCAGAAGGACCACGTATATCCTGATAAAATAGTATGATATAATACTGAATTATTAATAAGGGAAGGGAGAAAAATCATGATAAGAAAATTACCGGTTTTAGCGACACTTATCATATCACTCACCATGGCCGGATGCTCGGCCGGAAAGGAATCACCCATTGTAACAGGCAGCGAAGACAAAGGGGAGGAAGCCTCTGTTGTGGAGATCGTTGAAGAACCCTCGGTCGGCATGGCCAATCCGTGGCGCGAGATCACGGCGGAAGAGGCATCGCAGAATCCGAGGATGTTTAAAGCACCCGATAACGCAACGAACATAGTATGGCAGGTACTTGATTCTGCCGCTGATGAAAAGACAGGGGCGGGACCGCTTGTTGAGCTTGACTTTGACATCGAAGATGAATACGGTGCAACGTCCTTTTGTGCCAGATACCAGTATGGCGTGGACGAAAGCGAAGATATTTCAGGCATGTACTACGACTGGACCGTTACGGACGAGGGAACGCTTCCCAATTGGGGAATGGGCAACATGAAGGCCAAGTTTTACGGCTTTAACGGTGAAGATGAAATGGCCGATCTGTGCACATGGTACGATATTGAGATCGGTATTTCCTACAGTCTGAGCACGTCTGCACCCGATCTTGACGGCTTCGATATCCAATCGGTTGTTGAAGCAATGTATCCCGGAGATGAAATCTACAGCGACGGTTCCGAATGATCCATATAGAATGGCAGGTGATTATGTGGGAATAACAATACTATGCTACGGTGATTCAAATACATACGGATACGTACCGGAAACGGGTTTGCGATACCCGAGGAATGTTCGATATCCCGGTGTTTTACAGGAAATACTGGGGGATGAGTACGTGATCATCGAGGAAGGATGTAACGGCCGGACCACAATACATGATGATCCTGTTGACGGGTGGAAAAACGGCCTTGATTATCTGCGTCCGTGTTTGAATTCGCACAAACCTATAGACATAGTCATCCTTATGCTTGGAAGCAACGATCTTAAGGCAACATTCCACTTAACTGCTCGACAGATCGCGGAAGGAGCCGGGATACTGGTTGATGTGATCAAGGAGTTTACCCTGGAAAAACAGGGTTTTATTCCAAAGATCATACTGGTATCACCCCCGGAGATAGGCCCTGGGATCAAGTCATCCCCGTTCTACGGGGCATTCTATGAAAGTGCTGTGGAAGAATCCAAGAAGTTCCCTGAAAATTACAGGAAAGTGGCAGAGGATAAGGGATGTATTTTCTTTGATGCTGCAAAGTATATTTATCCCTCGACTTTTGATTCCCTGCACCTGACACCGGAAGGCCACAGGGTACTCGCAGAAAAACTAAGTGAAGTAATGCAGTCTGTGAATTTAAGTGTGGAAAAGATGACAATTTGAGAGAAAAGCCTTAAGCTCATTTATAGGAACGGGCCGCGAATACTTATAACCCTGAAGGTACGATGCAGACATGTTGATACATCTTTCTTCGTCGCTTTCGGTTTCGATACCTTCATATAAGACCGAATAGTTGGTCCTTGCGAACATATCCGCAAGGCTTTCTACCATCATGCGGGAACGTTCATTGTTGTCGCTTGCGATGACCAGGGATTTGTCAAACTTGATGATGTCAAAAGGAAGCTCAAGAATACGTTCCATATTTGAATAACCTGTACCAAAGTCATCAAGATAGAACTTGATACCACGGCCCTTAAGTTCATTTATCTTACTCTTAAGGAGCATGAAATCCATTTCGCTTTGTGATTCCGTGATCTCGAAAGCTATCTTATTATCAGGGATCCCACTTTCCAAAATGATCCTGTTCATGTCATTGTTAAATTCATCATCTCGCATTTCAAGAGATGAGACATTAACGGATATACGTTTAAAATCATAGCCTTCATCCAAAAAAGCCTTGATCGCCTTACAGGTTTTATTGAGGAGGATCTCTGTAAGGACATGGATAAAACCATACTCTTCAGCGAGAGGAATGAACCTGTCGGGATAAACCATTCCCGTTTTGGGAAGCTCAAGCCGCATAAGTGCTTCTGCGGTATCATATCTGCCGTTTTTGATATTGTATACGGGCTGGCAGAAAACAAGGACACGAGGATCGTTAAGATCCTTCTTCTTGAAGATATCAACCAGCTCCTCGATAATATATTTTGTTTCCTTGAAAGCTTCAACATCCTCCGCGCTGACCCTGTGTATATCGTTGATCTTCATACCACGGTGTATGTTCCTGATAAAGCTTAAACCTTCGTTGGTCCTGCTTACCTCATCTATTGAAGAACCGATGACTATCTTGTAATCATATCTGTATTTCATATATTCCGTTTGAAATGCGTTAAGCATCCTGCCGAGCCTATATTTATAATCGGGGTTCAGGCTCGTCCATGCCGCGAGTATCATATGGCCGTTTGTTATCTGGAACAGCTGTGCACCTTTAAAGAAATCTATTGAAAACCGTCTTATTGACTCATATATTTCACGCGGGATCGATCTTCCTTCAACATCGAGTTCCGGAAGATAGAGGCTTGCAAAAATGAAATCCTTCTTCTTCCTGTAACTGCTGCTTACCATGTCCTCAAATGCACGCGCATTAACAGTCCCAAGTTCTATATTATCGTATGGATTTGAGTGTAAGATATATAACATCGCGATAACGGGAAACAGAAATGCAACTGTTGTAAAGGAGGAATGGCCATGCCTGCCCTGGTTGAAGAGTAAAATAAAGGACATTGCGATCGTGCCGTAGAATCCAAACATGATCCGTCTGTAGAATAACTTCCGATATGCCAGTAAAAGATGAGCGATCAGGAGCATGAAGGCAGCATAACCGTACATGAAGATATTCATGGCACTCATTGCATCACCT
>JAFZOS010000073.1 GCA_017550535.1 Lachnospiraceae bacterium
GCCTTTGCAGCACCTGTGCTGTTTGGAACGATATTGGCAGCGGCAGCTCTTGCACGTCTCTTATCGCCTTTTCTGTGTGGTCCATCTAATACCATCTGGTCACCTGTGTAAGCGTGAACAGTTGTCATGATACCAGACTGAATTGGGAAATTGTCATTCAGAGCCTTAGCCATTGGAGCTAAGCAGTTTGTTGTACAAGAAGCAGCAGAAATGATGTTGTCTTCCTTTGTTAACTTTTCATGGTTTACATTGAATACGATTGTTGGCAGATCATTGCCGGCTGGAGCTGAAATAACAACCTTCTTAGCGCCTGCATTGATATGAGCCTGAGCCTTCTCCTTGGATGTATAGAAACCTGAGCACTCAAGAACAACGTCTACATCAAGCTCCTTCCAAGGGCAGTTGTTTGCATCGGGCTCCTTGTATATCTTAAGGGTCTTGCCGTCAACAGTGATTGAATCCTCGCCTGCAGATACCTTGTCTGCCAGAGCGTACTTACCCTGAGCGCTGTCATACTTAAGAAGATGAGCAAGCATCTTGGGTGTTGTAAGATCGTTGATTGCAACTACTTCGTATCCTGCTGCACCAAACATCTGCCTGAATGCAAGACGACCGATACGACCAAAACCATTGATTGCTACTTTTACTGCCATATTTGTTTCCTCCTAAAAATATATATTGATAGTTTATATGTAACTATTCAGCATTAAATATTTTATACAATCCGTTCGTAAAATACAAGTGTTAATTTCCTTAAAGTCTTATAAATTCGGGTTTTCTGTCCCTGAATATGCAGTAATACCCGTATCCAAGCTCCTTAAGGAGCGCTTCGGCCCTGTCAAAATCATACGCAACGCTGCCCGGAGAATGGGCATCAGAGCCGACGGTTATGATCTCGCCGCCAAGCTCGCGGTAGCGCTTAAGTATCTCGCTGCTGGGATTCGGTTCGTTACCAAGCTTACGGTATCCTGCCGTGTTTATCTCTATTCCCTTGCCGCGCTTGATAAGCTGGCGCAGGATCTCGTCAAGCACCCCGTCGTGGTCTTTGTAAGAATAGAATTTATTCTTATTGGGGCCGTACCTTACTATGTAGTCGATATGCCCGAATATATCGTAGCCGTCGAAGATGCATATGCTTTCAAGGATACACTCGAAATACCGCCTGTAGGCCTCCTTTTCCGTCATATCCGCAAAGCTTTCTGCATAGTATACGTCAAGGCCGTCCATTAAATGCTGGGACCCTATGACAAAATCAAACGGATAAGCATTGACGTATTTTAAGTTATCTTCGGCAAGATGCGGCTGGAAGCCGTATTCCACACCAAAACGCACATCTACCCTGTCCCTGTATTTTTCCCTGCACTCAAGACAGTGCTTATAATACGCGTCTGTATCAACTTCAAATGCATTTAACTCAACCGCCGATTTGGTGTGATCGGTACCCGGAGGTACTGCATCCTCGGGCCAGTCTTTGTCCATGTGCTCTGTAAAGCACATATATTTAAGGCCTGCCTTTATGCCTGCCTCTATCTGCTCCTCCATCGGAGCTTCACTGTCCTCCGAGTGGGAGGAATGGAGATGGAAATCTGAAATGATCATAGTATACCTCTTAAGAATTCAAACAGGATATCTATCTCCTGCATTGTATTAGCCGAAGACAGTGATATCCGTATAGACGAATCTGCTTCTTTTTTTGTAAGGCCCATGGCCTTAAGTACATGGGAAGAATCACCCTGATAAGTGGCACAGGCGGCACCGGCCGATACACATATGCCTTCCATGCCAAGCCTCACTGTAAGCTCTTCCGCGTTCACCCCGGGTATCATTATATTAAAGCTTCCGGGAAGCCTTTTATCAATGCATCCGTTTATGCGGACAGCATCTTTTCCGGGTTCTTTTTCACCGGAAACTTTCATATCTGATAAACCTTCACTGCCCTTAAGAACGGAAGCATTAAGTCCACTTAATCTTTCAAAAAAATAACTCCCAAGTTCATTCAGGCGGGCAATATCCGCTTCCATATCGTTATGGTGACTGACGGCTGCCGCCGCCATCCCGACAATGCCGGGCACATTAACCGTACCGGCACGCCTGCCCTGCTCCTGAGCGCCTCCGTGCATAAACGGCGGAAGCTTTATCTCTTCACTTACATATAAAAAACCTGTTCCCTTGGGTCCGTTAAACTTATGGGCACTTGCCGACATAAGGTCAATGTTTGATTCTTTTACGTTTACAGGTATATGACCGTATGCCGCCACAGCGTCTGTATGGAATAAAATCCCATGTTCATGAGCCAGTGTACCGATTTCCCTGACCGACTGGATTGTACCTGTCTCGTTGTTTGCAAGCATTACGGAGATGAGCACCGTGTCCTTACAGATATGGCTTTCTATCTCGCTTACTGGCACTATCCCATCGGCGCTTGGGTTTACATAACTTACCCTGCATTCGTTTTTTTCAAGCCATTTGCAGGTATTTAAGACGGCATGATGTTCAAATGCACTCGTGATGATGTGGGGCCTGTCCGTACCCGCTGCCCGCCTGTGACTGCCATGGGACAGATATTCTCCTAAGGCAACGCCCTTTATTGCCCAGTTATCGGCTTCCGTGCCGCCCGAGGTAAAATATATCTCATTGGGACGTGCTCCCAAAGTCGATGCTATATCACTGCGTGCCGCTGCCACCGCGCCTGCTGCTTCCTGGCCAATATCATATATCGCAGCAGGATTGGCAAAGCCGCCCTTAAGATACGGCATCATGGCCTCAAGCGCCTCGTCATAGAGCGGTGTGGTTGCCGCATTGTCCATATATATGATTCTGCCTGTTGTTTTATTTATGCAAGCCATATATCATGCTCCGAGCCGTTTTGAAAACATCCATTCCCAGACTTCGGTGTTTGATGTGTCTGAGAGCACAACCCAGGAACAATGGGGATTGACGCCGTAATGTTCCTTCATAAAGCCC
>JAFZOS010000074.1 GCA_017550535.1 Lachnospiraceae bacterium
GTTTTCTATCAATTGCCCTTCTCATCCAGCTTATCCTTGATCATATCCACCATCTGGCCGACATTCTCAAGCTTATTAACTTCCTTGATATCGAATTTAAGGTCGAATTCCTTCTCCATGGAGATAATAAGCGAGATATGTTCAAGCGAATCCCAGTCCTCGATATCATCCGAGTTCGTGGAATCAACTATGACAAGCGAGTCGTCATCGAACACATCCCTGAATATCTCATTTACTTTATCCATTATCTCTTTACGTGTCATTTTTATCTCTTCCTTAATTAAGTGAGTCACCTGACTCACACTTCTTCAAGTAAATCTGCGGCGAGCAGTTGGTCGACAACCTTGCGGACAACCTCAATAGGCTGCTCGATTATTTGGGCCAATTCCTCGACATCATTTGTCCCGTCGGCATAAGCCAGTACATCCTTCATGGCAAGGGTTTCCTGATAGGTTTCCTTAGAACTCATGGTGGGCACAAGCCCCCTCTTGCCAAGCTGTGGTTCACACAGGCAGGTGACCTTGTAGCGGCGTGAGTCGGGTGAGTCAGTGGACGCGAGTGAGTCGGGTGAGTCACTTGCGCGGATCATGTATTCGTTCATGGCTTCTATTTTGTCGATGCACTTGCGCATCACGCTGAAGGCTCCGTAGAAGCCCTCAGGCGAAACGATGGACATGTTGTCCCCCGAAGTATGGTACTCGGGATACACATGATACTTGGACCGGCAGAAACATACAAGGGGTAGGTCGACTCCAGGTGCCTGGTACTGCCTCTCATCCGACCCCCTCTTAAGATATGAATAATCATCATAATCCGGGCAATGGTCCTTAAGTACATCGGTAAGCACCTTATCCGCAAGTGTATTTCCGTATCTTGAATGGACGATCGAATAGGTCCTGTCATCTCCAACACAGGTTAAATTAAATCCTGCAACGACCTTCTTCTTCATGTGGTCAAGGTTTTTAGACAGATAGGTTATCGCACCTATGGTTTCGGGTACGAAGACTATACGGTAGGTGTACCTTCTGTTACGATCCCCCTTTATATAGGAAATCAGATGGGCCATCACCGAAGGACCCGAACACTCATTATTGGCCATCGAAGGATGGCAGATATATGTTGACAGGAATACTTCCTTCTCCAGGACTCCCGGTATTATAAGCTCCCCGTAGGTAAGACTTCCGTCAAAGAGGGATGACTTTATGACCGCATGGTATTTCACATTACGGTCAAGTCCGTCCTTCATTACCTGACTCATAGAGAAGCCCCATCTCTCCTTATAATAGGAAGTAACATAAGGCATAAGATCAGGCTGGTCCTTTAGTGTATAGATATGAGGCTCGAGCTCATCGAAGGTCATCCATTCATCGACAGGGACCGAATAACCCAGAACATGAAGGTTATTATCCTTAAAATCGATAATCCTCTTTCCTGTCTCATCCTCAATATAAGCTTCTTCTATCTTCCATTCCCTGGGCACAGTCCAGTCGAAGACCTTAGTCCCCGTCGGAACTTCATAAAGCTTAAGGTCGGGGATATATTCCTTTAAAATATCGAAAGTCTCACGAACCCCGGCACCGGTGATACTTCGGCATATAGGAAATAAACGATCCGCAAGTTTATACATACTGTTTCCAAGAACCTCCGGATCATCGTCCTGTCCTATATATGAGCACACCCGCCTGCTCCTGTTGTTTATCACGTCGTTTACGATTATCGGGTGACTCTGCTTAAGCTCGATTATCTTGTATTCTATGCCGCTTACGAAGAACTTCTCCTCTATTCCCTTCTCTATGAACTCATCTTCAAGAGGAAGGATCGTGTTCTCAACATCCATACCAAGGTTACGGACATTCATCGAGTAGGTTGCCTGTCTCGTTTTCCCTGTGGCATCCGTATAATCAGCGGTAAAATCCTTAAGGTATCTGTATGGTACAAGGCCACTTGACTCCTCCGCATAATGTACAAAGACGAAGGAATGCTGGGTATCCTTATCGATAAAGAGGTTGCGGTATCCATGATCAACCATAAAAGCAAAGGGTGAATCCGGCCCGAATGAGGACTTGTTGTCCATCGCGCACATGGCTTCCTTATCCTTCCCCCACACGGCAAAGGAATAAATGGGATGCTTAGTCCTTGCAAAATCGCCTCTCTTAAGTGCCAGCTTCCCAAGCGACCCCGTCTTACACGGCGTTTTATAATGGTCGTAGGCTTCCCCCTTACAGAAAGACCAGTTGAAAGTAGGGAAAACCAGGGTCGCATCCTTGCCTATAATATCGATGATACCGTCAATAAGGATATTAAGGTCAGTATCGTCTCCCTTCTGCATGCAGTTATAAAGCAGCTGCTTTACATCCGATGTAACGTATACGTTATCCCCCTTCTTAAGATGGAGGTGACCTGCCAGATCCTTAAGCTTTATATACTCTTCCATTTACGCTTCTGCCTTCTTGCCTTCTAATGCCTTAATGACATATATACAGCCTATCATGAGGATAATGCCTACAGGAATGCTTACCATCCAATTCCTTACAAATCCTGCCACTATATATGTCACAAATGAAACTCCCGCTGCAGTCAGTGCATAAGGCAGCTGGGTAGATACGTGTTTAATGTGGTTACACTGGGCACCTGCGCTCGCCATTATCGTTGTATCGGAAATGGGTGAGCAATGGTCGCCGCATACAGCACCTGCCATGCAGGCCGAGATAGCGATTATCATAAGCTCATTTGACAGGTCGGCACCAAATACATTAACAACTATAGGGATAAGGATACCAAAGGTTCCCCATGATGTTCCGGTAGCGAAAGCAAGGAAGGTTCCGATAAGAAATACTATCGCGGGCAGGATGCTCATAAGTGCGTGGTTTCCTGCGATAAGCTCAACCTGTGAAGCTACATATTCCTTGGCTCCGAGTGAATCCGTCATGGCCTTAAGGGTCCATGCAAATGTAAGGATAAGGATCGCGGGAACCATGCTCTTGAAACCTTCGGGTATTGCGTTCATGCATTCATTAAAGCTTAAAACCTTTGTTATGATCATGAAGATAACCGTGATGATAAGAGCAACAACAGATCCGTAAACAAGACCTACGGATGCATCCGAATTGGAGAAGGCATCGATAAAGGTCTCGCCCTCAAAGAAGCCACCCGTATAGATCATTCCGATGACACAGGAGATTATAAGAACTACGATAGGTAATACCAGATGTATGACTTTGCCCTTTTCCGATACGGGAGGATGAGGCTGATCCTCGGCTCCCGTCATGCTCGAGTGGGCACTTGAAGGTTTATCCTCATTCTTGCCGTTAAGCATTGCGTTCATCTCCGCAAGCTTCATGGGACCGTAATCAACACCCGTAATAGCAAGCGCAAACATCATTACGATGGTAAGTATAGCGTAGAAGTTATAAGGGATAGCCCTTACAAACAGAGTCAATCCGTTGGCACCGTCAACAAAACCGGTAACCGCTGCTGCCCACGATGAAATGGGAGCTATGATACATACCGGTGCTGCCGTTGCATCTATAAGATATGCAAGTTTCTCACGGGATATCTTATGCTTGTCGGTAAGGGGCCTCATGACCGATCCTACCGTAAGGCAGTTAAAATAGTCATCGATAAATATAAGGACACCGAGGAAAATGGTGGCTATCTTGGCACCTGCCGCAGTCTTTACATGAGCCACGGCGAAACGGCCGAAAGCTGCGGAACCGCCTGCCCTGTTCATGAGCATCACTATGCTTCCAAGGACTACAAGGAAGATTAAGATACCAACATTCCATGCATCCGACAGCTGGGCTATCATACCGTCAACAAATACATGCTCGATCGTTCCCGTAAAGGAAAAGCCCGAGTAAAGGAGTCCACCCACAACTATTCCCACAAACAGCGATGAATAAACCTCCTTGGTGATGAGTGCAAGTGCGATGGCTATGATCGCAGGTACAAGCGCCCAAAACGAGTTAACAAACATAACAATACCTCCCTAAAATATTTTTATAATTCCATGGCCAGGCCATAAACTTCGGGGTTTAACTCTTTTATATAGTCCATATGCTCGTTCATATGCTCTATATCGTTATCATAATCCTTATGGAAGTACTTGATGAGGTTAAAAAAGGCCCAGGCCGAATTGACATCCGGGCACACGGTAGCCTTGTTGAAGTATTCCTTGGCAAGCGCCGTGTCCGTATAGGCCTTATGGTAAGTGGTTCCACCCTTACCCTTGATCTCACCCGTCATATAGAAAAGACCCAGACGGTTGGCTGCGTAGGGTTCATACCTGTCAGCCGATATCTTAAGATACCCTATATACCTGTTTACGGCTTCCTTAAGATCTTCTTCAGCCGTATCGTCCGTCAGCTTAGAGATCCTGTCAGCTTCCCTTGCCGCCAGATTATTGGCTGCATACACATATCCCTTCTGGGCTGCTTCCTTGAAATATTCCTCGGCCATATCCGCAAGGGATGACTTTATAGGTATGTTCTCCTCAATAACGTCCTTTATCTCTTTATACAGGTCTTCATTCCCGGATACTTCATAAAGGATTAGTCCTATAAGGTTAAGTGCACCGGGTATGACCGCATACTGCAGGGAAGCCACCGCAAGTTCCAAAGCCATCGAAAGCCTCTCAGCCAAGGTCATCTTATCTATCAAGTCTATCGTTTCACTCTTAATAAGGAAGGAGCCCCTCCTGTAATTTACAAGGCAGAAGGCGATTGGCCAATATGAAAGGGGATAGGCCCTCTCGCTTATATTCAAGGTCCCGTCTTCCGAGGCACTCAGTCCCGCCGACTCCATGTAAAGGGCAAATGCATCCCTGTATGCGTTCTTCCTTAATATCTTCTTATAAAAGATCATATCGGCATAAAGCTTAAGGGCGACCGTATTACCCTCATCCGCAAGGATCATGACCTCCCTCTCGGCTGAACGTGAAGAAGCGCCGTATTTATCAAAGACCGCTTCCGTGTATTCGTTCATATCATCTTTATATGAACCGTCACATTTAAACCTGCTCATCCAAACCTCCCTCATAAGGCAATACTACGTTCCCTATTATATCTGAAACTTTTGTTGATGTAAAATGGTAACGGATGTATACTATAATCTGAATTTAAAACCCCAAAAGGAGTAGCAAATGAGCAAGAAGAGCAAGAATAAGAGCAAGCCCATGTCGGCTTCCGAAGTAACACTGTATATATTCAGGATCCTTGTCACAACATACGTGTGTGTGTTCTTCCTGGCAATGCCCCTATTTTATCATGACAAATACTACGATATAGGTGACTTTAAATACACAATGTTCATGTACATCACCATATCCTTTTTATCTGCTGCCTTTATCATGCTGGCCGTATATATCTTCACCCTGATACGGAGTAAGCAGATAACCCGGGCATCTATAATAGCGACGGTAAAGTCACTCTCACTTATTGACTGGTTTGCGATCGCCTTTGCCATTGCCTCGATCCTGTCATATATCTTTTCACCCAGCAGGACCAATGTGTTTCCTACCTTTTACCTATTCAGGGGCGGTTCCTCGGATTCACCGGTTGTCAACCTGCCCTGGGAAGGCTACAGCGGATGGAACATGGGACTTAGGTCACAGCTTGTCTTTGTTGCCATATACTTTCTTGTTTCAAGGCTCTTTATGAGGAGCTGGCGCAAGGATTTCCTTTATATAACTCTTACCAGCGCTTTTTTGGTATTCTTCTTCGGTGTCCTTCACCGTTTCCATATAGATCCGCTGGGCCTTTATGAGAACCTGCAGGAATACCACATGTACAAGTTCTTATCAACCCTCGGACAGTCTTCCTGGTATTCAAGTTTTATGGTGGTACTTCTTCCTATAGGTATGTCTTTCTTCATGTTCAGGCAGCGTAAGAAGTCGGTTCCCAACTTCCTTCTTGCTGCCTTTGTGGCAATAGGAGGCGCCACCTTTGTTACCCAGAATTCCGATTCGGCTTATATGGCTTTTGCCGCGATCTTGACTGTATTCTTTGCCCTTTCATTTACAAGCAATGACACCTTCTTAAGCTTTTTTGAAATGATGATCATCATGCTCGGTTCAATGAAGGTGATCGGTATATTCCAGATCCTCTTCCCCGAGAAGGCAACCGAGCTTGATTCTCTGTCCTTCTTTGTATCAAAGTCAGTCGTAACCTGGATACTCTTAGCCGCGCTGGTTGCATTCTATGTTTTCATCAGGCGGTTTATTGAAAAGAACAAATATGATATCAGTGAGCATAAGCTTATACGCAATATATTGGTCGGAATAATAATAGCCTGCCTGCCCCTGGCCCTTATAATAGGATATCTTAATACACGGGGCATGCTTCCAACGACAGCTCTTCAGGGTGTCGAATACCTGACTTTCAACGACAGATGGGGCAATAACAGGGGATATACCTGGCGCAATACAATAGAACTCATGAGGGAACCCCTGTGGAAAAGCATGTGGTTTACAGGTCCGGGACCTGACTGTTACGCAACGGTTGCCTATGCAGTGGAACCTCGTGCCAGTGAAATGCAGCAGTTCTGGGGCGGCGAGATAGTGGTATGCTGCCATAACGAATGGCTTAATATGCTCTTTAATGAAGGTGTCCTTGGATTTGTTACTTATATGGGATTTTTCGTAAGTGCGGTGATCGTCTTTATGAAGAAATGCGACAATCCCGTTGCGGCCGCAGGTATCGCAGCGGTATTCGGGTATTTCTTCCACAACCTCTTCTGCTACCAGCAGATACTGTGTACGCCCATGATCTTCTGTGTGATCGCCCTGTGCGAATGGGTAAGGCGGACTCCCGATGCCCTGAGCGCGGATACATAAAAGTTTCACACATTTACTATTTAAAATAATGGGATTATGAGTTAAACTATTAAATGTTGTAATAAATTATCGGAGGTTTTTTCAAAATGGGAACTAAAACAGATGAGAAAAGTGCTGAGAACATCAGCAAGAGCATGCAGAAGCGAATCGACCGCGCCAAGCAGACCAAGAAGGCTAAGCGGTCGGCAATGACCGGAAGGATCATAAGCTATGTCATTCTGGCTCTTGTGGCAGCCGGGATCATTTACCTTATCTCTGCAGCCGCCATCAAGGCAGTAAAGAGGGTAACTCCCAGCAGTGACTATTCCAAGTATCTTGATGCCAACGGATACGTTAAGGATGTTGCCGCAGGCTCTTGCGTGACACTGCCCGAATACAAGGGTATAACTATAAAGAATTCGGATATCGAGTACACTGACGAAGAGGTACAGTCGGATATCGACGATCAGGTAAACCAGCATACCGAACTGTCTACCGATACAGACAAGAAGATAGAAGACGGCGACAAGATCAATCTTGATTATGTCGGAACCGTAGACGGTGTCGAATTTGCAGGCGGTAATTCAAACGGACAGGGATCCGACCTTACGATAGGTTCGGGAACCTTCGTGGATGACTTTGAGCAGCAGCTTATAGGAGCCGGCGTCGGCGATAACGTTACGGTTAACGTGACCTTCCCCGATGATTATCAGTCAGCTGACCTTGCCGGCAAGGATGCCAAGTTCGAATGTACGATAAACGGTATATATGTGGCACCCGAGTTTACCGATGATTTCGTGGCTGAGTATTTATCGGATAAGGCTTCAACCGTTGAGGAGTATAAGAAGTATCTTAAGGATACCCATTATGAGACCAACTTAAATGACTGGATTGAGAACTATTTAAGGGACAATACAACGGTCACCAATTATCCTGCCAAGTATTTAAAGCAGCTTAAGTCCATCCAGAAGTACTCCGAGATGGAAAGCTTCAATATAATGAAGGATGTATATGCCCAGTATGGAATGACCTACAATGATTTCTATGATTACCAGGGCAAGAGCGAGGAAGAATACGATGCAAGCCTTGACGAGACCTGCAAGGAGACCGAGAAGGACGTCCTTACCTACCAGGCCATAATGGAGAAGGAGGGTGTCAGGAGCACGATCGATGATTATAAGGCTCACATCAAGGAAACCGAAGGCGGCGACGAGGCTTACGCAGACAGGACCGAGCAGTACGGTGATCCTTACCTGATCCAGTCGCTCTACAAGGACAAGGCAATACAGATAGTTAAAGATAATGCGAAATTTGAATAGAATTAAACCCCCGCTTTGCGGGGGTTTCAGACTGTAGACAAAGTCAGGGGCCACTGCCCCTGATTTTTCTATGTCAAAAACTCTTCAAACCCGCATGAACACTGGATTTTCTAGTGATTTTATGGTATGATTTATATATCAATTCAATGAGGAGTTTAGGCGATGATGACACAAAATACCGATGCGAAAAGAGAGCAGATCCAGATGTTCTGTATGGATGATCTCGTTCCGAAAGACCACCTGTTGCGTCTTATTGATAAAGCAATAGACTGGTCTTTTATTTATGATCTGGTCGAAGAAAAATACTGCTTAGATAATGGACGACCAAGCATCGATCCGGTAATACTGATCAAGATCCCGTTCATCCAGTATCTATACGGAATAAGAAGCATGCGCCAGACTATCAAGGAGATTGAGGTAAATGTCGCTTATCGTTGGTTTCTGGGTTTGGAGATGTATGATACGGTTCCTCATTTCTCGACATTTGGAAAGAATTATACGAGGAGATTTAAGGATACAGATTTGTTCGAGCAGATATTTTCAAAGATTCTCGAGGACTGTTATAAATGGGATTTTGTTGATCCGTCAGAAGTATTCGTGGACGCCACTCATATAAAGGCTCGTGCCAACAACAAGAAGATGCGAAAGCGCATCGCAAAACAAGAGGCTTTATTTTATGAGGATATGCTTAAGAAAGAAATAAATCAGGATAGAGTCGCACATAACAAGAAACCGATGAAAGATCATGATGATCATGACGACGACAATCCAACACCGGATGGTCCTTCGGGAGGAAAAGAGATTAAAGAAAGTACAAGTGATCCGGAAAGCGGATGGTTCCATAAGGGCGAGCACAAACAGGTCTTTGCATACTCCGTGGAAACCGCCTGTGATAAGAACGGATGGATCCTGGGATATACAGTAAGTCCCGGAAACATGCATGACAGCCGAACCTTTAAAGGCCTGTACGATAAGATAAAAAATATAGGGATTGATACTTTGATTGCAGATGCCGGATATAAAACACCGGCAATAGCAAAACTACTCATCGATGACGGTATCAAGCCGCTGTTCCCTTACAAACGGCCAATGACCAAAGAAGGATTTTTTAAGAAATATGAGTATGTTTATGACGAATATTATGACTGCTATATATGTCCCAATGATCAGGTGCTGAAATACACTACAACAAACAGGGATGGTTATAGAGAATATAAGAGTTGTAAACATATCTGTGTTGATTGCCCATACTTAAGCCAGTGTACTGAAAGTCGAGATCATGTAAAAATAGTAACCAGGCATATATGGGAAGACTACCTGGAGAAGTGTGAGGATATACGACATACTATCGGGATGAAAGAATTGTATAATCTCCGAAAAGAAACGATAGAGCGGCTTTTCGGAACGGCAAAAGAGAATCACGGATTCAGATATACCCAAATGATTGGCAAGGCTCGGATGGAAATGAAAGTCGGGCTGACCTACGCATGTCTAAATTTAAAGAAGTTAGCAAAGATGCTTCAAAGAAAGGGGATCTTAGGACCTTTATATGATCGATCGACCGGTTGTTTGATGGCTGCATAATGAAACAACCCTTCAAAACAGAAAAGCGGGAGCGAATCTTTAATTCTCGCTCCCACTTTGTCTACAGTCTGA
>JAFZOS010000075.1 GCA_017550535.1 Lachnospiraceae bacterium
ACCCGGAAGGGTACTAAAAGCCTGTCAGGAACAGATTAGTATGACTATCACTCGGAAAACACCACCCGGAAGGGTACTAAAACCCTGTCAGGAACAAATTAGTATGACACAGCCATGGAGAAACATACACAGAATGATATTAAACATTTAAATCACATCAAAGGAGGCATTTTGGAATGCATATCAAAAGGATTCAAAAGGAATTAACAGAAGAAATCGAAAGATTAAAGGGAATTGAGCACAAGCTTATCTTTGAGAAAACGGAAGAGAGAAAAAATCCAGCCCGGAAGGCTGGGAAGAAGACACGAGATATTAGTATTAATGATAAAAATGAAATAGGTATACATGATAAGAAAACAGAGAACGAAAGGCTGCGCTGCGTTAAGAAAGGAAATCATTATCGATACTACTTTGGCAATAAATATCTGAATAAATCTCAGATGGGCCTGGTAAAGGAGGCGGCAAACAGGGAATATCGTGAAAAATTGTTGCCTCCTGTACGCGATAGAATCCGAAAATTGGAACATGCACTAAAAGAGCTGACAGACGGTCATGATAAACCGGAAAAGGTGTATGAAGATTTACATCCTGCACGGAAGAAAATTGTTGATCCGTTGATAGTTTCAAAACAGGAGTTCATAAAATCATGGTCAGAGGAGCCCTATGAGAAATGGGAAATAAAAGACGAAGATGCGGCGGGCGTATTTTATACTCAGAAAGGTGAGCGGGTGCGTTCAAAGTCAGAGATTATAATAGCAGATACATTGGCACGATATGATATCCCATACAAATATGAATATCCTCTTAAGCTAAAAGACGGGCGGCAGGTTACAACAAGAAGGCCTGATTTTATCGCGTTGAATACCACGACATTGGAAGAGATGATAATAGAGCATTTGGGTATGCTCGATCAAGATAGATATTATCAGAAAAATATCGAAAAGATCGATCTTTATGAGAGAAACGGTTATCTTATCGGAAAGAACCTGATCCTGATGCATGAAACATCTTACAGGCCGTTAGATACGACTATCTTGGATAAGTATATTATGCAGTTCCTTCTTTGAGACTGTTCCGGATTTTTGTATGGAATAGATGGTCAAAAAACAAATTCAAACTTACAATTCACTGAAAAGTGTTAGTTAGGGTCGGGTTGGATCAAAAGTAAGAATCATAAGAGTTGACATCGATATTTATATGCACTATATTTTGGGTGTTGATTTGGTCAGAAGATTTCCCGGGACAAAGTTATTCAGGAAAATGAGGGATCTCAAACAACGAGTGACCGCCAACAAACGAGGGATCATGAATCAGGTAATCCATCCGATAAAACCACTGTATGATCACAATTCAAGGATCCTTATCCTTGGGAGCTTCCCGTCGGTAAAATCACGCGAAGCAGGATTTTTCTATGGTCATCCGCAGAACCGGTTCTGGAAGGTGATGGCAGCGGTGTTTGATGATGAATTACCCGAAACAATACCGCAGAAAAAAGAATTCCTGTATAAAAACCGGGTTGCGCTTTGGGATGTTATAGCGTCATGTGAGATAACGGGATCCTCGGATGCAAGTATCAGGAATGTTGTACCGAATGACTTAAGCGTGATCCTTGATAATGCGGATATTTTAAAGATATTTGTAAACGGAAAAACGGCGCTTAAGCTTTATAATAAATTCATCCTGACTGATACCGGGATAGAGGCCACAGCCCTTCCGTCGACAAGCCCCGCCAATGCGGCATGGTCAGTCGATCGCCTGGTTGAAACGTGGAGGACCTGTATTTTCGGTTGAAATAGTTGGATAAAATTTTGGAAGAATCAAAATGAAAACGAAAAAAGAAGACAGTGAAAAATTTAAATGTCCGTGCTGCGGTTACTATACGCTGCCGGGTGCGGGGGCATATGATATATGTCCTGTTTGCTTCTGGGAGGATGATCCCGTGCAGGAGGATGATCCTGACTACGGCGGAGGCGCAAATGACTTAAGCCTTAATGAGTGCAGGAAGAATTTTGAACTTTACGGTGCCTGCGAGGAGCGTTTTGTATCAAGGGTAAGGAAGCCGCTTCCGGAGGAGATAAGATGAATATAAATACGAAAAGCATACTTGCCGCGACCCTTGCTGCGCTTGCAATAATAGTGTGTGCTGCTGTCAGGCTGTCGCCGTATCTGTTTAGTTCAGGCACAACAACTGAGTATGATGGATACAGCGCCAAGGCTGAACAGAAAGATGAAGATGCGGTGCAGGAATCTTCCGTCAAGGCTGAACAAAAAGATGAAGAACAGGTACGGGAAGAGCCCTTAAAGGATACCCAGAAACCGGAAGACCCAAAACCGAAGGAACAAAAACCGGACAGACTGGAACCGAAAGAACAGAAACAGGAACAAACAAAATCCTTAAGGTTCCGGAATAAGAAGCTTCTTAACGAACACTATGAAAAGCACGGGATCGATATGGGATTTAAATCGGCGCAGGAATATGAAGAGGCGGCATCTAAAGCCGCATTAAACCCCGATGCCCTCCATAAGACAGAAAAAGAGGACGGCGACGACGTGTATTATGTCGCAGCGACCAATGAGTTTGTCATAGTATCGACGGATGGATATATCCGCACATATTTTAACCCGGATTCCGGGATCAAATATTACAATAAGCAATAGTGAGGCTGCACCATGACCGAAACGGAAAGATTAAGATCGATAGTTGAAAAATTGAGGAGCGAAGACGGCTGCGCCTGGGACAGGGCTCAGACCCATGAAAGTTTAAAGCCCGAATGCATCGAGGAAGCCGCCGAAGTCATCTGCGGCATAAATATCCTTGAGGAAACGGGTGACGCGACAAATCTTAAGGAGGAACTGGGCGACCTGCTTTTGCAGGTTATGTTCCACTGCGTCATCGCCCAGGAGGAAGGCCTGTTCACATTTGATGATGTTGCAAAGGCCATATCCGAAAAGATGATACGCAGGCATCCTCATGTATTTGCGGGCGTTACCTACGCCTCCGATGAGGAACGGCACAACGCCTGGAAAGAGATAAAAAAAGCGGAAAAGGAAGGCCGGGAATGGGAAGGGTCATACATCGAAAGCGCTCTTGACGAGGCGGCCGGCCTTATAGATAAAGCCCGTGCCCGTAAAAGAGGGGAGGATACAGGCATTGACAAATAATGATTTGATAGTCCGCGCAACGGCGGCGGACGGACAGATAAGGGCCTTTGCAGCCCTGACAAGGAACCTGGTTGAGGAGGCAAGGCAGGCGCATAACACAAGTCCCGTAGTGACGGCAGCGCTCGGAAGGCTTTTAAGCGCCGGAGCGATGATGGGCACCATGATGAAGGGTGACGATGATCTGCTGACTCTTCAGATCAGGGGGAGCGGTCCCGTGAAAGGCCTCACGGTTACGGCAGACCCTAAGGGCAACGTCAAGGGTTACGCCATTGTGCCTGACGTGGTGATCCCGGCCAAACCCGCAAAGGTTGAGGGCGCCACGCGCAAGCTTGATGTTTCGGGAGCGATCGGTGAAGGTGTTTTAAGCGTCATAATGGACATGGGCCTTAAGGACCCTTACGTCGGTCAGGTCGCATTGCAGACCGGCGAGATATCCGAAGACCTGACTTATTATTTCGCGGCATCCGAACAGGTTCCGTCGTCCGTGGGACTCGGTGTTTTAATGAACAGGGACAACACGGTAAGGCGCGCGGGCGGCTTCATAATCCAGCTCATGCCCTTTTGCGAAGAATCACTCATATCGGCACTTGAAAAAAAGCTTACGGATATGCCGTCCGTAACTTCGCTGCTTGATGACGGAAAAGATGCGCAGGGCCTGCTTGAATACATTTTGGGTGACTTTTCGCTTGAGATAAATGATACGGTACCGGCTCGGTTTTACTGTAACTGCAGTAAGGAACGGGTGGAAAAGGCGCTTATAAGCCTGGGGAAAAAGGAGCTTAACGATATCGTAAAGGACGGTAAGGACATAGAGCTTAAATGCCATTTCTGCAGCAAAGCATATAACTTCACGCTTGACGAAGTAAAGGAAATCCTTAAAAGGGTGTGATCCTTTATTGTATATTGGCACGACTAGTGGTACAATGTGGCTTGCGGGTTTAAGGCGGATGTACGTACCCCTTATGCCCAATGACGGAGGTTAAACGCTATGATACCCAAAGATCCGAACATGCTTGTAAGTTATGTAAACCTCGGGCTTCGTGATAAGTACGAAAACTTTGAAGACATGGCCTCAAGCGAGGGCTTTGATGCGGATGAAGTGAAGGATAAGCTTAAAGCCGCGGGGTATGAGTATAACGGCGGCAGTTTTATAAAGTCAGTTTAGGAGGAAAACAATGAGACAGAAACCGGTAGTTTTGATGGTACTTGACGGTTACGGCATTTCCGATAACCATGAGGCAAACGCGATCTTTATGGCAAATACGCCCGTGATGGACAAGCTTATGGCCGAGTGCCCTTTTCAGCGCGGCAACGCTTCGGGCCTTGCGGTAGGTCTTCCCGACGGCCAGATGGGAAATTCCGAGGTGGGTCATATGAACATAGGATCCGGAAGGATCATTTACCAGGACCTTACGCTTATAACAAAGTACATTAACGACGGAGTATTCTTCAAAAATGAGGAGCTCCTTCGTGCGATAAATAACTGTAAGCAGAATCACTCGGACCTTCATCTGTGGGGCCTCCTTTCGGACGGCGGCGTTCACAGTCACAACACCCATCTTTATGCACTGCTCGAGCTTTGCAAAAGGGAAGGCTTTGAAGATGTATATGTTCATCCTTTCTTTGACGGAAGGGATACACCTCCCGCATCGGGCAAGGATTATCTTGCGCAGCTTATCGATGAGATGAAGAAGATCGGTGTCGGCAAGGTGGCTTCATTATCGGGCCGCTATTATGCGATGGACAGGGACAATAACTGGGACAGGATACAGCTGGCGTATGATTCTTTAGTGCTCGGAGAGGGCATAAAGGCAACCGATCCCTTACAGGCTATGCAGGATTCCTACGATAAGGATGTAACCGATGAGTTTGTGATCCCTACCGTTATAACGGATGATGCCGGCAAGCCGCTTTCGGTTGTTAAGCCTAACGATTCCGTTATCTTCTTTAACTTCCGTCCCGACAGGGCAAGGGAGATAACCAAGGCGTTCTGCTTTACCGATGATGATATAAAGGCTCAGGGCGGCGATCCCTCGGATACCAAGAGCATCGCATACCTTAAGCGGGCAAACGGATTCATGCCTCTTACTTATGTCTGCTTCAAGGATTATGACGAAACGATCCCGAATAAGTTTGTTGCATTTAAGAAAGAGGAGATAGTAAACACCCTGGGTGAGTATCTGGCAGACAACGGTCTTAAGCAGCTGCGTATCGCCGAGACCGAGAAGTATGCTCATGTTACGTTCTTCTTTAACGGCGGACTTGAGGAGCCCAACAAGGGTGAGGACCGCACGCTTGTTAATTCTCCGGCAGTTGCCACATATGACTTAAAGCCCGAAATGAGCGCTCCCGAGGTTTCAGAGAAGCTTGATGCAGCCATCACTTCAGGTAAATATGATGTAATAATCATTAACTTCGCAAATCCAGACATGGTCGGTCATACCGGTGTTCTCGAGGCGGCCATCAAGGCTGTTGAAAGGGTCGACCAGTGCGTAGGAGCGGCTGTGGAAGCGGTTAAGAAGATGGACGGCGTTCTGTTTATCTGCGCAGACCACGGAAATGCCGAGCAGATGATAAACTACGAAACAGGAGAACCTCATACGGCCCACACGACCAATCAGGTTCCGTTCATTTTATACAATTACGATCCCGCATATACCCTTCGCGAGGGCGGAAAGCTTTGCGATATAGCACCGACTCTGCTTGAGGTAATGGGTATGCCGCAGCCTGCGGAAATGACCGGTCAGTCACTCCTTGTAAAGAAAGCATGATGTTAAGATCTTATGATTCAATGGAACAGGCCGTTAAGGCCTGTTTCGGCGATGATGTAAACATAATAAAACGTTCTTATGTCGGAGGCGGGGATATCAATGATTCTTCCCGCCTTCAGTTAAGCAACGGTGAGCAGGCCTTTATTAAGTCCAATACTTTGGACAATAAAGGCTTCTTTGATGCCGAAGAAACCGGGCTTTATGCGATAAAGAAAACCGGTACGATACAGACTCCACGCCTTATATGCAAGGGAATAGACAGGATACAGGGCTGTTCATTCCTTATGATGGAAATGATAACGCCGGCGGGTAAGGTAAGGGATTTCTGGGAAACCTTCGGACACGAACTTGCGGCGATGCATAAGTCGGATACAGGCGCTTTTGTAACGGGCGGAAAGTTCGGGTTTTATGCGGATAACTACATCGGCGCATCAAAGCAGATAAATTCACCAAAGGATACCTGGATAAGTTTTTTCAGGGAGTCAAGGCTTGAGCCTCAGTTTAAGATGGCTTCGGCGTATTTTGATAAGGATACGGCGCGTCTTATGATACGGCTGCTTGATAAGCTTGATGATATCCTTGTCGAACCGGAAAATCCTTCGCTTCTGCACGGCGATCTTTGGTCAGGCAATTATATAGTAGGCAATGACGGAAAAGCATGGCTCATCGATCCAGCGACATATGTCGGACATGCCGAGGCCGACCTTGCGATGACGGAGCTTTTCGGACGTTTTGACCAAAGGTTTTATGATTCTTACAATGAAACTAACCCGCTTCAGCCGGGTTACAGGGACAGGAAGGACTTATATAACCTGTATCATATGTTAAACCATCTCAATCTGTTCGGAAGGATGTATTATTCATCCGTGACCTCGATCATAAGGCGGTACGCTGGGTAGCTCATTACCCCTTGAATTCCTGCCGGTAATCATGTAGCATCTTTTTTATAGTGAACGTATTTAAAGGGATACTGTTAAATGATAAGGATAAACACAGTCAAGGAATTCATATGGCAGGTCGCCGATCAGTTCGGCGAACATGAGGCGTACGCCTGGCGCGAGGGCGGCGGCATAGTCACGCGCTCCTATACCGACCTTAATAATGATGTGTCCGGGATCTCTAGGCAGATCCACAGGACAGTCGGCGAAGAGAGACACATAGCGATCATAGGTGAAAAGTCGTATTACTGGATGTGCATGTTTTACGGCATCATCACAAGCGCTAATGTCGTCGTGCCGATCGATGTTAAGCTTTCGCCGAAGGATATGACCGACCGGCTTGATTTTGCCGATGTTTCGATCGTATTTCTGTCAGATAAGTTTTCATATCTTAAGGATGATATCAAAGAAGCATGTCCGAAAGTTGACAGGATATTTATAATCAGCGAATACATTAAGGACATACCTGATGAGGCATTAAGCGAGCCTCTTATGATGGTATATCCGGATCAGTTATCACTGCTTTTGTTCACCTCCGGAACAACGGGAAACGGCTTCAAGGCCGCCATGATAACCCAGGGGTCTCTGCTGTCGGGAGTAAGGGATTACGCACCTATATACCGCCCGGGCGGCAGGGTTTTGTCCGTGCTTCCGCTGCACCATTGTTTTGAACTTTTCCTTGGTCAGATGAAAGCATCCTACAGCGGGACGACTATCTATATAAACGATGATATAACCGGCCTTATGCGGGACTTTTCAGAGTTTAAACCCGACAGTATGGTTGTGGTTCCCGCGATAGCAAAGATAATCTGCTCGGTCATAATAAAAGCGGCAAGGACAGGCAGCATGGAAGAAGCGCGCAGGATGTTAGGCGGCAGCCTTAAATTCCTTGCGATTGGCGGTGCGGCATCCGGCCCTGAAATGATCGCAACACTTTATAAAGGCGGCATCAGGGCGTATAACGGATACGGCCTGACAGAGTCAAGCGGTGGATGCCTTATAAACCTTGAAACACAGTCAAGCCCGGAAGCATGCGGACTAAATCCGTACGGTAACGTGGACATAAAAATAAAGGATGGCGAGCTTATGCTGAGCGGCCCTTATATCGCGAAGGGTGATTATAAACAGCAAGAGCTTACTTCCAAAGTATTTGAAAACGGCTGGCTCCATACGGGCGACATGGCAAGGCTTAATAATGAAGGTAAAGTCATTATCTTGGGCCGTAAGGATAATATGATAAACCTTGCAAACGGTGAGAAGGTGTACCCTGAGCAGTGGGAGGACCGCATCGCGGGATTTGAAGGCGTGAGGGCAGGCATGGTATGCGCGATCGACGGTCATCTTGCGGCTGTTTTACAGCTTTCGGACAGTTCTGATAAGGTTAAGGATCACATAACCGGCCTTATCGATAAGATAAACGCAACCCTCCCCGGATATGAAAAGATAATGGACGTGCGCGTCAGGGAAGCTCCGTTCCCCATGACGTCATCGATGAAGATAAAGCGGGCTGAAGTAATAAAGGAGCTTAGTGATGAACAGATAAGATCCGCTTTGTATGTTCCGC
>JAFZOS010000076.1 GCA_017550535.1 Lachnospiraceae bacterium
ATTATCGCAGTCGATCTTAAGCTCAAATTTCAAATTATCGTTTAAGCTTATCTCATACAGGTCGCTGTTAAAGTAGTCATAGGAACCGCATACCGAATGCGACAGCTTGGCTATATCGTAATACGGATTCATGTACATATCATCTTCCGTAACAGCACCCTTGGGGTCTATAAGCTTAAGGAGCCTTGCATCATGGTTATAAAGGATGTTCGAAAAGCACAGATCACCGTGGCCGAGCACCAGGACTTTTACAAACTTACGCCCCGAGGTTATATCCCGGTACAGTTTCTTATATCTGTCGACGATCTCATCGATATCCGCAAAGTCCGTGCCGGCTGCGATAAGGGATGCGATCCGTTCATAGCCCTCCGTCTCCTTAAGCATGGCGATCCGCTTATCCACTTTTTCAAGATACAGCGCGTTTGCGGAAGCCTCATATTCCTCATCCGGTACGGGTTTTTCCTTCCTTACCGAAATAAAGCGGAAAAGCTTCTCCATTATTGACCTGAATTCATCCTCGTCTATGGCACCGTGCACATATCTAATAGCCAGATCCGTCATATGGTACCGTTCCATGGAATAAGAAGCCCTGCCGTCCTCCTCCCTGTAATCATAGGCCGTTGCATACCACTGCCGCATAGAAGGAGGGAGCATAGTGAAATAATCATACTCGCTCTTTAACTTTTCCGTGTTGTTTGACGATTTTATCACGGTATATTCATCGCCCTCAAGCGCGTTGAAAAACCTCGCATCAAAACCGCTTGTTATAAACGTCCTGAAAACAGCCGCATCCGAAAGATCAATGAATGCTTTTGACTCTATCTTTTCGTATGATCCCTCCTCGGAAGGATCGTTCTGCCCTTCATAAGCATTTACGGACGGATAAATGACTGCGGCAATGCCTTCCTTATCGTATATGGCATAGTTTTCCTTGGCATACGCCGATTTTTCAAGAAGTATGCCCACCGCCTTCATATCCGCGATCTCCCGGTCCGAATACAGCTTGAAAATGCATATGTCCCGGGCAGTATACTCTTTTATGCGCTCAGGATATTCCGATGCCGTCATAAACGCGCACACGTTAGGGTCCGCGCTGATCCGCTGCCTCATACGATCTTTAAGTGACTGCCTCTTAAAGATCGTACTCCCGTAACTCTTTCCGCCGGTAACTTCATTTATCTCCTGTCCCGGCTTCCTCGAATCGTCATAAACGACTATGACCTTTTTCATAACTGACTCCTGTTTTGTATTGTATCAGCCCTTACACTGCGTACTGCCGCATACACGATCCCGCTTATAAGAGTACACAGCGCCATGACCGCAACGCTTAATACGATGTACCTTGTCTGAAGCTCACTGCTTGCCGTCGACATTATGGATGTAATATAATCCGAGAAAACACCGGCATCGTAGCGCTCACCCATTACGACCGCCACGATATACAAAAGGCCTCCCTCAAGCACCCATGATGCAAAGGACATAAGCGTAAGCAGCGCATATCTGCCCTTTACCAGCTGCCTTATATGCTCATAGCCTAAGTTTAATACCTCCAGCCACTTAAGCACAGTCATTGAAAATCCTGCGCCCCTGTTTATGATTATATACCTGTTAAGGTACCGGTAAGCCGACGGGAAAGTCGCATACACAAAAACTATAAGTACAACAAAAACCACCAGAAATACCGATACCACCGATACCTTTGAAGGATACAGTATATGCAGCG
>JAFZOS010000077.1 GCA_017550535.1 Lachnospiraceae bacterium
CCTGACATATGCCAGGCAGCAGGGCTGGAATACAAGGTACAAGTCACTTGCCGGAGGTTCCGCGTTTGATTCCAAAAACTATATCCTTGCGGGACAGGATACGCCATATCTTGAGAAGTATAACGTAGTAAAAAAGGTTTATTGGCACCAATATATGCAGAATGCATCGGCACCTCTTACCGAGGCATCCAAGGTGTATAAGATGTATAAGAATTCAGGTGCCCTTGACAATCCTTTCGTATTTAAGATACCGGTTTACGACGGCGATCCGATATCGCCGGCAAAGCCTAAGGTAAACGTATCCATGGTAAAAAAGCCTAACCTTTTTTACACCTGTGATACGGAAGAGATAAGAGCGCAGGTAAAGCTTGCGGCCGAAGCCGAAATAAAGTCGGTAACGACGGATGCGGATACCGATAAGGATAATGCGGCATCGGGATTTCCGTATTTTACATATGAGTCATTCGATGCATCGACAGGCATCGTGACTTTAAAACCGGTAGGCCTTACACCGGAGAATTATAAAAAAGTCCAAAAGAAAGTTACCCTCGATATAACTGTCGAGGGATTCGATACATTTGCTTACGCATTTAACATTGCATTTATTGATTCAAAGCCGGTGATAAAAGCACCGGGCACCGTGCTTTACGGTGAGCTTAACTTCGGCAGCATTGCGCTTAACGCACCGCTCCCGGCAGGGACAACGGTAACCTGTACCGATCCCAATATGACAGTGACTCTGAACGGCACGCGTGATGCGGTTGATTTTGAGACACTGTTTGGCTTTAAGGCCGGTACAAAGCGCCTTGAGTTTCATAATGATATCTGGAGGGTTGCATACCCTGTTAATACGGTGATAAAGAACAGGGCCTTGCCGGTGCCGAAGCTTAATAAAGCCGCTATTAAGCTTAACAGCGCACTTGACTGTGACCTGTACGGGATGGCGGGCACTGAAGGCTGCCTGCCGGGCAACCTGTTTGATATTGAATTTGTTGATATAACCGGCGCCAATGCTGCAGCACAACAGCTGCTCGATTCGGGCTTCCTTAAAACGGATATAAGCGGCGATAAGGTTTCGTTCGGCCTTAAGCCGGACTTAAGGGGCAGCATAAGGGCGGGAGTTTATAAGTTCGATATAAGTGCCGCGATGACCGATCCGAAGTACAGCATGATGACGGTAAGGAGCACGAGGATAAGCATAGGCATAGTTGATAAGGATCCGGCGGCATTTCTTGCATTCAGCGGCAAGGGCGGCATAAAGCTTTCAGACAGCAGTTCATATATCCAGTACACACCGAAGATAGTTGACCTTAATGCGACGCATATTAAGGATGCATGCCTTGAAGGTGAAAATGCGGAGCTGTTTGATGTGTTCGTATATGATGACGGATCATATCTGCCAAACGGTAAACAGCTTAAATGGCCGGCGGGTGTCGTGCTTGTTTATGCACATGATTCATCGGCGCTTAAGAGGGGAACCAAATACAGGGTTTATTTAAGGTCAACGCTCGATAACGGACTTGAGATAGTAAAACCGGCAGTCATACAGCCAAAATAATAAATGATCGAACGGAGGATTAAACAGTGGTCAGGCGAATCTATGTTGAAAAGAAGGAACCCTTTGCGGTAAAGGCGAGTGAGCTTAAGGAGGAGATAAAAAACTACTTGGGCTTTAAGGACATCACAAAGTTGCGTGAATTTATTCGGTACGATATCGAGGACATATCCGATGCGACATATGAGCGCGCCAAGGTCACCGTTTTTTCGGAGCCGCCTGTTGATATCCTTTATGAGGAGGACTTCGAACGTCCGGCGGATGCGAAGGTTTTCTCGGTCGAATATCTTCCGGGACAGTTTGACCAGAGGGCTGATTCCGCAGTCCAGTGCGTGCGATTCTTAAACGAAAATGAGGAGCCGGTCATTAAGACGGCGATAACATACTGCTTCGAAGGCGGCCTTTCGGATGATGAGCTTGAACAGATAAAGGCCTACTGCATAAACCCTGTTGATTCACGAGAGACAAGCCTTAAAAAACCGGATACGCTTATAACGAAATTTGACGAGCCTGCGGATGTTATCATCTTTGACGGCTTTAAGGATATGGCGGAGGATAAGTTAAAGGAG
>JAFZOS010000078.1 GCA_017550535.1 Lachnospiraceae bacterium
AAGACGACAAGGTAGATAGGTCATAGGTGTAAGTGCAGTAATGCATTAAGCTGAATGTTACTAATCGGTCGAAGGCTTGACCAAGGTTAAGGGTGTTGCAAGTTCAGTGTTCAGTTTTTAGGGTATAAACCCTTCAGGTCTGACGGCCTTGCGACTGTTGCTAAGCTCAATCATCGCACAAGTGCTCGATTTCACTAAGCAACGCTGCAGAGCCTACTGACTAAACTCAGACTTCGCGAGGTCGCTTGTCTTCGTTAAGTCATTAGGCCCAGTGGCTCAGTTGGTTAGAGCGCCGCCCTGTCACGGCGGAGGTCGTCGGTTCGAGTCCGATCTGGGTCGTTACATTTTTGTATATACGGGGTCTTAGCTCAGCTGGGAGAGCATCTGCCTTACAAGCAGAGGGTCATAGGTTCGAGCCCTATAGGCCCCACTTCTCGTATCGCCACATCGGCGAGCGAGACACGCCGATGTGGCTCAATTGGCAGAGCAGCTGATTTGTAATCAGCAGGTTATCGGTTCGAGTCCGATCATCGGCTTTACCGATGGAATTGTCGGTACACAATTAAAAATGGGCGGATTCCCGAGTGGCCAAAGGGGACAGACTGTAAATCTGCTGGCAACGCCTTCGGTGGTTCGAATCCACCTCCGCCCATTTATTAATATCGCGGGGTGGAGCAGTCTGGAAGCTCGTCGGGCTCATAACCCGAAGGTCGATGGTTCAAATCCATCCCCCGCTACGAAAACTACGATCCGGATTTAACCGGATCGTTTTTATTATTTTGCACCTATGTGTGGTTTTTGCAAAGGCAAAATGCTGTTAAACTTGATGATTATGCAGTTTACGGTTATAATATTATAGATTATGTAAATTTTAGTACAGTGAGTAATGATCATTCACAGGAGTTCCTTCATTAATGAAGTATCTTATACTCGGAGCAGGTCCCGCCGGATTGACTTTTGCAAACCGGCTGCTTCAAAACGGAATAGATGATTTTCTTGTTATTGAAAAAGAAAATGAGGCAGGAGGACTATGCCGGAGCAGGGAAGTTGACAGGTCCCCGCTTGATACGGGTGGCGGACATTTTTTAGACGTTAAGAATCCGATAGTTCTTGATTTTCTGTTTGAGTTCATGCCGAAAGAGATGTGGGATGAATATGAAAGAGATTCAAGGATCGTTGTTAACGGAAATACAATCAACAGTCCTATTGAGGCCAATATATGGCAGTTAAGCCTTAAAGATCAGGTTGAGTACCTAAAATCGATAGCGATCGCAGGATGTAACTTAGGGACTGAAATGCCTGAAAAGTTCGTTGACTGGATATACTGGAAGTTAGGGAATAAGATAGCCGAAGACTATATGATCCCCTATAACAGGAAAATGTTCGGTGAAAACCTTGATGAACTCGGGACATACTGGCTTAACAAGCTTCCTAACGTGTCCTTTGAAGAAACACTTATAAGCTGCCTTGAAAAGAAGGCTTATGGCACACAGCCCGGACATGCAAGGTTTTTGTATCCAAAGAAATACGGCTACGGTGAGCTATGGCTGAGGCTGGCTGAGAAGCTGGGGGACAGGATAAGGTATAACGTAAGCGTTGAAAAGCTGGACCTTGATACTCTGACGGTAAACGATACATATACAGCCGAAAATATAGTGACTACAATACCTTGGTCAGATATTAAGGAGATAAAGGGAGTTGACAGGGAAACCCAGGAAGATATAGGCAAACTTAAGCATAGTTCAACCGTCATAGAATATACGGATGAGAAGCTTGACACAAAAGCGCACTGGATTTATTATCCGGATCCAAACCTTTCCTATCATAGGATCCTTGTAAGGCATAATTTCTGCCCGGGATCAAAGGGATACTGGACGGAGACAAACCTTTCAAGGTTTGATGAAAAAGGTAAGGATGAGAATTATTATTTCATAAATAAATACGCATATCCTTTAAATACCGTTGGTAAGCAGGAGATAATGAAGAAACTGCTAAATAAAGCGGCAGAAAAAAAGGTATACGGACTCGGTAGATGGGGTGAATGGCAGCATTACAATTCGGATGTTGTTGTTGCACTGGGTATCGAGCTGGCCGATAAGTTAAGTAAATAAGGCGTAAGGGTTTTGCCGAAAGCAGATTCCTTATGACCATAGTTGAGGTTTATAGATGAAAAAAACAATAATCGTAATGCCCGTAGCCAACGAAGAAACAACGATGGAGGGCGTACTCAAGCAGATAATGGAGCTTCCTTACGATAATCTCTATGTTTATCCGGTCATTGATTCTTACAGCAAGGACAGGACTGAGGAGATAATCAGGGATATGGAGAGCAGATATGAGCGGATCAAGCTCATATTCCATGAAGAATCCCGGGGAGTCATTACCTGCTATTTGTATGGGTTTAAAATGGCGCTCAAAGACGGCGCGGAGCAGATAATAGAGATGGATGGCGGAGGATCTCATCTTCCGAGAGAGATCCCTCAGTTTCTTGAAAAACTGGATGAAGGATATGACTGTGTATGGGGATCGCGTTTCATTCCGGGCGGAGATATCACCAATCAGCCGCTTTACAGGCGGTTCTTAAGTTCTGGAGGTACGATACTTGCAAACCTTGTTCTGGGAACAAAGCTTAAGGATATGACCAGCGGTTTTGAGGCATTTAAGCGGGAAGTGCTTGAAAACATGGATCTTGATGCGTTTATGTCAAGGGGACATATGTATCAGACAGAGATGCGTTACTATTGCAGGAACCTTAATACAGTTGAAGTGCCGATCAATTATATAGGCTCCAAATCAAGTATAAAATTTAAATCGGTTACAGAAGCACTTAAGCTGTTGTTTAAGCTTAAAAGAAACGAGAAAAATGTCATGCTTAAGGAGAAGCCGGATGAAGCCTGATATTAAGCAGGATAAAAAAAGGTCTTATATAATAATAACGACAGTTATATTTGTGCTTTTGATCACTGCTCTTGCCTGGCAAAGTGATGATGCATATCATGCATATGTTATGGCCAGGCATTTGGTCGAAGGTAACGGTTTTGTTTATAATATAGGCGAAAGAGCAAGCGCTTCCTCATGTCCGCTGTTTACACTGGTCATAGCATGCGGATACTTTTTGTTCAGAAATATGTTTGTTGTATCACTGCTTATATGTATTGTCTTTTCAACGATAGCATATATCGTTTTAGTGAGAGATTTTTGCAGGGGACGAATACAAATAACATCCGCATTTTTAACGCTTGTAATGAGTGCCGGCTTTATAAGCTATACGACAAGCGGACTTGAAAACAGTATGCTTTTCTTACTGGCGGCATTGTTTCTTAAGCAGTATTTGGGAAGCGAAAGCTATAATACAAAACAGTTGTTTTTTATGGCGATTCTTGTAGCGCTCATTGCTATGACAAGAATGGATGCTGTTTTGATGTTCGTTCCCATGGCTGTATATGCGTATCTGTTTAAGAGGGATAATGTATCGTTTATAAAGGCAGTGTTTACAGGTTTGGCGGGACTGCTTCCGTTTATGGCATGGGAAGTTTTTTCTATAATATACTATGGTTTTCCGTTTCCGAATACGGCATATGTCAAGCTGGGGACGGCAATACCGCTAAAGGAATATATTATAAGAGGAGTTTTGTATTCACTTGTTTCATTAAGCTTTGATCCGGTACTGCTCTTTATTCCTGCCGTGGCTGTACTAGCGGCATTTGCAATAAAAAATATGCGTTATACAATGAGTATAGCGGGCATTATAATATATATGGCATACATCATATATATAGGGGGGGACTTTATGGTGGGAAGACACTATACGGTTCTGTTCCTTATGTCAGTGATCGCCATAATATGGGCAGTTAATTATGAAGGCATAGGGTATCGGTTAAGAAAAAAACTGTTTAAAGCGTACCTTATAACGGCAGCTGCCGGTATTGTCCTGTCATTTTCGTTGAAACCCATTACCAATCAGTATCTTTACGGATACGGTAATTCACCGATATCGGATGAAAGGGGCGGCTATTTCAAATATACGAGTCTGTATAACAATGCTCTCTCCGTATTAAGAACGGGAGATATGGTCATAAGAGATGCCTGGAACGAACAGGGCATTGATGAACTCAGGGAAGCAGGTTATACTTCCGGAATGCTTGTAATGGTTCCCGGAATATCAATATATTATAATTCGGATATTTATCTTAATGACCTTTATGCGCTGGGAGATCCCTTTTTATCCAAACTTCCCGCGGTTAGGGAAGATAACTGGCGGATCGGACATATGTGGCGGGAAGCACCGGTAGGTTATGCCGAAACCGTATTGTACGGCGAGGATGTGATAGAAAATGACAGTATACGTGAGTATTATGAGATAATCAAACTTATCACACGCGGATCGATATGGGATAAAGACAGGCTTAATGCCGTAATAGGGATAAATACGGGCAGATACGATCATCTGATCGAAGAATACAGGAGTACCCTTGATGAGGATAATCATCAGGTAACGGATAAGTACTTCCTCAGCAGATAGGAAGGATAGACAACCGGTTTGAAAAGATTATGTGAGGCTTTAAGGGAACATACAAAGAGGAAGGATCAATCCTGCCATATGCCCGGGCATAAGGAAAACTCAGGAGCATTCCTCGGTGATGTGCTCAAATATGATATAACCGAGATAGACGGAATGGATAACCTGCACGATGCTTCGGGTGTCATATTGGAATCGGAGCGTTTTGCAGCGGATCTTTACGGATCAGAAGAGACTCACTTTCTGATAAACGGAAGCACGGTCGGTATACTTAGCTCGATACTGGCTCTTACAAAGCCCGGAGATGAGATCCTTATAGCAAGGAACTGTCATAAGTCAGTATATAATGCGGTAATGGTAGGCAGGCTTAAATGCCGATATGTGTATCCCGCAGTTATTGACAGGTACGGTTTATGCGGTGGGATAGAGAATGCTGCATTCAGGGAAGCATTAAAGGAATATCCCGGTATCAGGGTAGCTGTGATCACATCTCCGACCTATGACGGTATTGCTTCGGATATAAGTGCTCTTGCCAAAGAAGCTCATGAGCATGGAGTAATGCTTATAGTAGATGCAGCACATGGAGCGCATTTCGGATTCAGTAAGGGGTTTCCGGGATCGGCGGTAAAGAACGGAGCCGATATCGTTATAAACAGTGTACACAAAACCCTGACCGCTCCTACACAAACGGCACTTATCCATATAAACGGGCCGCATGTTGACAGGGAAGCCGTAGGGCGGATGCTCAGGATATATCAGTCAAGCTCACCGTCATATCTGCTGATGGCGGGAATAGACGACTGTATGAGCCTGATCGCAGGGCGGGGAAAGGAACTTTTTAAACAGTTTCTTGAAAATATCGGGGAGTTTGAAACAAAGGCCGGTCGCCTTAAGAATCTTAAGTATATTGGCAGAAATGAGTTGATAAAGGAGTGCGGTGTATTTGATGCCGATCCATGTAAGGTGATAATATCAACGGCAGGTACCGGTTATACAGGCAGGGAACTTTATGACGAGCTGAGGAATACATACCACATTGAACCTGAAATGGCTGCAGGAACTTATTGCCTTCTTATAATGACTATAATGGATGAGAAGGCTGATTTTGACAGGGTAGCTTATGCCGTGGAATGCATCGATGAGAAGTTTTCGGACAGAAAGGCAGCCGAGCGGTACAAGGATCTGATGCCTGCATTTTCAGCCGGAAGACCGGTTCAGGTAATGCAGGCCTACGAAGTTGCCGGAGCCGACAGGCACTATGTGAATATAAAAGATGCTCAGGGTATGATCAGCGTAGATTATATAATGAATTATCCCCCCGGGATACCGCTGCTGGTACCCGGCGAGAGGATTGATCCAGGTCTGATAGATAAGATCCTTAAAGATATTGACTCAGGGATCAATGTCATGGGAATCACAAAGAATAAGGAAGCAGCCGTATATGGGTAAGATATTCTATATAATTGGTAAAAGTTCCACAGGCAAGGATACTATATATAAAAAGCTTTTAAACATTTATCCCGGAAAACTTAAAAATGTTGTCATGTATACAACCCGTCCCAAAAGAGATGGCGAAGTTGACGGCGAAACCTATAATTATGTGTCGGAAGATCAATACAGGGAGTTTAAGGAAAAGGGCAGCATAATCGAGGAGAGGTCATATGATACGGTGCACGGGATATGGAGATATTTTACTGTAAGTGATTCCCTTAAGGATATTGATAAGGAGGATTACCTTATACTGGGGGTACTTAAATCGTTTATTTCAACAAGGGAATACTTCGGAAAGGACCGGGTTATCCCGATATATATCGAAGTTGAGGATGGCGAGCGGCTTACACGGGCTCTTAAAAGGGAGAAAAAACCCGGTAACCACAGATATGCGGAAATGTGCCGCAGGTTTTTGACCGATACGGATGATTTTTCGGAAGATAAGCTTAAGAAGGCGGGCATTGTAAAACGTTTTGAAAATATCGATCTTTATGCATGCCTGAGTGAGATTGAAGCATATATAATCAGAGAAACCAATGATTTTGGAGGCCGATAAACGGCATAAAGGCAGGTGAACCGGCATGGATATGAAAATTAATCAGATGCTTCCGACACAGGGAGTTTCCGAGCATACCGAGCAGGTTAAGATGACTGACGAACAGTTTAAGTTTACACTTATGAGCCGGATTGACGATGAAGGCCTTCAGGAACGGCTTAATCTTATGTTCCAGGACATCACCATGCAGGGAAAAAAGATAAGCAAGCATATGGATGTCAGGGATATGAAGCGTTACAGGACGCTTATAAAGGATTTTCTTAACGAAGTTGTCAACAGGTCCCATAAGTTTTCACGCGAGAACTTCCTCGACAGAAGGGGAAGGCACAGGGTATACGGTATAATAAGGCTTATCGACGAAAATCTGGATTCACTTGCGGAGGAACTTATGAAGGAAGAAAAGGATCATCTGGCGATCCTGGGTAAGATTGACGAGATCAAGGGAATGCTGCTTGACATTTTCACTTAAGGAGCAAAAATGGCCAAATTCAGTGATATCATCGGACAAGAGCATATTAAAGAGCACCTAATAAACGCGGTGAGATCAGGCAATGTATCCCACGCCTATATAATAAGCGGCGAAAAAAATGCAGGTAAGGAATTTATAGCAAATACATTCGCAATGGCGCTCCAGTGTGAGAACAGGGATGAGAACGGAAATCCCTGTATGGAATGCCATGCATGTAAGCAGGCGGTAACGAATAATCAGCCCGATATAATAACCGTGATACATGAAAAGCCGGGTACGATAGGTGTTGAGGATGTAAGAAATCAGGTTGTATCGGATGTATATGTCAGGCCCTATTCCTGCAGGTGGAAGATATATATAATTAATGATGCCGAAAAACTGAGCGTTCAGGCACAGAATGCGTTGCTTAAGACACTTGAGGAACCGCCGGAATACGTGGTGATATTGCTTCTTACAAGCAATATTTCGACTTTACTTCCTACGATAATATCGAGGAGCATAGTTCTTAATATGCGTCCGGTGGATGATAAGACGGTACGAAAATATCTTATGGAAAGGATACATATACCGGATTATCAGGCTGATATTTGCGTGGCTTTTGCCAGGGGAAACATAGGAAAGGCAAAACATCTTGCTACGAGCGAAGACTTCGACAATATAAAGAACGAAGCCGTAAGGGTTCTTAAATACGCGGATGAGATGGATATAAACGAATTTGTGTCCGCGGTTAACCAAATAAGTGCATATAAGGTTAATATAGATGACTACATGGATATCCTGCTCATATGGTACAGGGATGTGCTCTTGTTAAAGGCTACGAATGATGTGGACAGCCTGGTTTTCAAGGATGAAGTAAGGTCGATACGGGAGAGAGCGGGCAGGAGCTCATATGAAGGCATAGAAAAAATAATAGAGACAATAGATAAAACAAAGGCCAGGTTAAAGGCAAACGTCAATTTTGAATTGGCTATGGAGCTTTTGCTGCTGGCCATAAAGGAGAATTAATATGACCAAGGTAATAGGAGTGCGCTTCAGGACGGCCGGAAAAGTATATTATTTTGATCCCAAGGACATTGAAATGAAAAAAGGGGAGCATGTGATCGTCGAGACAGCCAGAGGCGTGGAATACGGTACAGTGGTAATGCCGACTACGGAAATGGAGGACAGTGAGGTTACCCAGCCCTTAAAACCCGTGATAAGAAAGGCTACCGAGGATGACAGCGAAAAGGAGAAACGCAACAGGGAGAAGGAAAGGGAAGCCTTTAAGATCTGCAAGGAAAAAATAGTAAAGCACGGGCTTGAAATGAAGCTTATAGATGCGGAATATACTTTTGACAATAATAAGGTTCTCTTCTATTTTACAGCCGACGGCCGCGTGGATTTCAGGGAATTGGTAAAGGATCTGGCTTCAGTGTTCAGGACACGTATCGAATTAAGACAGATAGGTGTAAGGGATGAGACCAAGATACTTGGAGGTATCGGATTCTGCGGGCGTCCGTTGTGCTGTCACACTTACCTGTCGGATTTTGCGCCGGTATCGATAAAGATGGCCAAAGAACAGAACTTATCCCTTAATCCGACGAAGATATCGGGAATATGCGGAAGGCTGATGTGTTGCCTTAAAAATGAAGAAGAAACATACGAAGAGTTAAACAGAAAACTGCCAAATACCGGGGATACGGTAACAACCGATGACGGATATAAAGGAGAAGTGGCAAGTGTAAATGTGCTCCGTCAGCTTGTGAAGGTTGTCATAGAAGAGGGCGATGAGAAGGAGATAAAAGAATACAAGGTTTCACAACTTAAATTCAAGTCCCGCCACAGAAGGGACAAGAACAAAGATAAGGCGGAAGAGGAAGAACTCAAGGCACTTGAGCAGCTGGAGAAGAGCGATGGAAAGTCAAAGCTTGACGACGATTGAGCTCAAAGACAATGAGAGGATAGATGATCTACAGAGAAACGGGTATAAGATAATACAGAATGAGAAAAAGTTCTGTTTTGGAATGGACGCCGTGCTGCTGTCGGGTTTTGCGACCGTAAAAGAGGGCGAAACCGTATTGGATATCGGAACGGGGACGGGCATAATCCCTATTCTTCTTAAGGCCAAGACAAAGGGAAGTCATTTTACCGGCATCGAGATCCAGGAAGAAAGTGCGGAAATGGCCGGCAGAAGCGTGGCACTTAACGGACTGTCGGAAGATATTGATATCGTGTGTCTCGATATTAATAACGCGAGTGATTTATATAAAGCGGCTTCGTTTGACGTGATAACCACTAACCCGCCATATATGATAGGAAAGCATGGACTTACCGGTGAAAACAGGGAAAAAGCCATTGCAAGGCACGAGATCTGCTGTACTCTTGAAGATATAGTAAGGGAAGGCAGCAGGCTGCTTAAAAGCAACGGGCGTTTTTATATGGTGCATCGTCCCTTCAGGCTGGTAGAGATTTTTTCCGCGCTTACCAGGTTTCATTTGGAGCCAAAGAGGCTTAAGTTTGTATATCCCTATATTGACAAGGAGCCGAACATGGTACTGATAGAGGCCTTAAAAGGCGGAAATTCAAGGATTACGGTTGAAAAACCCCTTATAGTATATAAGGAACCCGGTGTATATACTGATGAGATCTATGAGATATACGGGTATTAGAAAATAATAGTACAAATGTTTTCAAAACATATATAATTAATTAAACAAGGATTTAATCGGAAAATTATCGGAACAAACAAAGAATGACGGGCGATATAAAACAAGGAATACTATACTTATGTGCTACTCCGATCGGAAATCTTTCGGATATTACGAGGCGGGTAATTGATACCTTAAGAGAAGTTGATATCATAGCGGCGGAAGATACAAGAAACAGTAAAAAACTGCTGAACCACTATGATATCAATACTCCCCTGACCAGTTATCACGAGCATAACAGGTACGATAAAGCAGCTGAGCTTATAGTCAAACTTAAGGAAGGAAAGAATATTGCCCTTATAACGGATGCCGGAACACCGGGCATATCCGACCCCGGCGAGGTTTTTGTCAAAATGTGCATGGACGAGGGTATAAGGGTAACGTCACTCCCGGGAGCATGTGCGCTTATTACAGCCCTTACCATGTCCGGATTAAAAACAAGAAGGTTCTGTTTTGAAGCCTTTCTCCCCGCGGATAAGAAGGAAAGGCGGGAGATACTTAAGGAACTTACGACGGAAACACGGACGATCATTATATATGAAGCGCCGCATCATCTTAAGAAAACGCTCGGAGAGCTTGGCGAAATACTCGGTAACAGAAGGATTTCCCTTTGCAGGGAGCTCACCAAGCAGTTTGAAGAAGTTCTTTCCTTTACAATAGATGAGGCGATAGAGTATTATTCAGGAAATGAACCCCGTGGTGAATATGTACTTTGTATAGAAGGCAGGGACAGGCAGGAGCTTGAAGCAGAAGAGATACGATCGTGGCAGGACATCACAATAAAAGAACATATGAAATTATATGAAGATAAGGGGTTGGATCGTAAGGAAGCGATGAAGGCAGTTGCGGTAGACAGAGGAATATCAAAGAGAGAGGTATATAATGAACTCATTTGACCGACTGGGTCAGAAAGCAGCCGGGGATTTACATATAATAAAAAATGCATGAATACAGTTAAGGAGACGACATGGAAAACAAGGGAAAGTACTACATTACAACTGCAATAACCTACACATCCGGTAAGCCGCATATCGGAAATACCTATGAAGCGATCCTTGCGGACAGTATAGCAAGGTATAAGAGGCTTGAGGGATATGATGTGTATTTTATGACCGGAACTGACGAACATGGTCAGAAGATAGAGGAAAAGGCAGCTGCAAAAGGTGTTACACCCAAGGAATTTGTAGATGAGGTGGCAGGTGTTGTCAAAGGGTTATGGGACCTTATGGGAACATCTTATGACAGGTTCATACGTACAACCGATGAAGATCATGAACGTCAGGTACAAAAGATATTCAAAAAACTCTATGAACAGGGTGATATCTACAAAAGCACCTATGAAGGCCTATACTGTACTCCATGTGAATCATTCTGGACCGAGTCACAGCTTGTGGACGGCAAATGTCCTGACTGCGGCAGGGAAGTAAAACCTGCAAAGGAAGAAGCATATTTCTTTAAAATGAGTAAATATGCCGACAGGCTTATTGAGCATATCAATACACATCCCGAGTTTATCCAGCCGGTATCAAGGAAGAATGAGATGATGAACAACTTCCTGTTGCCGGGACTCCAGGACCTGTGTGTTTCCCGTACTTCTTTTAAGTGGGGAATTCCTGTGGACTTTGATGATAAGCATGTTGTTTATGTATGGCTTGATGCGCTTTCCAACTATATTACCGGTATCGGATATGATGCGGATGGAAATTCTTCAGACAGATACAATAAGTACTGGCCTGCCGATCTTCATTTAATTGGAAAGGATATAGTAAGGTTTCATACTATATACTGGCCCATCTTCCTGATGGCTCTTAATGAGCCGCTGCCCAAGCAGGTATTCGGTCATCCCTGGCTTTTACAGGGCGGCGAAAAGATGAGTAAGTCAAGGGGAAACGTTATATATGCGGATGATCTTGTAAGGCTGTTCGGTGTCGATGCCACAAGGTTTTTCGTACTGCATGAGATGCCTTACGATAATGACGGAGTGATCACATGGGAGCTGGTTGTTGAGAGGTTTAATTCGGATCTGGCCAACGTACTTGGAAACCTTGTTAACAGAACTATATCCATGAGCAATAAGTATTTTGAGGGATTTGTAAGCTCTACGGGCGTTATTGAACCGGTGGATGAAGATTTAAAAACGGTTGTTACTTCCTGCCGTGACAAGGTAAGCTCGAAAATGGAGACTTTCAGGGTAGCAGACGCACTTACCGAGATATTTGCCCTGTTCCGCCGCTGCAACAAATATATAGATGAAACGGAGCCATGGGTGCTCGCAAAATCGGAAGAAAAGAAGGACAGGCTGTCAGAGGTAATGTATAACCTGGTTGAATCAATATGTATAGGCGCGAACCTGTTAAAGCCGTTCATGCCCGATACAGCGGATAAGATACTTATGCAGATCCACGGTACAGAGAGGGATTATGACCTGTTAAACGAATACGGACTTACCGCACCGGGAACCAGGGTCACTCAGGAGCCCAAGCCCCTGTTCGCAAGGCTGGATGTGAATGAGATCATGATGGAAGTTGAGAAGATAAGGGCAGCCCAGAAGGCAGAGTATGAGAGAGAAAACGGCATAAGCGGAGAAGAAAAAGAAACCGATGTTATTGATATTGAAGCCAAGCCGGAGATCACATATGACGACTTTGCAAAGCTGCAGTTTCAGGTCGGTGAGATCATTGAATGTGAGGAAGTAAAGAAGAGTAAGAAGCTTTTATGCAGTAAGGTAAAGATAGGAAGTGAAGTTAAACAGATAGTTTCGGGAATTAAGGCATATTACAAGCCCGAGGAAATGGTCGGAAAGAAGGTCATGGTACTGGTGAACCTTAAGCCGGCGACCCTAGCGGGAGTTGTATCCGAGGGAATGCTCTTATGTGCAGAGGATGCGGACGGAAACCTTGCCCTTGTAACACCCGAAAAACCTATGCCTTCAGGGGCTGAGATATGCTGATGACCAAACGGGTCACCTTAGCATAATACCGGTCAGCATGCTTTTCATCACGGGATTGTCCCTGCGCCATGAGCAAAGATCGGATGATTCTTTTGTACATAAACCGGTATCGTAGATATTTTCGGACTTAACTCCGATCCTTTCAAGGGAGATGATAATTGCCTGTGCAAGATCAAGGTGATATTTATCTCCCTTGCGGTTTTTAAAGAACCTTAACATTTCGGGTTCAGTGTATTTATATGAAAAATCATCCATTAGTTCTGCGCCGACTTCATAGCAGGATGTGCAGATGTGCGGACCGATGACTATGAGCAGGTCTTCCGGCTTGCTGTGATAGTTTTCAGCCATTGATCCTGCGGCATTTACCGAGATATTAGCTGCAGTCCCGCGCCATCCGCTATGTACCATGCCTATAACGCTGTTGACGGGATCCAAAAGATATACAGGAACACAATCCGCCTCAAGCGTGCACAATAATAAGTTTTTCTCATTGGTTATCATTCCGTCGTATTCATTGTCTGACGGGATATGGGTTATCATTTCGCCGCCGTTTGCATGAGTTACAGCCTTTATCCTGTCCGTATGCTTTTGCTGCACCATTACCATATCTTCCCTGTTTATGCCTAATGTATGGGCCAGATCGGTGAAATTTTCAAGAGCACCATCTCTGCCAAACTTCCACGCATAGTTTTCAATTGTTGTGTAAAAGGCTGTTACCAGCCCTGTTTCGGTCAATCGTCCGATACTTTTGTATTTCATGCCATAAACCCCGGGAAATCAGAAAAACATGTTCTCAACGTAATTTTTTATTAAAGAATATAACATATTTACCGAAAATGTGGTATAAATAATGTTAGATGAAGGGAGGGATATAATTATGAAGAGATTTATTGCCCTGTTATTGGCTGCGTCCATGACCGTAGGGCTTACGGTAGGCGTAGCTGCAAATGATACTATCATCCTTGATGATACAAACAAATCTGCGGAACCCACACCGACTCCAACCCCCGAACCTACAGCAACTCCGACTCCGGAGCCGACACCGGCTGCAGGAAGCAGCGCCGATACCGCTGTTCAGTCAAATTCTGCGGTGGTTGTTACCAGCAACAAGACATATCTGGCACTGGGTTCTGACTTAACTGCAGATCAAAAGAGCACGGTACTTGCCCTCATGGGTATTGCCGAGGCAGACCTTCCGAATTACGATGTGGTCTATGTTACCAACGCAGAAGAACATCAGAGGCTCGATTCCTATATAGCTTCTTCAGTAATAGGAACAAAATCGCTCTCGTCGGTCGTTGTAAGGGCGGCTGAGGCAGGCCACGGAGTCAATGTAGTTACCAAGAACATCAACTACTGTACAGAAAACATGTACAGGAACGCCCTGATCACGGCCGGAGTTGAGAATGCGGATATCATGGTAGTAGCACCTACTCCCATTTCGGGAACGGCAGCTTTGATCGGTGCGCTCAAGGCTTATGAGAGGATGTCGGGGACAACGGTAAGCGACAAGGCTCTTGATACGGCACTCAATGAGCTGGTCACTACGGGAGAACTCAAGGAGGCAGTAGGAAACGATGCCAAGGCCGAGGAGATCATATCCTATGTCAAGGCCCAGATAGCGGCCAATGACCTTAATACCGAGGAGGAGATCGAGGCAGCTATCCGTCAGGGAATGAAAGATCTGGATGTACAGCTCAGTGAGGAAGATATCAAAAAGACCGTTAAGCTGATGATGAAGATCAAGAGCATGGGCATCGACTTTAACGTGCTTGCCGAGCAGGCAGACGATATCTATGCAAAATACAAGGATAAGATCAATGCCGGTACCTTCAATATCGACGATGTAAGCCTTGAAGACCTTGGACTCGGAAAGCTTGTAAAGAATGCAGTGGGAGGATTCTTTAAGGAAGTCGGCGATACGGTCAAAGAATTCTTCGGTGGATTATTCTCCAA
This sequence comes from Lachnospiraceae bacterium, assembly GCA_017550535.1. GTDB lineage: Bacteria > Bacillota > Clostridia > Lachnospirales > Lachnospiraceae > UBA2868. Next base: position 14,629 of record JAFZOS010000078.1, read on the forward strand.
ATGGAAAAAATAGGAAACGGTCTTATGGAGCGAAAGTCTTATGAAATAAGGCCGATCATGAAACATGAGTGGGATTCGGCCATGCAGCTTGCATGGGATACGTTTCTCATATTTGAGGCGCCCGAATATTCTATAAAGGGAGTGCACAATTTCAAAAGTTTTGTAAGGGACCCGCTTTTAAAAAGAATGTACACCTATGGGGAGTATGTTGCCATAGGAGCGTTTGATAACAAGAACATAGTCGGAATTCTCGGAGTACGCAATGCAAACCATGTTTCTCTGTTGTTTGTTGATAAGGATTATCAGAGGATGGGTATAGCCAGGGCATTGCTTAACAGGTATTTTAAGGATGCAAGGACTGCGGGAATAGATCATGTTACAGTTAATTCGTCCCCTTATGCCGTTGGATTTTATCACCGGATCGGCTTTGTAAAATTAAGCGAAGAGACAGAAAAGGATGGCATCCGTTTTACACCGATGCGGATGGAACTTGAATAACTGTTTAAGCCCGTGAAAATGTGCAGACTTAAGCAGTTAAAAGTTGCAATTTATGCAAAAATAAGCTAAAATTAGAACGGATTTGTGTGCATTTTTCGGTAAATGAAAACAAATTTCTGAAAAGACTGTGTTGAGGTTAAAAATTTAATGGGGAAGTTTTTTAATCTGGACAGCCCTTTTGTACAGTTTATGAACAGGGTTGCGGATCTAATGTGGTTGAACATCCTGTTTGTGATCTGCTGTATACCGGTGATCACCATAGGTGATTCCATTACGGCAATGTACTATATAACTCTTAAGATGACGAGAAATGAGGAGTCATACATAACAAAGGGTTTTTTCAAGTCTTTTAAGCAGAATTTCGTACAGGCTACAGTCATATGGCTTATCTTCCTTGCGGGAGGAGGCCTGCTGGTACTGGATTATATGATAGTGAGCGGTCGTATGGGGGCTTCCGTAGGCAGCAGCAATGTTATAAGCGTACTGCAGGTACTGCTTATAGTTGTGCTGATCTTCTATATCTTTACCCTGACCTTTGTTTTTCCGCTGTTATCAAAGTTTGATAACTCGGTTAAAAATACGATCAAAAACGCATTTATCATAAGCGTAAGGCATTTTCCGGTGACTCTTGCCTGCATTGCAGCCTGGATCCTGACGGCGTTGGCCCTTGTATACATCCCGATAATGATGCTGTTTTCGATTTTTATCCTGTTCAGTGTTGTGGCATTCGGGTGTTCGTTCATGTATATAAAGGTCTTTGACAGGTATCTTCCTGCCGAGGCAGCAGTCAAAGAAGAAGACGGAGAAAGCGAAGAAACAGGAGTAGACAAAGAGGTATGAACACGCAGAAAAAGAATGGCCAGAATATGCTGCAATGGGTAATACCCACGGTAGTTCTGGTTGTTGTCATTCTTTTTACTCTAACTTCATACAAAGCGGATATACTCACCAAGGAAAAGAACAAGAAGATTGATGAGTATAGTTCTAAAGCGCGTGAAATATCGGATTATTATTCATCCGAGGTCTATATGATAGGTCAGGTTGCGAGGATGCTGGCGACCAGGCTTTCTTATGATCATGATTATTTCTGTGATGAGAACGTTAATATATTAACTTCGGCGGTCACCCAGCTCAATATTGATAACGGTTATGTGTTAAGATCGGACGGGATGGTCATGAACGACAGCGGTGTTGAGGCACGTGACTTAAGTTCGGCAACTAACGGAGATCTGACGGATGATACCGGAAATATAGATGAATACATAATCAATTCAAACGGAGACTGTGTGCATTACGTATCCGCATCTTTCGCGGAAGGCAGTCTTATCCTTAAGTATACCCCAAAGAATATAAGCGATCTGGAGATGTTCTTAAACAGCAACTCAAAGACATCAACATATCTTCTTTTGGGATCCGACGGTAAGATATTAGACAGTGCGGGGCAGGAATCCAAGGTTTTCAAGGAAGGTGACAGCCTGTTTGATTATCTTGACGGGGCCAATTATAACGGCGTCACCAAGAAGGATGAGTTTTTCAGGAATCTTGAACAGCAGACCAAAGGAAAGTCGCTTATTACCAACAAAGACGGTGTGACCAAATACTTTATATATCAGCCCGTAGGGGATTATAAAACGTTTATTATGATCATTGTTGATGAGGATCAGGTCAGCCAGGCGGCGCAGAAGAGCATAGCGTCAACAAACACCATGTTCTGGAAGATAGTTATCCTTATCCTCATATTTGTTGCCATCCTTATAATCATAAGTCTTATAAATGCCACAAATTACAGGAAAGCTAACAGGGAATTAAGGGAGCAGGCCGAAACGGATCTGCTTACAGATCTGTATAACAAGGTTGCTACGGAGACCAAGATCAAGGAATACCTTGAAAATGAAGGCAAGAACAAAAAGGCGATCATGTTTGTTCTTGATATAGATAACTTTAAGAAGATAAATGATACGATGGGACATGCCTTCGGTGACGAAGTGTTAAGTACTCTCGGACATCAGTTAAAGAGTGAGTTCAGGATAAATGATATCATCGGCCGTACCGGAGGTGATGAATTTATAATCCTTTTAAAGGATCTTAAGGATGATGCCGCGTTAAGAAGGGAAGCCACCAGGGTAGAGACTTTCTTCAGGAACTTTAAGGTGGGTGAATATACCAAGTATTCAGCTACCGCAAGTATAGGAGCCGTGGAGATACCTTCGGACGGAACGGAATTTGAGGTATTGTACAAGGCGGCCGATAAGGCACTGTACGTGGCAAAGAAACGCGGTAAGAATCAGATGGTATTCTATAAGGATACAAAAGATATCAAGATCGAACCTGAGAAGCCTATACTTAAGGTTGTGGAAGAATCACCAAAGCCGGAGCCTGAAAAGACTGAGGCTAAAAAGGAAGAATCACCGATACCGGCTGTGGTTGAGACCGTCAAGAAGGAAGAGCCTGCAGTTGAAGCGAAGCCGGAGGTAAAGGTCGAGTCTGCAGTTGAAGCGAAGCCGGTAGTTAAGTCCGAGCCGGTAAAAGCTGCTGTAAGTGCGCCTAAAAAAGTAATGCCCGATAAACCTGCGGTATCTGAACCCGTTAAGAAAGCAGAACCCGTATCCGCTGAAGGCCAGTCTCAAAAGAAGGTAGTCAAGAAGGTCGTAAAGAAAGTTGTCGTAAAGAAAGTTGTTAAAAAAGCCCCTGATGCAGCGTCTGATGCATCCGTTAAGCCGGCACAGCCTGTAAAACCTGTTTCCCCGGTCAGCGAGAAACCATCTGTTAAAACCGAAGAACCGGATAAAAAGGAATCTACGGATAGCAAGGATCAGGGTTCTGATAAGTTCAGTTTCTTCTCTTAAATTCCTTATTATGCATAATGTATATTAATCATGTAAATATTTGGGCAATCATGGCATTACCTGAATGTTCTGTCTCTGATATACTTCATTTCGGATGGTGCGGTATGCACTTCTTAAGTAAATTCAATCATGTTTAGGAGGAATAAGAATGGCTAGTTTATCATTGAAGAACATTTGTAAGATCTATCCTAACGGCTTTCAGGCAGTTAAGGATTTCAATCTCGAGATCGAAGATCAGGAATTCATCATCTTCGTAGGTCCTTCGGGATGCGGTAAGTCAACAACGCTTCGTATGATCGCAGGTCTTGAGGAGATCTCATCAGGCGAGCTTAAGATAGGCGACAGGGTAGTTAATGATGTTGAGCCTAAGGACAGGGATATAGCAATGGTATTCCAGAACTACGCTCTGTATCCTCATATGACAGTATATGACAACATGGCTTTCGGTCTTAAGTTAAGGAAGGTTCCGAAGGATGAGATAGACAAGATGGTTAAGGAAGCAGCTAAGATCCTTGATCTTACCCAGCTCCTTGATCGTAAGCCGAAGGCTCTTTCCGGTGGTCAGAGGCAGCGTGTTGCCATGGGTCGTGCCATCGTTCGTAATCCCAAGGTATTCCTTATGGATGAGCCTCTTTCAAACCTTGATGCAAAGCTGCGTGTACAGATGCGTATCGAGATCGCAAAGCTTCACCAGAGGCTGGGCACCACGATCATCTACGTTACACATGACCAGACAGAGGCTATGACGCTCGGTACCAGGATCGTTGTTATGAAGGACGGTGTCATCCAGCAGGTTGATACACCTCAGAACCTTTATGATAAGCCGGCAAACCTGTTTGTTGCAGGTTTCATGGGATCACCTCAGATGAACTTCCTTGATGCAGAGGTTGAAGTTAACGGTGATGTTGCAAGCCTTAAGGTTGCAGGAAAGGCAATACCTCTTCCTCCGGCTAAGTCTAAGAAGCTTATTGAAGGCGGTTATGCAGGAAAGGTGGTAACCTTCGGTATCCGTCCTGAGGATGTATATGATTCCGAAATGTTTATTGAAGCTTCACCGAACAGTGTATTTGAGTCTTCGGTTAAGGTTTACGAGCTCCTTGGTGCAGAAGTTTATCTGTACTTTGATCTTGAGGAATTCCCGATCACTGCAAGGGTTGATCCCCGTACAACAGCTCGTCCCGGCGACAATATCAAGTTTGCTCTTGATGTTGAAAAGATCCATGTATTTGATAAGGATACCGAGCAGACGATCACAAACTAAACCGAATTATAAGCTGTATTCAGGAGGGCTGATGTTTATTCAGCCCTCTTTTTTATGCTATAATATACACACCAATATATATAAGGAAGGTGCGGAGTATTGATCTCAAATCAGGTTATATACAATTGTATAAGTGAAGCAAATGAAATAAGCAAATTAGAGTTCATGGTTGCCGATTCAATAGGAAATATCATAGCTCAGACGAATGGCGCCGCTTCAATAGACAAAAAAGCCGTGCTTAGCTTTATGCAATCATCTGCGGATACACAGGAATTAAACGGTTCCATGCTGTTTAAAGTGTATGAGGGAAGCCAGGCGGGCTATATTCTTATTGCCGAGGGTTCAGGGGATCTGTTCCTTGTAGGAAAGCTGATGGTATCTCAGTTACAGGGGCTTATCACTGCATATAAGGAGAAGGTTGACCGAAACAGCTTTTACCAGAACCTCCTCCTTGATAACCTGCTTTTGGTGGATATATATAACAGAGCTCAAAAGCTTCATATAGATGTTGTGAAGCCGCGTTGTGTGATCGTCATAGAAACGGAATCAGCTGCAGACAATAATGCACTCGAAATGGTAAAGGAATTGTTTTACAGTCAGAAAGGAGATTTCGTTACTACGGTAAACGAGAAGAACATCATAGTCATAAAGACCCTTGGAAAGGATGAGGGGTATGACGAACTGAATGATACGGCATCCATGCTCGTTGATATGTTCAACACGGAGTTAATGACGAAGGTTAAAATAGCATATGGTACCATTGTGAACGAAATTAAAGAACTATCGAAATCTTATAAAGAAGCTCACATGGCCCTGGATGTCGGAAGGATATTCTATTTTGACAAAAATATAATATCGTATGTAACGCTTGGTATAGGAAGACTCATATATCAGTTGCCGGTGAATCTGTGTAAGATGTTTATCAAAGAAATATTCGGTGATATTATACCGGATGATATCGATGATGAGGTTTTGTCGACGGTGAACAAGTTCCTTGAAAACAGTCTTAACGTATCTGAGACAGCAAGGCAGCTATTTATCCACAGGAACACTCTTGTGTATCGTATTGAGAAGCTCCAGAAGGTTACCGGACTGGATGTGAGGAATTTTGACGATGCTTTGACGTTGAAAATCGCGTTGATGGTTGTGAATTATGTTAGGTATATTGAGAATCAATAAGTGACAAGAAAAGCGTCACTAGGTGATATTACGATTATAGCGTGATTTAAAAAGATATTTATTTTATTCAATTCCACGTATATCGACGTGTTTGATTTTGGAGCTGAGACGATCAGCAAAGTGCTGAAGCTCCCCCCTGGAATAGGCGCTTAGAGACGTGTTTGGAACAAAACTTGATTTAACAAATCCCTGAAGATAGTAGTTGGAAGCTCCTTGAAGCATCTCTCCGATCCGATCGAACTCCTCATCGTCATGAAAATCCCTGATCACGGTAGTCCGAAATTCGTAATTGATTAAATCGTGTTTTACAAGAAGGTCGATCGTGTCGCGAACGTTGTCGATGATGTTTTTTATGTGACCGTCAGAGTCAAACCCCGAATTTAGCCCACATATCACCGGATATTTATTAAATGATGCTTTGATGTCAATCGCGATATAATCTACAAGCTTTTTTGCTATCAATTCCTCCAAAACGCTCGTTTTGGAACCGTTTGAATCAAGCTTGACAAGGAAGCCCATTTCCTTAACAGTAGTTATCAGATCAATGAGATCAGAGTGAATCGTAGGTTCACCACCTGTAATACAGACGCCGTCTATAACACCCTTTCTTGAATTCAGATGATCTATAACATCTGATAATGGAATTTCAGGAATTGCATCTACACCAGTTACTAAATTCATATTGTGGCAGAAAACACAACGCATGTTACAGCCACCGAGAAAAATTGTTGACGCAACTTTGCCGGGGTAATCCAAAAGGGTTGTCTTCATCAATCCGCATATTTGCATTGAGGTATCTCCTTGTGGTATCTTTTACTTATTCCTATTATATATTAATTATATTGAAAGGAACAGTTCCCATATGATCTCCGAAGATGAAAAATACATGAGAAAAGCAATAGCGCAGGCAAAAATGGCTGCAAAGCTCGGGGAAGTACCTATCGGATGCATCATAGTATATGAAGGAAAGATAATAGGAAGAGGTTATAACCGGAGAAAGACCGATAAAAGCACTCTTTCGCACGCAGAGCTTACGGCTATAAAGAAGGCGAGCAGGGCTATGGGGGACTGGCGTCTTGAGGGATGCACAATGTATGTGACTCTTGAACCCTGTCAGATGTGTGCCGGCGCGATCGTACAGTCAAGGATGGACAAGGTTGTGATCGCTACGATGAGTCCCAAATCAGGCTGTGCCGGTTCGATCATCAATCTTCTTGACGAACCGAGGTTTAATCATCAGGTTGAAATAACTACCGGAATTCTCAGGGATGAATGCTCAAAGATGCTGTCTGATTTTTTTACCGATCTAAGAAAGCGCCTTAAAACCGAAAAGGAAGGATGTGGCGGGGATGATACACGAGATATATCCGAAGAAATATGATCCCACCTATATAAACCGAAAAGCCGGTGATGATGATCATCTTCTGTGCTATGAGAAGGACGGGATACTTATAAAATACGAAAATGACAGCTACAGCCTTCCAAAATGCAGGGATTATCAGGAGATCTGCGATGCAGAATATGAAGATATAAAGAATAGCGCATATTATTTATTTGAAATAAGCGGTGAGTACTATTATGTGATCGATCTTCCGGAATGGCTAAAAGAGAATATTCCTTATTATCGTAAAACAGAAGATATTGTCGATAAAGCGGGAAAGGCATGGTTTTTTTTAAGGATTCACAGCTTCCGTGAACTTGATCCCGTGGTCATGGTATTTGCCGGGGCAACAGGATATCATTTGCGGAATTGGAAAAATGTATCAAAATACTGCGGATGCTGCGGTTCAAATACTAAGCCGTCAACGAAGGAGAGGGCTTTTGTCTGCACAAACTGCGGTCATGAGATATATCCTCAGATATCACCTGCAGTTATAGTTGCGATCACAAACGGGGACAGCATACTGCTGGTCAGAAACCTGAGACGTCCAAAAAATGTACGGCTTGAGCTTGTATCGGGATATGTTGAGATTGGAGAATCATTTGAACATGCCGTTCACAGGGAGGTTCTTGAAGAAGTAGGACTCAGAGTCAAAAATGTAAGGATGTATAAGGACCAGCCATGGGGGATTTCGGGTGCGCATATGATAGGCTTTGTAGCCGAAGTAGACGGTGATGATACCATAGTAAGGCAGGAAGACGAGATAAGCGAGGCAAAATGGTATAAGCGGGAGGAAGTACCGGAATACAGGAACCGTTTGAGTGTCGGAAGCGAGATGATACTCAGGTTCAAAGAGGGAAAGCTTTAAGCCTTACAATAACACAAGATATTATTCAAAAGTCCGTGCGCACTGCATCGAATACCACCATAAGCACGTTACCTTCGCAGCCTGCTCAATCAAGGCACCCTTGCGGCACCCGGGAGGTTCCGTTTAGTGCTGCTTCATTCCTGACCTGACACGGTTCGCGGATTCCCGCCGCGCAAGACCCGGATATCAACGCCGCTTACGAAGGGCAGCTGCATACGATAAATACCCTCAACAGTGCATCACCCCTGCTATAGCGGATTTCAGGTACAGGGAGCCGCTAATTCCCCGGCTGCACGGACGTCTAATTATACTATTTACGTAAAGACAGTGTCAACCGCATAGTTTTACAGGATTTGTTTAATCAATTAACCAATCATTGAAACGAAAGAACCTGTATGGTATACTAGTACCGCACTCCGCATGGGGAATGCGGTATTTTATTAACAGGAAAGGACGATTATCATGAACAAACTGGAATTACAGAAAACAGCCAATGAGATCCGTAAGGGTATCGTTACATCTGTTCATGCGGCAAAGGCCGGGCATCCGGGCGGATCGTTATCGTGTGCGGATATCATGACCTATCTTTATTATGAAGAGATGAATATTGACCCGAAAGATCCTAAGAAGAAGGACAGGGATCGTTTCGTATTATCCAAGGGCCATTGCGCACCCGCGCTTTATTCGACCCTTGCTCACAGGGGCTACTTCCCGGTTGAAGAGCTTACAACACTTCGTAAACTGGGCTCACATCTCCAGGGTCATCCCTGCATGCAGCACACCCCGGGAGTAGACATGAGCAGCGGTTCCCTGGGACAGGGTATTTCCGTTGCGGTAGGTATGGCGCTTTCTGCCAAGATGTACAATGATGATTTCAGGGTATATACGCTGCTCGGAGACGGTGAGATTGCCGAGGGCCAGGTATGGGAAGCAGCAATGTTTGCGGGATTCAAAAAGCTTGATAACCTTGTTGTTATAGTGGATAACAATAATCTTCAGATCGACGGGCCGATCACCGAAGTCTGCGATCCTTATCCGATAGATGAGAAGTTCAAGGCATTCAATTTCCATGTTATAAAGTGCGATGCTCATGATTTTGATTCTATTGAAGCCGCATTTAAAGAAGCAAGGGAAACAAAGGGAATGCCGAGCGCGATCATTGCAAAGAGTGTTAAGGGCAAGGGCGTGTCTTTCATGGAGAATAATGTTTCATGGCACGGAACGGCGCCCAATGATGAGCAGTACGCGATCGCCATGGCAGATCTTGAGAAAGTAGGTGAAGCATTATGTCAGAAGTAAAGAAGATTGCAACAAGGGAAAGTTACGGTAATGCTCTCGTAGAGCTTGGAAACGAGCATGATGATCTTGTGGTTCTGACTGCGGATCTTGCGGCAGCAACAAAAACGGGTGTTTTCAAAAAAGCTCATCCGGATAAGCATATAAATGTAGGTATCGCTGAGTCTAATATGACAGGTATCGCAGCAGGTATCGCAACGACGGGCAGGGTTCCGTTCTGTTCATCTTTTGCCATGTTCTCGGCTGGGCGTGCTTTTGAGCAGGTTCGCAACAGTATAGGATATCCGCATCTTAATGTTAAGATAGGTGCAACACACGCAGGTATCTCGGTAGGTGAGGACGGAGCTTCCCATCAGTGTAACGAGGATATCGCACTTATGCGGACCATTCCCGGAATGGTTATCATAAATCCGGCAGATGATGTTGAAGCCCGTGCGGCTGTAAGGGCTGCTTATGAGTATGAAGGCCCCGTTTATTTAAGGTTTGGTCGTGCGGCTGTTCCGGTATTCAATGATGAAGCTACATACAAGTTTGAAATGGGCAAGGGCATCGTGCTTAAGGAAGGCAAAGATCTTACTATAGTTGCAACGGGCCTTACGGTTCCCGAATCAATGGAAGCAGCAAAGATGCTGGCAAACGACGGCATTGATGCAGAAGTTATCAATATCCATACGATAAAACCTTTAGATGAGGAGCTTATCCTTAAATCGGCTAAGAAGACCGGTAAGGTAGTGACCGCTGAAGAGCATTCGGTTATAGGAGGATTGGGATCGGCCGTATGTGACTGCTTAAGCGAGAAACTTCCGACACCTGTTAAGAAGATAGGAATGCAGGATGTATTCGGTGAGTCGGGTTCGGCATCAGCCCTTATACATAAGTATCAGTTGGATGCAGAAGGAATATATACACAGATAAAGGAGTTTCTTAAGAAATAATAAGAAAGAGATTCAGATCATTAAGGAGCGGTGCTAAGGCACCGTTCCTTTTTTCGTAAATTGAAATCGGTACAGGGTTTTGATATACTGTCTTTATTGTTGCAGCAAATTGATCTTAGCTGTCGGGGACGGCTGTGTAATGGCTCAGATAAATAATTATTTCAAAGACAGATATGATGATGATCAGGCGGAATTCCGGGAAAAGATAAGCCGGCACAGAAGGCTTATACTGTACAGGATCCTTATTGTGATAGGCATATGCGTTGTAATTGCCGCTATTATGTACATCAATTACAAAAGGATGATCTATACGGATTATACGGTCCTCAGGACTATGGAGTATGAGGAATCCACCACGGCATCCTATCTTAAGTACAACAACAATATCTTAAGATACAGTACCGACGGTATTGCTGCGTTCAGTATGGATAATAAGATGCTGTGGAACCAGACATTTGAGATGCAGAATCCCATCGTTGATGTATGCAAGGACTATGTTGCGGTCGGGGATTATAAGAAAAGTAAGATATATGTTTTAAATAATGAAGGAAAACAGGGAGAAATAGATACAACACTTCCGATTCAGAACCTTTGTGTATCGGGAACCGGAAATGTGGCGGTGATATTGGAAGAAGGCGATGTTACATGGGTCAAGCTATATAATAAGGAAGGACAGAATATAGCCAATGACAGAACAACCATGGACAAGAGCGGGTATCCGGTTGCCATTTCCATTTCAAACGACGGGATAATGCTTTGTGTTTCCTATCTTATCATAGATGGCGGATCCCTTACTTCATCCGTTGCATATTACAATTTCGGAAATGTGGGACAGAATGAGATCGATAACCTGGTAGCAGGCTACAATTACAGCAATTCCATCATGTCTTATGTGAATTTTATGAATGACAATACATCGTTTGCTGTGGGAGATAACCGTTTTGAGATCTTCAAGGGTGCACAGAAGCCGGAAAATGTATTTGAAACGGAAATAACCGATGAAATACACAGCGTTTTCTGTAATGAAGACTATATAGGGCTTGTATATGACAAAGGCGGAAGCGATGAGCCATATCACCTTGATATGTACAATACGTCGGGAGATATTGTGTTTTCAAAAGACTTTTCTTTAAACTACAGCGATATCGTGTTCAATAAGGATTTCGTGATCATTTACAACAGTGACGAATGTGTGATATACAACTTAAACGATGTCGAGAAATTTAACGGCAGGTTTAAGGACAGTATAGTAGAACTGGTTCCTACAGAATCAGTGACCAGATATTTACTTGTATCCGGTACAAAAACAGAGGAGATTCAACTTAAATAATGAATGTCAATTGGTTAGCCCTTGTTGTGGCTGCACTGTTTGCCGGGTTTATAATATACGGATGGTGTAAGGGCTTTTTCAGGCTGGTAATATCACTGGCAGGAACGATAGTAATAATAATAGCGGTAGTTATTGTTTCGCCGCAGGTAAGCAGATTCATAATTAACAATACGGGGATTTATGAAAATACAGAAAAAAGGGTAATAAGCGTATTTCTGGAAAAGCTGTATTCAGAAGAAAACGATGAGGAAAGGATAAAAGATAATACCGAAACGCAGGATGAAGAATACATATCCGATGATACCCTCAGTCATCTGGATATTCCGGATATCTTTAAGAATGACCTTATTGAGAAAAACGCATCAAGTATGTATCAGGCACTGCTGGCCACCGTGTTTAAGGAGTATGTTGCCGGTTATATCGCCCGTATTATCATTAATGCGGGTTCCTTTGTAGGTGTATATGTCATATTCTGGCTGTCACTAAAGCTCATGCTTAAGTCGTCCGATCTTATTGCTAAGCTGCCTGTGATAAGGAAGCTTAATAAATTGCTGGGAGCTCTTATCGGAGGAGCTGAGGCACTTATCATAGTGTGGATAGTTTTCTTCATTATTATAATGTTTATGGGAAACGAATTCGGAGGAAAACTTTTAAGGGCAGTACAGGATTCCATGTTCCTTTCATATTTGTTTAACAATAATTTCCTTTTCAGGTTTATTTCCTGAATTGGATTGTGGTTTATCAAAGCGGTTTCCACAAGATATTGTGGAGGCCGTTTTTACGCTGTTTTTAATGTAAAAAAAGCCGAAAAAGCCCTTGACAAGGCATAATTGCGGTGATATTATGTATAAGCTGTCGCGGAAATTGCGCGTTTTGGCTGAAATATAGTACCTTGAAAATCTAATAGTATAAACCATCCCTGAAAGATTTCAAAAACATTTTTCAGAACTAACCCTAAAGTAAATTTAGGAATGGAATAAGCTAGCTTATTCCTGAGAATCAAACATTTTATTTGAGAGTTTGATCCTGGCTCA
>JAFZOS010000079.1 GCA_017550535.1 Lachnospiraceae bacterium
ATCGAACGTGAAGATCAGGCGATACGTGCCGAGATCCAAAAGGCGATACCTGATGATATGGATCTTGACGAAGAAGACGATGTTCATGATTCTGCAAGCGTTGAGCAGGCAGCGGAAGTTATAAGGGAGATAAGTGCAGAGTCCCGCAAAAAGCGAAAGAGTCCCACCGAGCAGCTGTTTGACCTTGGGGCTGAGCTTGCCGTGCATGAATATAAAGGCGTTGGAAGCATAACCGATCAGTTAAGGGATATCGTGATCGAGGAAAAGCCGGCACCGGACAGCAGGACAGTGACCGGTAAGATACGGGACCTCGATGTGCCGGATCACGATGAGAACAGCGGTTTCCAGAGAAAACGCGAACCCGGCGTAAGATCATTAAATAATTATAACTGACAGAATACAGGAATAACAAAGGACCCGGCCGACATGACGGTATCGACCGGGTCCTTTATATGAAATACAGTATATTTATGCAATCTTGTTAACTGCCTTGGTTAAACGGGATATCTTCCTTGAAGCAGTGCTCTTATGATATATACCCTTTGAAGCAGCCTTGCTTATCTCGGAAATAGCATCCTTAAGTGCCGTATCGGCAGCAGCCTTATCACCGGCTTCGATAGCGGCATATACTTTTTTAACGAAGGTCTTAACCCTTGACTTTGCAGCTTTGTTGCGCTCGGTCTTGGTTTCGATAACAAGGATCCTTTTCTTAGCTGATTTAATATTAGCCATCTTCACACCTCCTCTTACATATCGTAAGATATCGAATGAACCGTATCTCCAAAGCGCGGACGCAAAGGACACGGACTTGCGCTCGCACACTCGTATATTTTATGTCTTTACGGCGCTTATGTCAAGATGAAAAAATATAAAAAAGGAATTTCGGTTATCGCGTAGAATATTAACATTAGGCGTGATTTTGAGGTACGAAAATGACGATACGTGAAATGCTCGAACAAAGGGAAAGGGAATACTTAAGGCCGTGCGCAACTCTGTCGGCAGATACCAGGGGACGTGAGGTGCCCGAGGATGAATGTGACATAAGGCCGGTTTTCCAGCGTGACCGTGACAGGATACTGCATTCCAAGTCATTCAGGCGGCTTAAGGATAAAACACAGGTATTCTTAACACCCGAGGGCGATCACTACAGGACAAGGCTTACACATACGCTTGAAGTATCACAGAACGCCCGCACGATAGCCAAGGCGCTGCGGCTTAACGAGGACCTGGTCGAAGCCATCGCACTTGGCCACGACCTTGGACATACGCCATTCGGACATGCGGGTGAGCGGGCACTTGACAGGGTATGTCCCGCGGGTTTTAAGCACAATATACAAAGCAAAAGGGTAGTCGAAGTCCTTGAGAAGGACGGCAAGGGACTAAACCTTACCTGGGAAGTCAGGGACGGTATCCTTAATCACCAGACAAAGAGCATGCCTTCAACGCTCGAGGGCAAGATAGTAAGGCTGTCCGATAAGATAGCATACATACATCATGACATGGATGATGCCATAAGGGGCAGGATCTTAAGTGAGGATGATATCCCAAAGGAGATAAGGAATACCCTGGGTGATACCACCACAAAAAGGCTTGATCATTTCATACATGACATCATAACCACAAGCCAGGATATAGACGATATACGGATGAGTGATGAGATTGGACAGGCAATGCAGGAACTAAGGGCATTCATGTTTGAAAACGTGTATCAGAATCCAAAGGCCAAGGGTGAGGAGATAAAGGCCGAGCGCCTGGTTGAAAACCTGTATGAATATTATTACAAAAACAACCACGAAATGCCAAACGAATACCAGATGCTGCTGCATGAACGCGGCGAAAGCCTGGAGCGTGTGACATGTGACTATATATCATCGATGTCCGACAGGTTTGCTATAGCAGTGTTTAATGATCTTTACATGCCGGACTCCTGGAAGGACTAAACAGTTAATGTATTATCCTGATAATCTGGTTGAAGAAGTACGGGCGAGGAATGATATAGTTGACGTTATCTCGTCATATGTACGTTTACAAAAGAAGGGGAGCAATCATTTCGGGCTTTGCCCTTTCCATAATGAAAAGTCGGCATCCTTTTCGGTGAGCCGTTCACGGCAGATGTACCACTGTTTCGGATGCGGCAAAAGCGGTAATGTTATCACCTTTATAATGGAATACGAAAACTACACGTTTCAGGAGGCACTTAAGCTGCTTGCTGACAGGGCGGGTGTGACTCTCCCCGAGATCGAGTATTCCAAGGAAGCAAGGGAACGAGATAACTTAAAAGCCAGGATACTTGAGGCATATAAGGAAGCCGCGAAGTATTATTATTTTCAGTTAAGATCCGAAGCCGGAAAACGGGCTTATGAGTATTTTAAGGACAGGGGCCTGTCCGATGATACAATGAGCAAGTTCGGACTCGGATATGCGGTAACGGGCCGCAACCTGCTGTACAGCTACCTTAAGTCAAAAGGATATGATGACAGCATCTTAAAGGAGATGCACATCTTTTATATGAATGAGCGCGACGGCATGACGGATATGTTCTGGAACCGCGCGATATTTCCGATAATGGATGTCAATCATCGCGTCATCGCTTTCGGCGGACGTGTGATGGGGCAGGGGGAACCCAAATACCTTAACTCGCCCGAGACCATGGTATTTGATAAAGGACGCAACCTGTACGGCCTTAATCATGCAAGGACTTCGCGCAAGGATAACATCATCGTATGCGAAGGATATA
>JAFZOS010000080.1 GCA_017550535.1 Lachnospiraceae bacterium
CCTGTAGAAGTCAAGGCATCCGGGAAAGGGAGCATGCAGAGTATGAATAGTTTCATGAAGACACATGAAAATATTCCGTATGGAATACGTGTTTCAATGGAGGATTTTGTTTCATATGATAATATAAGGGTTTTCCCGGTATACGCGGTCAGCAAAATTATAATATCTCCGCGAGAAAACCCCATCCGACGTTAGCCGGTTGCGGGATGAATCGCGAAAATTCTTAACATTAATTGCGCAAAACACTTGTTCTATGAACATTTGTTTGGTATAATTGATGTATGAATAAGGCGATCAAATACAGACTATATCCAACAAAAGAACAAGCAGAGTATTTTCTTAAGTGTTTCGGTTGCTGCCGGTTCGTATATAACCAGGCTCTAAACTGGCGGATAATGGCATACAATGCTGACAGGACCTGCTTAAACTATAATGATACAGCTTACGGTCTCGTAGCTTTAAAACGTATATATCCATGGCTTAAGGAAGCTGACTCTATAGCTCTTCAGCAGTCACTAAGGCATCTCGATACAGCTTTTTCAAACTTCTTTAAGGTTAAGGGAGCCGGTTTCCCAAAGTTTAAGTCTCGCAAGCATAACCGGAGATCATATACTACCATAAATCAAAAAGGAACCGTTGCCGTCAGTGAGGATAAATATATAAAACTTCCTAAAGCGGGTAAGGTTAAAGCACGTATCCACCGTTCGCCCGAATCCGGATGGAATATAAAATCAACTACTATATCAATGGACAGCGATGGTAAGTTCTATGCATCCGTACTTTACGAGTACGAATCTATTACTATTCCTGTTGCAATAAGCAATAATGTCATCGGTCTTGACTACAAATCCAACGGTCTGTATATGGATTCTAACGGTAACAGCCATACAGGTCATAAGTACTATCGCGCCGGGCAAGCCAAGTTTGCAAAGGCGCAGCGCAAGCTTAAGAATAAAGCCATTGGAAGCAGTAACTATAAAAAGCAGCAGCTTAAGATATCTAAAATCCATAAACATATATCCAACCAGAGACTTGATGACCTTCACAAGACATCTACTAAGATAGCCAATCAGTACGATGTTGTATGTGTAGAAAGCCTCAACATGAAAGCTATGTCAAACAAGAGCTTTGGTAATGGCAAAGCCACCATGGATAACGGGTATGGAATGTTCTTAAACATGCTTGAATATAAGCTTAACAACCGTGGCAAGTATTTTGTTAAGGTCGATAAGTGGTATCCGAGCTCACAGACCTGCTGTGAATGCGGCCGTATCCATAAACTGAGCCTTAATGACCGTATCTACAGATGTGAATGCGGCCTGACCATGGATCGTGACCTGAATGCCGCAATAAACATCCGTAATGAAGGACTAAACCTGCTCTATGAGCAGTATCAAAAGGTAGGCTAGGGACTAGCCGAACCGGTCGTAAGACCAAACGCCTGTGGACACCGTGTAAGACGCCAATTAAGAATATCTTAATTAGCGCAGTGGTGGCTGAAGCAGGAAGCCCCATCCTAAACAAAGCGTAGGTTGGGGTGGTTCACCTTTCGGAAAAGGGCCGGGTATGGTAATATTAATGCGGAAGGCAGTTTTAAAACAAAGTTTCGGATATGTCAGAAAATGACCGATGGATGGAATGGAAATAATACAGATAAGGACAGGATATTATGGAAGAAAAATCAATATTTCGTGAAAAAAGTCTGGAGCGTGTAACATCCCCGGAGCAACTGAATGATTACATAAAGGTGACCACACCGTCCGTGTGGCTGATATTGATTGCAACGCTGGTTCTTATCGTTGGGACACTTTTCTGGGCCGTGTTTGGAAAGATACAGGTAAATACTGAGACCGGAGTAAAGGAAGCAGCACCGATAAGTTACGTGATAAGATAACCTGAGGATATAACTTGGAAAAAACAGGCAGATCAAAAATCAAACAGCCGGTGACTGATGGCGTAGCAAAGGTTCCCGTCGTAATGCAGATGGAAGCACTTGAGTGCGGTGCGGCGAGCCTTACTATGGTCATGGCTTATTACGGAAAGTGGGTCCCCCTTGAGCAGGTGCGGGAGGACTGTGGTGTCTCGCGCGACGGATCCAAAGCGGGTAACATCGCAAGGGCCGCAAGGACCTATGGTTTTAATGCAACAGGATATAAGTTTGAACCGGAACAGCTTAAGGCTAAGGCCGCCTTTCCGTGCATAATTCACTGGGAATTCAATCATTTCGTCGTACTGTGCGGTTTCAAGAAGGGAAAGGTATACATAAACGATCCCGCAAAGGGCAATGTCATCATAACAGAGAAGGAGTTTGATGAAGCCTTCACCGGCGTTACCGTTATCATTACTCCGGGCGAAGAGTATGAGCCTTCGGGAAATCCCAAGAGCATGATCGCTTTTGCGAAAAGGCGCATGGAAGGAGCAGGATCGGCAGCGGCTTTTGTTGCGATAACAACATCCATAACATCGATCGGTGCCATAGCTCTTGCGGGTTTTTCACGGTTCTTTATGGATGAACTCCTTCCCGGCAGGAATCCATCGCTTGTCGGGTACTTTATGGTTGCCCTTATCATCCTTACCATTGTACAGATCGTTGCGGCGTGGATAACGGCGCTTTATTCGTTTCGGATAAGCGGTAAGTTTGCCGCGGTCGGAAATGCTACATACTTCTGGCATGTCCTGCAACTCCCCATGCGATTCTTTTCACAGCGTATGGCAGGTGATATCGAGCAGAGGCGTCAGGCCAATGCGAACATAGCAAATCTCCTTGTTAATACATTTGCTCCCCTTGTGATAAACACAGCGATGCTGATCTTTTATCTCGGCGTGATGCTGTCATATTCGGTTGCGATGACAGCCATAGGGATCGCTGCCATCGCGGTGAATGTTTTTGTGGCATATTATGTCAGTACAAAAAGGATCAATATCACCCGTGTCATGATGCGCGATGAGAGTAAGCTCTATTCCGAGACTGTATCAGGCATAGAGATGATAGAGACGATAAAATCAAGCGGTGCCGAGAACGGTTTTTTTACCAAATGGTCCGGGTATGAAGCGAGTGTCAATACACAGCGGGTCAAGTTTGCTGGGATAGACGCCGGGCTTGGAAAGGTACCTGAGATCGTCATGGAGCTTGTTAATGACATCATTCTTCTCATGGGCGTGTATCTTATGATAAAGGGCGAGTTCACATCAGGTATGGTTCTCGCATTTCAGGGATTCCTTACACAGTTCCTTTTGCCCGCACAGTCTCTTATAACAGCCGGACAGAGCCTTCAGGAGATGCGTACGCAGATGGAGCAGATAGATGATGTCATGGAATACCCGAAGGATCCGATACTTGAGGCTGCCGAACCTGAGCCTGAAAGCAGTGAGGAAAGATCTTCAAGGAAACTGTCGGGCAGGCTTGAGCTTAAGAACGTCACATTCGGATATTCCAAGCTATCACCGCCGCTTATAGAGGACTTTAACCTTACCCTTGAGAAGGGAAAGAGCGTTGCTTTTGTAGGCGGGAGCGGATGTGGAAAGAGTACGCTTTCACGCCTGATATCGGGACTGTACCGTCCGTGGGCGGGAGAGATCTTATTTGACGGCAAGCCGGTTACCGAGATAGACCGTGACCTTTTCACAAGCTCTGTGGCAGTAGTCAACCAGGACATCATACTGTTCGAGGATACCATAGCGAACAACATCAAGATGTGGGACAACTCCATCGAGGATTTTGAGATGATACTTGCAGCAAGGGACGCACAGATCCATGAAGAGATCATGAAGAGGGACGGAGGTTATTCATATAAGCTTCGCGACAGCGGCCTTGATTTTTCGGGAGGACAGCGGCAGAGGATCGAGATAGCGCGTGTCCTTGCACAGGATCCGACGATCATGATAATGGATGAGGCTACAAGCGCGCTTGATGCGCAGACGGAGTATGATGTAGTTTCGTCGATAAAAGAGAGAGGCATTACAACGATAGTCGTGGCACACAGGCTCTCAACGATAAGGGACTGTGACGAGATAATAGTGCTTGATAACGGTAAGGTCAGTGAGCGCGGAACACATGAGCAGCTTATGGCAATGGACGGCCTATATGCAAAGCTTGTGACAAGCGAATAGGGACTTTTGGGAGATACGATGGCAAGCTGGTTTGAAGAGCAGATAGAGCTTCGAAAACAAAACGACATAGAAGCATTTGAGGATTCATGCCTTAAGATCGCGGGCTCGGTCATGGGGCGGACCCTGTCTGCCGCACTGCAGAATGAACGCGAACAGGCAACGGACGCGATAGGGTCGATCCTTAAATACTACCACATAAAAGTCAGGGAAGTCCCCGAAAGACTTAAGTCTATCGAGGAAGTTCTCGAGTACCTGCTCCGACCTTACGGGATCATGACAAGAGATGTTGAACTTCGAGAGGGATGGAGAAAGGATGCTTCGGGCGCGATGCTTACAACCTTTGCGGATGACGGAAAGCCAGTGGCACTCATCCCGGCAGGAGCAAACGGCTATAAGTATGCGGATCCGTCAACGGGTCAGATGACAAAGGTTACGGCAGCTTCGGAGAAGCTCTTTGGCGGTGAGGCGTTTGCGTTCTATAAGGCCTTTCCTACAAGGGCCATGACTATGAAGGATCTGTACGCCTACATCTTCTCAAACATTGACAAGGGCGGGATCGGAGGATATTTAGGATTTGCGCTTATCGCCACCTGTGTCGGAATGCTTGTTCCGTGGATAAACAGGATACTGTTCTCGGATATCGTGGCGATGAAGAGCGTACCTGCACTTGCAGCTATCGCGGTATTTCTCATATGCGCATCTTTGTCGAGCCTTCTGTTCGGAACGATACAGGAACTATTCCTTCACAGGCTGATACAGAAGTTCAATTTAAGTATCGAATCTGCAACGATGATGAGGATATTGACACTTCCGAGTTCGTTCTTTACAAAGTTCACATCGGGAGATCTTGCGAACCGGGTCAGCAACATGAGCATCCTCGTATATGAGATATTAAACATGGTTATGACCTGTTTTACGACTGCGCTGTTCTCATTCATCTATATATTCCAGATAAGATCGTTTGCACCGGCACTTGCCGCGCCCGCGTTTATCGTGGCGGCACTTCAGATGGTAACGATCATTGCGGCACTTGTCATAAGATCAAGGATAAACAAGACACAGATGGAGCTTGCCGCAAAAGAGAGCGGACTGTCATATTCGCTGATCACAGGCATAGAAAAGATAAAGCTCTCCGGTGCGGAAAAGCGTGCATTTTCCAAGTGGGCAAACGCATATGCCGCACAGTCAAAGTATATGTACGATCCGCCGATGTTTATAAAGGTATTCCCGGCGATCATCACGGCGATATCGCTTACGGGTACGATCATCATTTACTATCTTGCCATAAAGACGCAGGTGGATGTCAGCCAGTACTATGCGTTCAACGCCGCATTTGCCATTGTATGCGGAGCATTTAAGACACTTGTTCCTATGATAGAGCCTGCGACACAGATAGCACCTACATTTGAGCTGCTTCGTCCTGTGATTGAGACATCCCCTGAGATAGCCGAGGACAAGCCGGTCATAGAAAAACTCTCGGGCGGGATTGAACTAAATAATGTAACCTTCCGGTACAGCGAGGATATGCCGCCTGTGCTTGATGATCTTAGCCTTAAGATCAAGCCGGGCCAGTACGTAGCGATAACAGGTAAGACAGGTTGCGGCAAGAGTACGCTTATGCGCATCATGCTGGGATTTGAAAAGCCCCAGAAGGGTGC
>JAFZOS010000081.1 GCA_017550535.1 Lachnospiraceae bacterium
AAAAGAAAGATGAAGTTGATATCATCGAGAGTTTCTTTGGATCTGAGGATGAGGCGTTATCCGGATTGGAAGAAATGAAGAACGAATATTTGCGCGAGGAGTGGGGAATAGATAAGTACGTTATTGATGAGAAGCACTGGACAGAAGGATTTATCAGGATGTGAGTAGTGGATATAGATGACAGAGGATGAAAGATATTGAGCATATTTAGCTATATGCTATAATAATAATGAATAGTCAAGCTGGGAGATGCCAATTATGATAAAAATGATAATTGAGATGAATGAGGATAAAATCCGTTCCGCAAAGGAATTGACGATAGAGCAGATATACGCTGCTTTAGATAGGATTTTCTCGAAAAGAGGAATGGATAAAAACGTTACAGAGCGTGGAATAGAATATTTGGGACACGAGCGATCTACGGATTTTGCATATTTCGGGAAAATAATGCTTGGCTTGAAGGAACAGTCATGGTTTATGGATAATGCCAAGACATGGCTATACTGTAATAGTGATGACTCAGATGATCCAAGTGAGTTTAATGAAGAGGATCTGTTGGTACATTATGGAATAAAAGTCGCATGAGGTGAGGGTTGGAACGTAAGTATTATAAAGCGATAAATTTTGACCTTGATACAAATCGGTTAAAGGAATATTATCCACGATATCAGCAAGCATACAAAGATTTATTGAAGTTTTTTAAGGGAAAGGACTTTTCGCATCGCCAAGGATCGGGATATGTATCAAATAATAAAATGTCATCAGCGGATATTGTGGACTTGATAGGCGATATGCAAAAAGAATTTGATTGGTCCGGTACCTGCATAAAAAAGATAGACGTAACAAATGTAGGGGCTCAATATGATTTGACAGAATTGCTGATTTCTGATGATTCGGACGATACGTTTTCGATATGAGTTTAGTTTCAGAAGGTAAGCAATGATACGACCGCATTTTGACCGCAAAATGTTCCGTAAATGAAAATAATACAAATAATGAGTATATATTTTGAGATTTTGATGCAACAGAGACCACTATATATAGGAGAAGCACAGTAGAACCATTGAGTACGAGTGATAACGAGCCAAGGCAGCAACAGACAGGGGGGGAATACTGCAACGCAGTATTCCCCCCTGCTTCTTATATGAAACCGGAAGATCTGTGTTCAATTTGATGATATCCATTTTGCCTTCCACAGATCTACTATTTCAGCACGTTTGGAAGGCCTTATAAGATACAGACCTAAGATTATCCCGACCACTCCGTCAACTATTGTGATCCAGTCGCCCACTCCAATGCCGGACATTATTCCTCCGGAACTTCCTAGGTCTCCGCGGATGAATTCCATGAAGTCCACGCTCATGTGTCCGAGTATGGTAGGCCACAGGTTTCCAGTACGAAGATAAACAGCGCCCAATATCATGCCTATACCTGCGGCATAAGCGGCTTGCCCGATTGAGATCAAAAGAGGTGCTCCTGCAAAAACATTTGCTACGTGGGATAATCCGAACACGATCGAAGATAACCAGAAGATCGTTACAACGCCTTTTTCTGTCTGGACTTTCCTGAGATAATTTGCTACTCCTAATCCCCGGAAAGCTGTTTCTTCAGCAAACCCCGGAGCAAAAGCTTTTAGGAATGCCAGAAAAATACTTCCCATCCCAAACTGAGTCCAGCTCACTACGCTGCCGACCCAATGGATCAAAAGGACCGGTGCAAGGAATAGAAGCCCCTGAAAGAAGTATTTCTTTTTTAGCATTCCGTCAAAGTAAGGCCGGAACCATATATAAAATAAACCTATTGCCAGGACAGAACCGACGGCATTTCCCAAACCGCTTGCCTGAACAATTACCTTTCCATACACCTCTTTTTCGATCGCGTAGCCCGGAATCAGAGTGCCAAGCAACTTTGAGTCAATGAAACTGCTTATAATACTCGATACGATCAATGAGAAAATCATTAACAGAAAATATCCCAATATAGGATGGTCTAAGATTTTGTGATTTCTTGTTTTCATATTTATCCTTTCCGATAGAATTCATCAAATATAGAAAACCTGATTTTTACTTACTATAAGATAATCTGTCTAACCGAATACTATAAGTATAACCGAAAATGTCCTCGGAAAGAAGTTCTTTGCCTTTTCAAGTTGAAACAAGCTCAACCTGAACCGATACATTATTGTTTTATGAACACTGCCTTTTAAGGGAAGGCCCGGTCTTATCGGTAAAATATGGTGTAATTGTCTGAATTTTATGATATAATTTATTTGTGAGTATCTTATGATGCTATTCTTTTCAAACCGGTGAGGGCTTGATATGAAGGCTTACATACTGCACGATTTACAGACAGACGGCAGTAGGTTCTGTCTGTTCATACAACATAAATGAGGCATTCGCCATGACTTGTGCTTATACAGCATGGGTTTTGGCGAATGCCTTTTTGTATCTGTAAAGCTCTAATTTGCTGACTGCATAGTTTTGACTACAAGGGAGGTTGTTTATGAAGAAAAGGATGATCGCGGTATTACTGGCATGCACTATGCTTGTTTCGGCGGGAAGCGCGGAGGATATCCATGCCGCGGATAAGAAACCGGATAAGAAGCCGAGGAAGGAAGCTGAAGTAAAGGATTCCTTTGAGGAGAAGGAGCTCCCTGTATTTAAGGGCGAGCTTACCGATGATACGATCACTGTCCGCTTTTATGATGCGGCACCAAACGTTCCTTATATCGGTATCAGGGAATACTACAACTGCGTGATGAAGGAAAGCCTTGACGGTGATGACGAGGAGATGACCGTTAAGAAGGAGAATGAAAATAAATACATTCTCAAGAGTGCCCACGGTGAGGCGGCCGTTGATACCAAGAAGGGTCTTATGAGCTCGGATGACATGAGCAGTTTCACAAATCTCATGTGTCTTGTTCAGAAGGGTATGAGCAACGGCTATGTGGATGGTCTGCCGTATGTAAGGGTTAAGGAAACCCAAATGACCGGTGACGGACATGCGGAGTTTGACTTTGCCAAATATAATATAAAGATTTACGGTGACGATAAGGATGTGTATTTTCCGGAATCCACCCTGTCCGACATTTTTACGGACCTTGTATATCATTACAGCGTTTGTAACGGTGAGACCTTCTACTTCAACTCCGTAAATCCCAGCAATCAGGATAACATATCCAAGGTCGATCCCGACTATGCGAAGCCGATAATGGATAAGCTTGATAAGGACTTAAACAGGCCCGAAGATATGGCCGAGTATGCTTATAATGAGCTGATGTTCTCATTTGATCATTTCTACGGCTTTCCGGGAATGGCGGTCCTGAATGATGAAATTAAGGAGAAAGGACTTGAGCAGGCCCTTATAGATTACGGGGAGGAAGGTGAAAAGACTGTTGAGCTGTTAAAGTCAAGGAACCTCGCCGAGTATATGTGCGGACTCGCTAAGCTCCAGCTGTTTGTGGATGACGGAGGCCATACCGTAGCTGATTATGCAGATCTTGCAAATGCTAAGACGGATGAGTTAAAGAAGGCTATGGACAAGATAAACGAGGAGCTTGAGCCCCTGTACAAAAATGTAAAGTTTGAGAATGATAAGGTCGAAGAAATATGGAGAGCTTACCGGGCGAGAATGAAAATGAGGGACGATGCCTACAAGAACGAGAAGTACATCAAGGAAGGCGATACGGATGTATATGTTTTGGATTCCTTCATT
Source organism: Lachnospiraceae bacterium (assembly GCA_017550535.1). Taxonomy (GTDB): domain Bacteria; phylum Bacillota; class Clostridia; order Lachnospirales; family Lachnospiraceae; genus UBA2868. The sequence continues at coordinate 3,715 of JAFZOS010000081.1, forward strand.
GGATTTGATATGGATAAGTGGAATAAATACTATAAGGAAGGCGGTGCCAGGCCGACGATCCTGACCATGAGGGATGATGACATACTTTGTATAGATGCCTGCCTTAAGGATGCGGACAGTGATCCCGATATAAAGAATTTTGTTTTTGACTGCTCCAACAATATCGGAGGCTCGCTAGACGAGGTTGCCATGCTGTATTCCATGATCACCGGCAACAGGGAATCAATCTTCTGTATGGAGAATGCACTTACCGGACAGAAGATATCCGAAACCTATGAGGCCGATCTTAATTTCGACAGAAAGTTTGATGAAGAAGATAACCGCGATCCCTACGATCTTAAATTTGCCGTGATCACAAGCCCGAGTTCTTTTTCCTGCGGAAACATATTTCCTTCGATCATGAAGGACGGTGGCTATACGATCCTTGGTGACAAAAGTGGTGGGGGAGGATGCGCCGTCATGGTCCTGACTACGGGTGAGGGCATGACATATCGTATCTCGGCATATAAGGGCCGCGTTATCAATAAGGATGGTGAAGGCATAGATAACGGAATACCCGTGGATGTGGATCTTGTTCCCAAACGTTCAAACGGCAAGGATAAATATATTACCGTTAAGGATGTCGTGATCGATGCCGATGGAACCAAGGGTGATAAGAGGATCCCCGATTATTCCGATTTTTACAACATCAAAAAGCTGTCGGAGGCACTTGATGAGATTGATGAAGAGAAAGACAAAGACAAAGAATAACAAATTCACGGCTGTTTTGTCCCTGTCGTTACTTGTATGTGCATTTATGTCTGCATGTTCTGCTACCGTTGAAGATGATGGGATAAAGATATCACCCAATCCGGCAGAAACGGAGCAGGAAAAGATAACAATGCAGGAGCCGGAGATCACTGTAGCTGCCGATACAGAAGCAACCCTTGAAGAGGCTGTCATTCCGGAATCCGAATGGCAGCTCGATGTTACATTTCCGGATTGGAGGGGCGATATCAGCTCGACATATCCGATCAATAACTGTGTGGGTTTTTACGGGTACAGCGGACAGGGACGGATCTATCTTGAGTGTGATGACAGAGTTTCCGGTTTTGAACTGTTCGTAAACGGCAGGAAGATAGATGTATCATCTGTTACCCCCGGAAAGTCATATCTGGCGGATGTATCATTGCTCACGGTAAACGGTATCAATTCCGTACAGGTAAGCGCTCTTGAGGAAGGAAATGTAAGGGTATGCATACCTTATCCCGTTATCATTCCGGGGACCCCTGATGAAGCAGGGATAGATGAAAGAGCTTTTGAACTGATCGACAGGATAATATCTGCCGATATAAAGAATGGATTTTCTTCCGCCCAGCTGGCGGTTATAAAGGACGGAAGGATGGTATATGAGAATGCCTGGGGTAATGTAAGGACTTACGATGAATACAAAGAGCCTGCAGAAAGTGCACCGGTAACCGCGGATACCTTGTATGACCTTGCTTCCAATACCAAGATGTACAGTGTGAATTATGCGCTGCAGCATATGCTGACAAAAGGAGAGATAGATCTAGACAGCAGGGTAGTGGATATCATGGGGGATTCCTTTGCCGATGATACGATAAAGATCGATTATGAGGGATATGATGCGGTATCTCTTGATACAAATAAGAAATGGAAGGAAGAACTGACAATACGGGATCTTTTAAGACACCAGGGCGGCTTCCCTCCGGGACCTCATTATTATAATGACAGGTACGATCACGCCACACAGGATTTCGATTCCGACAAAGGAAACGTGATATATGTCGGAACCGCGGGGGATGATAAGACAAGAGAAGACACATGGGAGGCCCTGTGCAGGACACCGCTCATGTATGAACCGGGAAGCAATACGGTCTATTCCGATGTCGATTATATGATCCTGTGCTACTGTATAGAGAAGATAACCGGAAAGGGCCTTGATGAATACCTTTCGGAAGTGTTTTTTGACCCTATGGAACTTGAACATATAACATATAATCCCCTTGAGAACGGATTTAAGGCGGATGACTGTGCGGCTACCGAACTTATGGGAAACACAAGGGACGGACGGCTCCATTATTCCGGGATCCGTGAGGATACTCTTCAGGGTGAAGTACACGATCCGAATGCATATTATTGTATGGCAGGTGTATCGGGGCATGCCGGTCTTTTCAGCAGTGCTGCCGATCTTGCAAAGCTTGCATCCGTAATGCTAACAGGAGGCTATGGCGATAAAATGTACTTTTCAAGGGATGTGATCGATCTGTTCACAGCGCCAAAGGGCGAGTCATATCCCAATTTCGGCCTGGGATGGTGGAGAGAGGCCGGCCACAGGAGAGACTGGTATTTCGGCTCCGTAACGGACTCGGGTGCATTCGGACACCAGGGCTTTACGGGAACTCTTACCATGATAGACCCCGATAATGATCTTGTTGTCGTTCTTCTTACAAACAAGATACATACACCTATGATGGAAAATGATGAAACACTTGGCAAGTGGTACGGCAACTTCTATACGACGGCATCTCTGGGGTTTGCTCCACAGATCATTAAAATGGGGATGGCGGAAGATATAGATGAAAGCGTATGGGACAACCTTGTATCCGACATGGCTGCCGATGCCAAAAGACAGATCGACAGCGAGGGAATAACCGATGAAGAACACCCGAGGATGAAGGCATATAAAGCCCTGTTATCACTGCTTGATCGCTAGATCACACGGGAGAAAAATGGTAAACAAGAAAAACAGATACATAAAAGTAAAGTTTCATAAGAACTGGAGGTACAGGAAAATGAAAAAAAGGCTAATTGCGATCCTTATGGCAGGAGTAATGGTATTGGCGACGGGATGTTCGGCCAATGTAAGCGTGGATCCCGATACAGGGGTGGTATCGGTCAACGGAATGCCGGTCAACGAACTCATGAAGGACCTGGATCCCGATATACTCAAAGGATCTGACAAAACAGATGAAGACAACACGGATGAAGGCAGTATTGATAAGATTGATGACGGTGTCACCGAATATACGGGCGGCTTAAGGATCACTTATCCGGATGAATTTAAAAATGCTGCCGGAGTCGTAACTGCATTTTCCGGAGATCTTGAAAGAGGCGTATATGTAACGGAATTACAGTATCGCGGAGTTCCCGAGGAATGGATAAAAGAGGCTATAGATATAGATGATCCCGACCCCGAGGATGTACAGAAATATAAAGATACCTGTACGGTCCTGACTTATGTGATGTCCATCGACGGTGACCGGGATAAGGAGGCACTTGAGGAGGTACTCCGTGACAACCTGTCTGATGAAGAAAAGGAAATGTTTAGCGGCAGGGACTTAAAGGAATTATGTAAGGTCGATGACTGTACCTTCTACAGAGTATCTACTTTTGACAAACGAAGTGTCGAGAACCTTGATGAGGATTTTGCCGAAGAATACGATAAACTGTACGGTATGCTTGATGACCTCCTTGAAAATGCGGAATACTTTAAGCCCGTGCACCCGTATGCGGATATGATCGGTAAGAAGATCGAATTTACGACCACCGATATAGACGGCAACGAGATAACAAGTGAGGAGATATTCTCGAAGAATAAGGTCACCATGATAAATTTATGGGCAACCTGGTGCCATTGGTGTGTTGAGGAACTTTCCGATCTTAATGAGATGAATGAACAGCTTGCGAAGAAGGACTGTGCGATAATAGGACTCCTTGGAGACGGAACCGATGAGGAGACTATAAAAGAAGGCAAGCAGATCCTTAAGGAAAAAGGTGTCACGTATCTCAATATCCTTCCGTGGGAAGGAGCGATCGAGGATGATTTCAGGATAGAAGGCTGGCCGGCATCATTCTTCGTAGACAGTGAAGGAAGGATAATAGAATTGCCTGTTATAGGTGCGGATCTGGAAGCTTATGAAGAAACGTTTGATCTGATACTTAATTCCGATGAGCCGAAGGCTGAACAGGAGGCTTTAAAGAAGGAGCCCGCTGTTAGTGCAAACGACGTAAAGCAGTACAGGATATATGTATCCGATACCGAAGGAAATCCTGTTGAGGGTGCAATGGTACAGATGTGCGATGACAGCACCTGCAAGGTCGAAAAAACAGGTGAAGACGGTATCGCCGTATTCAAGGTTTCGGAAGTAGAATACACCGTCCACATTCTTAAGGCCCCGAAGGGTTATAAGAAGGACAGTGAAGAATACAAACTGCCGGCAGAATACAGTGACCTTCATATCACGCTTGAAAAGGAATAAATAATGGACAGATCAAGGCTATATATGTCAGTACAATCCATCGTGTGTATATTGGCCGTTATCCTGTTAGCAGGAGCTGCCATAGGGATATACGGTAAAGGAAAAGCGGCAAAGTCAGAGGACCCGACGGCGTACATTTACACAAGGGAGTCTGCCATCAGTGCGGTTGCACCGGGTGTATTCATGCTCATCGCAGGCCTCGGATTTTCGATAGCCGGCGCAGTGATGGGAATACGCGATGAGAATGAAGATAAGCCCGCTTCCGCAGATGTATGCGGAGAAGGGATGAAGCGTGCGGCGGATGACTATTCTTCCAAAAAACCGGAAGATGCAGAGGCTGGAAGGGGCCGCATGTATAAAATAAGGCTTGTCGTTCTTATCGTTGCCCTGATATGCATTATTGCCGGTATAGCAAACGGTAACATGAAGGATATCCTTATAAAAGCGATCAATATTTGTACCGAATGCATAGGATTGGGATAATATGAAAGATAAAAAACGGCGTCTGATACAGCTGTACAGTGCGCTTTTGTATAATGCAAATCTTAAAGGCTTCGTGAGCGGCCGGATATATACGGGGAATACCAAGGCGTTATGTGTTCCGGGATTTAACTGCTATTCATGTCCCGGAGCAGTGGGCGCCTGTCCTTTGGGGTCCCTGCAGGCTTCGCTTGCCGCTTCAGGGAAACATATAGGTTTTTATATAGTCGGTATCGTCCTGCTCTACGGGCTTATCGCGGGCAGAACGATATGCGGATGGGTGTGCCCGATGGGACTGATACAGGAGATCCTGCACAAGATCCCCACTTATAAGCTGAAAAAGAGCAGGGTGACGAGGGCGTTATCATATCTTAAGTATCTGATACTTGCCCTGTTTGTGTTCGCCATTCCACTGTGGTATGGACTTAAACACGATATGGCTGTTCCGGGTTTCTGTAAATACATCTGTCCCGCCGGCACCTTTGAAGGTGCGATGGCGCTCCTTTCAAATAAAAACAACAGCGGATTTTTCGGAATGCTTGGCATTCTCTTTACCCGTAAGTTCGTAATCATGCTCATCATAGGACTAGCATGCGTATTTTGCTACAGGTCCTTCTGCCGTTTCTTATGCCCTCTGGGTGCCTTGTACGGAATGTTTAACAAGCTGGCACTTATCGGCGTAAAGGTTGATATGGACAGATGTAACGGATGCAGTCTGTGCGTACGAAAATGTAAAATGGATGTTAAGAGGGTCGGTGATCATGAATGCATCCATTGCGGACACTGTATTGATACCTGTGCGCAGGGAGCACTCTCATTAAAGGCGGGAGAGTTCACATTGAAAGCCCCTGCGAAGGGATGCGCCGATGATACGGAGCAGACAGTAGAAAAAAGGAAAAAGATCGAAAAGACCGCCTGGACTGTCGCTCTTGTCGTTCTTGTATTTGCGCTTCTGTGGTATAACCTGCTTTCGAACGGCAAGGATAAAAAGGGTACGGGTAATGATACGGCGGTAACGGAGCCTTCGGATATCCTTCCGGAAGAGAAGGTATCGGGTGCGGAAGCAGGCGGGGATACAAGCGGTCAGTATCCTGCGCGTAGATACGAAAGCAGTGCGGAGCCGGGATACAATGTTGGGGAAAGGCTTCCCGATTTTACGGCCGAATGCCTCGACGGCAACACCTTTACCCTAAGTGAATATAAAGGAAAGGTCGTATTTATCAATCTGTGGGCGACCTGGTGCGGACCCTGTGTTGCGGAACTGCCTTATTTTAACGAGTTTTATCATGAGCACAGTGATGATGTTGCCATGCTTGCCTGCCATTCGCCTTCGGTTAGTGAAGATGTTGAGGAATTCCTTGAGGATAAGGGTTGGGATATCCCGTTTACCATAGATACGGACGGAGAAGGAGTGTTTAAGGTAACGGGCGGCTCCAATACGCTTCCGCAGACGATAGTCCTAAACAGAAAGGGCGAAGTCATATACAATGAGATACGTTCCGTGAATCACGAGATGCTTGAGAAGCTGTATGAACAGGCATCGGGAGATAAGACGGCAGTAGAAACGGAAGAAACTGCAGTGGAAGAAGCTGTCCCTGAAGATGAGACAAAAAGAGATGAAGCCGTGAGTGAAGCAGCAGAAACGGATACGGCAGATGAAGCTGTGAGTGAAGCGGCGGATGCGGACATGGAAAAAGATGATGATATGGACAGCACACAGGACAGTGCGGTTCCGAACGGGCATGATATCGGTGACCGCCTTCCGGATTTTACGGTTGAGTGCCTTGATGGCAGTACCTTTACACTTTCAGACCATAAGGGTAAGATCGTCGTGATACATCTGTGGGCAACATACTCCAAGGACAGTGTTGAAGGATTGAAGGAACTTGATGAATTCTGCAGGGAACAGGGCGATGCGGTCGTATCTGTCGCGGTACATAACCATTACAGTTCGGGAAAAGCCGCAGAATATGCCAAGGACATCGAAGTACCGGTGGCGGTCGACAACGGGGATGAGGAAATATTCAAGCTTACCGGAGGCTCGATGATGCTGCCGAGGACAGTGATCCTTAACGAACGCGGAGAAGTGATCTACAACGCTAAAGGAGTGCTCACAAAGGACAGGCTGGAATATTTATTGGTGGAAAATCATGGATAGATTCCGATATTAAGTCAAATATATCGGAAGATTTAAAGACCGATCCAAAGGAAGATTTTCATCTTTATAATATTCTAGCGAGAAAACCCCTTCCGACGAAGTCGGTAGTGGGATGAATCGCCAAATTTAATGATCAAATCCTGCTAAGGTAAAAACATTTAAAAATAATTAAAACGCTTGTTCGGGGAACATTTGTTTGGTATAATATATGTATGAACAAGGCTATCAAGTACAGACTATATCCAACAAGTGAACAGGCTGAGTATTTCCTCAAGTGTTTTGGCTGCTGCCGTTTCGTATATAACCAGGCCCTTGACTGGCGCATCAAGGCATACAACGCTGACAGGACCCACCTCAACTATAACGATACTGCTTACGGTCTTGTAGCCTTAAAGCGTGTATATCCATGGCTTAAGGAAGCTGACTCCATAGCCCTTCAACAATCGCTCAGGCATCTCGATACTGCCTTTTTGAACTTCTTCAGGGTGAAGGGATCGGGTTTTCCCAAGTTTAAGTCATCCAAGCATAACAGAAAGTCATATACCACTATAAACCAGAACGGTACTGTTTTGATCATGGATGATAAACACTTACGGCTTCCTAAAGCCGGTACTGTCAGGGCATGTATCCACCGTATGCCCGAAAGCGGATGGATGATAAGATCAACAACCATATCCATGGATAGCGATGGCAGGTTCTATGCATCTGTCCTGTTTGAGTATGATCACAGTATAGTTCCCATACCCATAAGCGACAATGCCTTGGGGCTTGATTACAAGTCGGATGGCCTGTACATGGATTCCGAAGGCAACAGCCATACCGGCCATAAGTACTTCAGGGACAGCCAGGTGAAACTTGCAAGTGAACAGCGCAAGCTTAAACACAAGACCATCGGCAGCAATAACTATAAAAAACAGCAGTTAAGGATCGCAAGGATCCATAAACATATATCTAACCAGAGGCTTGATGACCTTCACAAGACATCGACCGAGATAGCCAATCGGTACGATGTTGTATGTGTGGAAGATTTAAACTTAAGGTCCGTGTCCAACAAGGCCTTTGGCAATGGTAAAGCCACAATGGATAACGGATACGGCATGTTCTTAAACATGCTTGAGTACAAGCTTAACGACCGAGGCAAGTATTTCGTCAAGGTCGGTAAGTGGTATCCGAGTACGCAGACCTGCTGCAGGTGCGGATGCACTCATAAACTTGGGCTTAATGAACGCATCTACAGGTGCGGCTGCGGACTGACCCGCCTGCAACGGTGGAATATGAGTGATTTGATTCTGACTGAAATAAAAAGATGCAGACTGTGTGCCTGCATCTTTTTTGTTTCTGCTGTTTGCAGTTATATCAGTATGGATAATAATACTGATAGTAATACGGGTGGCAGTTTGGGTAGTAATATGGATTGAAGGTTATCGCAGTTGCGTATGGATTATTTGTCATCACCATGTTAAGTGCTGCCCAGTCAGCTGATGCCTGTGCGGCATCGGGATTCGGACTTCCTATTGAAAAATGATGCACAAGCACAGCCTGATTAATGAGTGCATTCTGGTGTACTGCGATTATCTTATCGGCATATGAGTCGGTCAGGGCAGCCTGGCTGGCCTTTGCCTGATTTACGTATGCATTCCATGCGGCCTGAGCGAGCAGGACCTGTTCTGCGGTCGGTGCCGTACCGGGCGTACAGGCTGCGTATGGTACGCAAGCGGTAGGTAATGTGCCCGCCTTTACGGGAACAGCCGATAATACAAATGCTGTCATTGCTGCAAAACATATAATAATGATTTTCTTATTTAGCATGATTTATAAACATCCCTTCATATGATATTTTGAGTCAGTAAATACTCCCCAATACATTCTATAGTAGTTCTTTATATCATGCAATACAATATCTATGGTTTTTTATTGTCTAGCGCATTTTCATATGATATCATAAACACAGTGTGATTCTATACCGTTTTGGGAATTAAGGGAGAGTTTAAATGAAAAAAAGGTTTTTGGCATTGTTTTTGGTTTCCGCATTTGCCTTATCGTGTCTTTCGGGATGCGATAATAATAAAGGAAAAACGGATGATGCTGTCGAAGAAGAGTCATTACTGCCGGTTGATACAATAAGCGCCGAGAAGGGAACCCTTGTTATATCCGAAACTTTTATGGGGAATGTTTCGGCCGGACGTGAACTTAAGGTGTATCCGAAAACTTCAGGGGAAGTTACAAGGATTAATGTAAAACCCGGTGATTATGTGAATGCGGGCGATCTGCTGTTTAAACTTAATGACGATTTTGCACAGCTGGATCTTGAAAGCGCACAGTCAGCCCTTAACAGGACTCAGGCGGAAGTCAAAAAGAGCCTTGGCAGCGAGCAGGTACTGTCACAGCAGATGGAATGGCAGGGTCTTGAGAATCAGGCCAGCAGGATCGCTGACAGCAGCTACAGCCTGACCACCGCGAAAGAGGATTACGACAGGCAGCAGCATTATCTGGGTGAGGCCCAGGATAGGGAAAACAAAGCCAATGATGAGTATAAAAAGGCTTCGGACAAATACGATAAAGCAAACAGGATATTAAAAGAGTATGAAAAACTTCAGGCCGCAGAGCCGGGATTCAGTGGAAAAACATTAACGGAAGCCGCAGGAATGGATCCATCCGAAGGGCCTTCTCAGGAGAACATAGATAAGGCAAAAAAACTTGCGGCATTGATGGGCGGGGATAATAAGCTTACTGATGCGGATATCACCCCCGCAGGCGTGGAAGTACTTGCAAAAACAAAAGATTCTCTGGAAAGCGTTTATACGGAGCTGAAAACAGCAAAAGAGATGCAGGAGGACAAAGTTACAGCCGCTAAAAGGAATGTCGACATGGCCGGGAAGTCCCTGCAGGATAATTATGTAACATACAGGCAGGATGTAGATAATATGATGGTCAAGGATATATCCATCCTTGCCGATAACAGAAAGATCGGACAGATCGAGATCGATGCTTCATCTATAAATGTTGAAAAGGCAAAACAGAGCCTTGAGCTGTATACCGTTACCGCACCGATTTCCGGTTATATAGGAAAGGTAGGGATAAAAGAATACGAAACTGTCAGTGCGGGAGTTGAAGCAATCCTTATCGAAAATACGGACAGCATGACAGTTGAATTTATGGTTACGGAGAAAGTCCGCAATAACCTGACTGAGGGGCAGTCACTTTCTGTGGAGAAAGATGATATAAAGGTAAACGGAGATGTGATCGAGATCTCGGAAGTGCCTGATGAGCAAAGCGGCCTGTTCAAAATAAAGGCAGAGATCCCCGGTACTTCAGGGATAATAAGCGGTACCAGGGTTTCGGTAACCCTTGAAAGCTATAAGGATGACAGCGGTTTCGTGGTTCCGAATGACGCGGTTTATCATGCAAACGGCCAGGAATACATTTATGTGGCAAAGAACGGGAATGTTGTCAAAAGAAATGTGGTAACAGGTCTTTTCGATACGGACAGAATAGTTATATCAGAAGGACTTAGCGCAGGGGAGCATGTTATAACCAGCTGGACCTCCGAACTTAAGGAGGGTGTAAAGGTTCAGGAAACCCTTAAGGAAAGCCCGATAGTTACAATTGATCCCGCCGATGGGGATACATCCGTCAAGCAGGACAGCACGCCTGCTGCAGATACGTCTGATGCAGGTAAACAGGCAGATAAAGAAGCAGCTGTAGCGGACAGCGATGATACCGTAAAGCAGTCAAAGGTTCGTGCAACAACGACAGTCTTTATACGTTCGGCCCCTGATAAGGATGATGATAACAATAAACTCGGCAAGGCAAATGAAGGGGATGAATTCAGCATTATCGGTACCGAAAACGGTTGGACCAAAGTCGTTTACAATGACTCGGAGGCATATATAAAATCGGACTATCTTAAGGAAGTCAGTGACGCAGGGGAGGCGGAATAAATGGATTTTTTGACCAGAGTTTCGCTTAAAAGACCTGTTGCAACCATGTTGGCACTGCTGGCATTGGTTGTGTTTGGCGTTTCTTCTATCTTTACATTTGAACTTGAACTTATCCCCGATATATCGTTGCCGATAATCATGGTTTATACAACATATGAAGGAGCCAATGCCGAAACGGTGGATAAGCTGGTTGCCACACCGATCGAGGAATTCGGATCCAAAATGCAGGGCGTATACAGTGTTGAATCCACTACCGGTACAGGGTATACTTCCATATCTTTTCAGTTTGATTACGGAACCGATATGGACCAGACCTTCATGGATTTCAAGTCGGAGATTGAGCTTTTAAACCTTCCGGAAGGATGTCAGCGTCCTACGATCCGCAGGATGAAATCAAACAAGCCTTTTGTCAACATTCAGGTCACATCCGGTAAGGAAGGAGATGTGCTGACATATGTTAACAATACCGTCAAACCCAGGCTTGAGAGGGTTCCCGGTGTTGCTCAGGTAAACATATACGGAGGTAAGGAGGAATATATAAGGATCCTCCTTAATGAGACACTTATGGATCAGTATTCGGTTACGATTGATTCCATAAGATCAGCTCTTGCATCAACCGATTATAATATTCCCGCCAATTCAATACGTCAGGGAAGCATGGACATAAGGTTATCCTCTACATCGAGTCTAGCCAGTGTCGGTGAGTTGGAGGCATTGCCCATTCAGACCGGTACGGGTGCCATTGTTTCATTACGGGACGTTGCCGATGTTTCATATGCGGTAAGGAAAGCCGATTCCATAAGCCGTCATAACGGCAGTGAAAATATACGTATTGCTATGACAAAGAATCAGACTGTCTCTACAGTTACCGCAGCAAGGAATGTTGAAGCTGAGGTCAAAAGGCTTCAGGAAGAAGACAGTGATGTTATGCTTACGATAACCATGAACAGTGCCGATGAAATAATGGCTGCTCTCAAAGAGGTTGGATCGACACTTATCATCGGTATATTTCTGTCCATGTTAACTTTGTTCCTTTTCTTCGGTGATCTTAAGGCCAGCCTGATAGTGGGAAGTTCCATGCCGATTTCACTTCTGGCAACCCTTATCATCATGGCCTTTACCGGGATCCAGTTGAATATACTTTCTCTTGCCGGACTTGTCATTGCGATCGGTATGATGGTTGACAGTTCCATTGTCGTATTGGAAAGCTGTTTCAGGGCTCAGGAGAGGGGACTTGATTTTAAGGAGTCGGCCCTTCAAGGTACAAAGGAAGTAACTGCATCGATCATTGCATCCACCATAACAACCTGTGTTGTTTATCTTCCGATGGCCGTGATGAGCGGACTGATAAGTTCCATGTTCCAGGGATTATGCATGACGATCGTTTATGCGATGGTAACATCTCTTCTGGTATCGCTTACCTTCATACCTCTGTTCTTCATGTTTTATAAACCCACAGAGAAAAAGAATGCACCGGCTGTACACATAATGCAGAAGATCGCTGCGAGATATGCCAAGGGAATACGTAAGATAATCCGCAGGAGAGCAGCTGTTGTTCTTGTTACCCTCGGTATGGTCGCCGTGACTGCTCTTATGGCTTTCAGCATGAACACCCAGCTGGAGACTCCTGTCGATCAGGGTGAGTTCCAGATGAGCATTAAAAGCCGTGTGGGAACAGCAATGGAGATAGCAGACGAGAATGCGAAGAAGTATGAGGAAGTATTGCTCAATGATCCGGACATAAAGGATATTGATTACAGCGTTGAGGGAAATGAAGCTACGATCACAGCTTATATTAAAGATATAGAGAAAACTCCGACATCCGAAAAAGTAGAGTATTATAATATCCTGTGGGCCGATGAAAAAGGCGTTGATATGACAATTGAGGCAGAGGACGGAACCAGTACGGGAAGCGGTTCGGGAGCCAAGATCACCCTTACAGGTGACGATTATGAGGAACTGAAGCAAATGGTATATAAGGCTATGGAGCCGCTTGCAGAAATTGATGGTGTGTTTTCTGTATCCTCTCAGCTTGAATCGGGTGCGCCGGAGGCCAAAATATATATCGATCCCAAAAAGGCAATGGATGCAGGCTTGAATCCGCAGAATGTGGCATTGACCATAGCCAATGTTAACAACGGTATTCAGGCATTGAAAATGAAAACAGAAGGGGAAGAATATAAGGTAAGGCTTGAATACCCCGAAGGCAGGTATGATGATCTGCATAAGATCATGAACTTAAAGTTTACTGGTCAGGGCGGACGGGTCGTACCGCTTTCAGATATTGCAGAACTTAAGTATGAAGAAGCAGTGGATGCTATCATAAAGAGTAACGGGCAGTATTCTCTGGATATATCAATGGTTACTTCTGAGGATGACAAGTTCAGGGTACAGGAAGAGGCTGAAAATATAGTAAAGAATCTTGATTTCGGAACAACAACATCAGTCGGAATGAGTGCTCTTGAACAGTTTTTTGAGGATGAGCTTAAGAAAATGGTATGGGCTATTGCAGCATCGATATTCTTAGTCTTCCTTGCGATGGCCATGCAGTTTGAATCTCCCAGGTTTTCAGCAATGGTCATGATGAGTATCCCATTCAGTCTTATAGGATCCATAGGACTTACCTTTGTAACCGGCGGGTCGCTCAATGGTGACGGCGCCCTGGGAATTCTTATGCTTGCCGGTATAGTTGTTAATGACGGTATCCTGTTCGTTGATACAACCAACACTTTAAAGGAAGAATATGTTATAGAGGAAGCACTTGCACGAAGCGGTGAGATAAGGCTGCGTCCCATACTGATGACAACCCTTACAACCGTATTATCCATGTTACCGCTGCTGTTTGTTAAGGATTCAAGTGCAAGCATGGTTTCGGGAATGGGTCTTATAATCATTGGCGGATTAATGGCATCAACGATGCTCATACTCTTCCTGCTCCCGACTTTCTATATGATCTTTATGGGTAAGAAGGCCAAAATTGAAAACTACAGTAGATTCAACCCCGATTATCAGGTTTCAGCCGACCGGGATACTGAAGACAGGAAATCAAAAAAGAAACATAAAAAGTCTTCACGAAAGAAGAAGACGGAAGAAAAGGCTTCTAAAGAACTTCCGGATGAAAAACCTTCGGAAGAGATAATCCCGGAAGATAAGGTTTCAGAAGAAATATCAGAGGAAGGAAACTCTTCGGAAAACACGGCTTCGGAAGAATTATCAGCGGAAGAAAACGCTTCGGAAAAAAATGATCAGAACTGAGAATAAATAAAAGCACCGCTTCCAAAGTAGGCAAACATAAAGGTAGCGATAATAATAGCACAGAAAATGACCTTGCCGTACATGCGGTCAAGGGGCAGGGGTTTTATGGGATCATCAGAATCATTAAAATGTGCTGCTATGAACTGGACGATGAGTAATACGGCACCGAAGATGAAAATGTAGACATAGTAATACCCGATCCCGGGTTTTAATGTAAGTATACGGCTTATGATGATCCCGGCATCATTAAGGGTTGCGGCCCTGAAAGGGATCCACAGAAAATTAACCATAAGAAAGCTTAATATCATTGATAAAATGCGTGTAAAACGGAGCAGGGGAGTCCCCTGTTCCGTTTTATTATCCTTAAGCAGCCGGGTAAACGCACGGTGGATAACCTGCCACAGCCCGTGAACAGCGCCCCATATAAGAAAGTTGATCGTTGAACCGTGCCATAATCCGCTTACGATCATCGTAAGGAATATGTTTATATAAGTGCGTTTATTTCCCTTTCTGCTGCCTCCGAGGGGGATATACACGTAATCACGAAGCCATGTTGAAAGGCTTATATGCCAGCGGCGCCAGAAATCGGAAGGATTTACCGACATATAAGGTAAGTTGAAGTTTTTACCTAAGTCAAACCCAAGCAGCCAGGCAACACCGATCGCCATATCGGAATAACCCGCAAAATCAAACAGCAGCTGCAGTGAATAGGCAACGGAAGTTAAAAACAGGGTAAGTCCGCTGTAAGCAAGCGGAGCATCATAAACCTTATCAACACATACCGCAAGCCTGTCCGCCATAACAAGCTTAAGGAATGCACCTAGTGCAAATAACTGGACGCCGTATGAGAGGCGTTCAAGGGTAAGCTTCTTCCTTACCGCTAACTGAGGGATGAAGTCCTTAGCCTTGACTATGGGACCGGAAACCACCTGCGGGAAGAATCCGATATATACAAGGCTGTCAAGAAGTGCCGGAACCTCTTTGAATTCACTACGGTACGTATCGGCCAGCAGGCTTATTGCCTGAAGCATGTAGAAGGATAAACCGACAGGCATTGGGAACAAACCTGCATACTTAAAGAATGCAAGGACAAGTATCTGAACGGTAATGCAGGCAAAGAGCAGCCTTTTAGCGGCACCGGTCTGTTTTTTTGCCGTCATGCCCGATATTGATTTTGCTCCTATCCATGTAAAAACAGACAGAAGGAAAAGAAGCGCCAGGGCGCGGATATCAAAGCAGGCATAGAAAACATAGCTTGCGATAAGCAGAATTATCCGCTCCATCCTTCCGCCCGGTATAAAGCGCAGCAGGATGAGGAGGACCGATATAAGTATCAAAAACGGCAGAGACAAAAAAGACATAAGATCATTTCCTCAACACTTTATACAGTTCCTCCGCCATCATGCGGTGAGCTGCCCTGTTTATATGGCCGTCGCCGGGTGTTGTGTTTATAAAGCCGTATGGAACGATATGATCTTCCTCATAGGCTTTCATAAAGGCATCCGACATATCTATAAAATCAATATCATGTCTTGCACAAATTTCCCTGTAATACGGTTCGGCGCCGTTTGTTAAGAGCTTTAGGGAACCGTCCTTTTCAATTGAAACGGCGGGATGATAAAGGATGATGACCTGCTTATCTGTTTTGGAACGGATAAAGCCCATAAGGTCATCAAGGGCATCACGATAACCGCCCGAAAACTCAGCTTCCCAGAAATCGGGATCCAGGATATCGGATGAGGACGGTTCCGCTTTTGATTCTTTGTATGTAAGATACTGTTTGTGAAGCTCCCTTACAAGCGGAAGTGACTGTTTGACCCTTACAGATAACCGCTGCCTTGAAGACAGGCTGTCAAGCATTGAACGGGCTGTTTCGCCTGGATCGTACCCGGTTTGTATCTCAGAGTCATATAAAGCTTTTGTATCATAAGTAAGAGTGTCGGTTTCGATGATGATAGCCCCGGCATCCGGAAACTCACCCAATATGCCGTCAAGATGCTGAAGGACCACGGAAAAAAAGTTGCCGCTGCGGCCGATGTTATAAACATGCAGTTCATCATCTGTACCAAGCATTGAGTTAAGCAGGTCGCTGTATCTTAACTTAAGAGGAATGAAAAGTCCTTCGGTATGGGAAGCACCGCAGACAAGATAATAGTCATCAGAACGGGGAAGGCTGCGGTTCACGTATCCGTTATCATCAATATTGGCGATACAGTAGCCTTCGAGACCGTATACGCCCCTGCTGTTCGGAAGTAAAAAGCCCGTGGTTGAGCCGCCCGAACGTAAAAGTTCCTGGCAGGGAGCATAGAAAGAGAAAGTTAAAATATTTAATATGATAAATGCTATGGTAAATGCCAGGCCCCACTGTATAATATGTTTTATATAAAAACCGGTCTTATGCATGGCTATAATTCTAACCGTTTTTAAATACTATTGCAATAAAAAGGAACCGCCTTAAGCGATTCCTTTGTGATCTTAAAAGAACTTCGTTATATCCTCAACTGCCTTGCGTTTGGGCTTTTCGGGATCATCTTCACGTACGCCCACCGAGATGATCGAAACGATCTCCTGTGAATCGGGGATACCGAATTCGGCCTTTAAGACATCCACATCCCTGATCCCCATGATAAGAGTATCATATCCGGTTTCCCTCGCTTTAAGTACGAGGTTTTCATTCTGGAGTCCTAAATCGTAAACACCCCATTTATCACCGAGTTCATTGGTGGGGTTGCCGTCCCTTTCAAAACCGGAGCGCTTTGTTTCATACGCAGTTATGATAATGGCAACCGCGTTTTCGCAATTGGCAGCGTTAAATGACGGCAGTGACTGATTCTTGATAAAATTCATCTTATCCTCGCTCATTGCCACATAGTAGCGGCCGGTCTGCGAGTTCTTCCATGTGGGAGCCTGGATAGCGGCGTCGATCATGACCTTTATCTGGTCCTCGCTTATCCTCATTCCCGGTTTAAACTTCCTGATACTCCTCCTGCTTTCAATTAACTGTGAAAATTCCATAAACCCTTCCTTTCCGCTAAACTACAGCCTGTTGATCAAACCATCCGTTATCCCTTGGGGCCACATCATCAAGCAAACCCCTGTCAAATAGTGAAATGAAAACATCAAGCATTTTGGGATCGAACTGCTTTCCCCTGCCTTTTAACATCTCCTCACGTATTTTTGTACGTGAAAGAGCTTTACGGTATATCCTGTTGGAACTCATTGCATCGTATGTATCGACGATCGTTACTATCCTTGCATCAAGGGGGATCTGCTCGCCCTTAAGACCTTCGGGATAACCGCTGCCGTCGTAACGCTCATGGTGGTACCTTATAACGTTTTCCGCACCGGGCAGCGTGCTGGCATCATGCATTATATCACCGCCAATGGTAACGTGATCCTTTAAGATATCAAATTCATCATCGGAAAGAGTGGAGGCCTTGTTAAGGATCACATCACTTATACCTATCTTACCGATATCGTGAAGAAGGCCTTCGTACCTTAATATATCAACCGACTCCTTATCCCATCCCAAGGCGGTCGCAAGTCGGACACTGTATTCGGCAACACGGGATGAATGACCGTTTGTATACTTATCCTTCGCATCTATCGCGTTTGCAAGTGTCTGTACCAGCTGGACCGACATCTGCTCAACCTTCTGATGACGCTGTTCTGCGTATTTGGTCTGCTTTTCAACCTCGGCTTCAAGTTCCTCGCGGTAACCGTCCTGTAATGCCTTATATTCGGTCTGGGATGTAATGTCATTAAGACTTACAACTATTCCGATCGTGGACCTGCCGGAGGTGATCTTTTTAACAGACGGGTCATACAGCCTGCCGCCGTAATTTATCGGTGTCGTGTTTCCGTTGACTATCTGTCTGAAGGAAGTGGAAACAGGGTAAAGATTATCGTCCTGCATCAGGTTGTTAAGTTCGGGGAAAATAAGATTGGCAAGGTCATTGCTTCCCTTATATCCGTAATCACCGTCGGTGACAATGAACGCGGAATCCATGGAAGCAAAGATATAGTCCCTTGCTATATCGCTTATATTGTATATCTTTTCAACATATATCAGCTCCATTATGATGATGACCGACAGTATGAAGGAAAGCGGTATAAGATCATAAGGCAGATCCAGTATCTTCTGTACGCCGTAGCCGATAAAAGGTATTGACAGAGCAAACATGAGAAGTACGGAAGCACGCCTGCGGCGATGTTTTGCCAGGTTCATGATAAGGAGGCAAAGCATGACCAGAAGATAAAGTATCATTTCAACCTGATATACGGTATGAAAAGGTCCGTAAGAACGGCGGAACATTATATCCCCGTTTTTATGTTCAAGCCAGGTTTTCGTGTAGAACAGATCATGTTTGTCCATGAACAGGGCAATGATGCTCATGATCACGTTATTCATCACGATAAGGAGCTGTATCCTGGGTGATATTGTCTTGTGACAGAAATCGAATACAAACAAAAGAAGATAAAATAGAACATGCACGAATGCAAGGTATACGATCTTCTGGCCCAAAAGCTGGGATTCAAGGGTAGTGTTCGTGATACGGATACAGAAACCGAAAGTAATAAAACAGCACCATGAACATATGCTTGACATAAGCTTCTGTGAATAACTTGACTGCTGTATGTCAACGACGAACATGCTGATGGCAAGGATTACCAGTGCCGCATAATCTATTATAAGAAAAGAATAATACATTTCATGCTCCGACGGATATTGTATAATAGGATTATATAAAAAATCAGGGATAAAAACAACACAAAGTAACGCATTAATTGCCATGATTTATTATTGATAAAGCAAGGGTTTTCGGGTACCATTACTTTATAAACGTAAAGTGACGGAGGACAGGGATGAAAGCGGACGGATTAAAAGAATTTATAAAAAACGGGAGCATGGATGAAAGGCTTGTCGATATTTATGCGGATAAAGCTCTCCTTGATAAGCAGAAGGAAAGGTACACGGCAGCTGTCGATAAGTTCATATCGTTGTACGGAAACAGGGAGGTTACGGTTTTTAGCGCGCCGGGCAGGAGCGAAGTCGGGGGAAATCATACGGATCACCAGCACGGTCAGGTACTTGCGGCTGCAGTTAACCTTGATGTCATAGCGGTCGTTTCCGCAACGGATGACGGGATCATAAAGGTGGTTTCCGACAGCTTTGATATCGAGCCCATAGATGTTAACGATCTTGAAAAAAAGGATGAGGAAGAGGGCAGTTCGGAAGCACTCATCCGAGGCGTGGCGGGAAAGATAAAAGCTGACGGCTTCAAAGTCGGAGGTTTTGTGGCATATATGACGAGTGATGTGCTCGTAGGTGCGGGATTGTCTTCGTCAGCTGCTTTTGAGGTGGCAGTCGGAAACGTATTGTCCGGGTTGTATAACAACATGGATCTGACTGATGTATATATAGCCAAGGTAAGCCAGTATGCGGAGAATCACTATTTCGGAAAGCCCTGCGGACTTATGGATCAGATGGCATCGAGTGTCGGCAGCCTTGTAAATATTGATTTTTACGATGTGAACGAGCCGGTCATCAATCCGGTGAAGGTTGAATTTGATAAGTTTGGCCACAGCCTGTGCATAGTGGATACAAAGGGTGATCATGCGGACCTTACTCCCGAATACGCTGCGATCCCTGTAGAAATGAAAAAAGTCGCCCGGTATTTCGGAAAGGATTATTTAAAGGAAGTGCCTTATGACGATTTCTACGATAAGATACCCGAAGTCCGCCGGGAATGCGGGGACAGGGCCGTGCTGCGCGCGCTGCATTTCTTTGAGGATGACAGGAGGGTAACGGATGAAGTTAATGCACTTAAGGCTGGCGATTTTGAGGAATTCAAGAAGCTCATAAGGGAGTCCGGTGACAGCTCATATAAATACCTTCAGAATGTTTACCCCGTATGCGACCTTGATAATCAGAATGTGGCCGTTGCGCTTGCGCTTACGGAACACATCCTTAAGGACAAGGCCGGATACAGGGTTCACGGCGGCGGCTTTGCGGGTACGATACAGGCCTTTGTTCCGAACGATCTCGTTGATGATTACAAGCGTGGGATCGAGAAGTATTTCGGAGAAGGCAGCTGCCATGTTCTCAAGGTGAGAAAATACGGAGGTATGAAGGTTATTCAGTAAATACAGCGAAAAGCAAACAAGCTTTGAGGTTGACTAATACTTGATCAATAGATTATAATCTTAGTCGGTCGGTCCTAAAAGGACCGCATTGCAGACGTATCGAAGTGGTCATAACGGGGCGCACTCGAAATGCGTTTGCCCTCCGGGGCACGAGGGTTCGAATCCCTCCGTCTGCGTGCATGAGAAAGGGATGCCATTTGGCATCCTTTTCTTATGCACATAAGGGATTCGAACCGCTGCGACGGCAAAGCCGGAAAAACGATCCGGGGGATCGTTTTTTAGCAGCGTGGCGTGATAGGGGCGCAGCCCCGGAGCGAATCCCTCCGTCTACACAGACGGAGAGGTAAATCAAGTACTAAAACCTATTGACTTAGTAGGTAATTAGATATATAATCTGAAATGCTTTAATTATATGAAACCGAGTACTTGTTACTTATAAAATTCGGAGGGTTCAAAATGATATATGCGGATAATGCAGCTACCACCAAGATGAGCAAGACCGCGACAGATATAATGATCTTTCATATAAAGGAAACATACGGAAATCCGTCAAGTTTATATGGGATCGGGCAGAAGGCGAAGGAAGTCATTGAAGAGGCAAGAAGTGATATCGCAGGAGTTATAGGAGCTGATCCTAAAGAGATCCTTTTTACATCAGGCGGAAGTGAAGCCGATAATCAGGCGATAATCTCAGCCGCGAGACTGGGAGAACGTAAAGGGAAAAAGCATATAATTTCCACGGCTTTTGAGCACCATGCGGTACTTCATACCTTAAACAAACTGAAAGATGAAGGCTTTGAAATAACACTCCTGGATGTTCACGAGGACGGTATTGTCAGGGCAGAAGAAGTAAGGGAAGCCATCCGTGATGACACATGTCTTGTTACCGTTATGTATGCCAACAATGAAATAGGAACGATACAACCAATCCGGGAGATAGGTAAGATATGCCGTGAAAAAGGGGTACTCTTTCATACCGATGCAGTGCAGGCTGTAGGTCATATCCCGGTGAACGTTGAAGAGGATAATATCGATCTTCTCTCATCGTCAGCCCATAAGTATCACGGACCCAAAGGTGTTGGCTTTTTATATGCAAAAAAGGGGATAAAGCTGACCAATCTTATAGAGGGCGGAGCCCAGGAAAAAGGAAGAAGGGGAGGAACGGAAAATGTTCCGGGAATAGCGGCAATGGCAGCAGCCTTAAAGGAGGCCGCAGCCAATATGGAAAAAAACGCTGCTAACGTAAGTAAGAAAAGGGACAGGCTTATCGCAGGACTTAAAGAGATCCCGCACTCAGCCATAAACGGAGATGAAATAAACAGACTCCCCGGCAACGTGAATTTCTGCTTTGAAGGAATAGAGGGAGAATCACTCTTACTCCTTCTTGATGACAAGGGCATCCAGGCATCGTCCGGATCCGCATGTACTTCGGGTTCGCTTGATCCCTCCCATGTACTCCTTGCAATAGGAAGGGTACATGATGTGGCTCACGGATCACTCAGGCTTAGCCTTTCAGAAGACATAACGGATGAGGAAGTTGATGAAATAATAAATTCTGTTAAGGAAGTAGTTGAATATTTAAGAAGCTTTTCTCCCATATGGAGAGATCTTATGGCAGGAAAAAAGGAATTCATTTTATAAAGATCATGAACATAAAAGAAAGAAGGTAGAGTATGGCCTTATACAGTGAAAAGGTAATGGATCATTTCAGAAATCCGAGGAATGTCGGAGTGATCGAGGATGCAGATGGCGTAGGCGAAGTGGGAAATGCCAAATGCGGTGACATCATGAAGATGTATTTAAAGATCGAAGACGAGATCATAAAGGATGTTAAGTTTGAAACCTTCGGATGCGGCAGTGCGATAGCATCAAGCTCAATGGCTACCGAGCTTATTAAGGGGCAGCCCGTCAGTGAGGCAATGAAGCTTACAAATAAGGCAGTTGCGGAGGCTCTTGACGGACTTCCGGATTATAAGATGCATTGTTCCGTACTTGCTGAGGAAGCTATCCGTTTGGCCCTTGAGGACTATGAAAACAAAAAGAAGGCTTAGTTACAGGAGCAGCCTATATATGAAAAAGAAATAAATCCAAAAAATTTTCAAAATACCTATTGACATGATAGGCGAATAGGTATATTATAGCGAACCATAAGATAAAACTTTGATCATTGGAAGGAGGTCTGACAAATGAAGACAGTTATAACAAAAACCCGCATGTGTTGTTGTATGTGCTGTCGAATGCTTTACTCCCAGGCAAGTAACATGGCCGGGCGTTTGGCTCATTTGTCGTACGCCCAAACACAATGATCTGTCATTTCAGATCTTAGTAAGCCATTGCCTGGGAGATATCCCGGGCATTTTTTATGCCCGAAAAGTTAACCCGGTAATGATAACTGAAAAGATAATGAAAAAAGAAAAGAGGAGAGAATTATGAAAAACACAATCGTAAAGAAACTGGTAACCGGTATAGTTACGGCAAGCCTTTCGGTGCTTGCGCTTACCGGATGCGCAACATCGGGTGCGGCTACAGGAGCAGCCCCCGAGTCAGGTGTGGCAGGCGCACAGAAAGTATTCAGGACACTTGATGAGATAAAGGAAGACGGAACGATCAATATCGGAGTCTTCTCCGACAAGAATCCCTTTGGTTATGTCGATGAGAACGGCGAGTATCAGGGATACGATGTATACTTCGCAGAGAGGATCGGTAAGGATCTCGGAGTCAAGATCAATTATGTATCGACAGAGGCTGCAAGCAGGGTTGAATACCTTGAGACGGGTAAGGTCGATATAGTACTCGCTAACTTCACCGTAACGGAGGAAAGGGCCGAAAAGGTTGACTTTGCCCTTCCTTACATGAATGTGGCACTCGGCGTTGTTTCTCATGAGGATAATGTTATAGAAAGCCTCGATCAGGTAGGTGCCGACGACCAGATCATAGTTATCTCGGGAACGACGGCTGAGACATATCTTGAGAAGGAGTATCCGGATATAAAGCTTCAGAAGTTTGACACATATGCAACGGCAAAGACTTCATTCGAGAACGGAACCGGTGTTGCATGGGCTAACGATAACACTGAGGTCATCGCCTACTCTCTTGAGAACGAGGGCTATGTTGTAGGAATCCCTTCGCTCGGAAGCCAGGATACTATAGCTCCCGCGGTATCAAAGGGTAACTCGACGCTCCTTGACTGGCTCAATGATGAGATAAAGGCTCTTGGCAGCGAGAACTTCTTCCATGCGGATTATGAAGCAACACTTCTTGACACATACGGTAAGGATTATGAAGATACACTTGTTGTTGAAGGGGGAGAATCAACAGCCGCGGATACCACGGCACCGGCGGATGATCTTGACATAGTACCCGGCAACGGTGAGGTTATAAAGATCGCGGCTTCAACAACCCCTCATGCAGAGATACTCGCACAGGCAGCTCCCATTTTAGAGGAGTACGGATATAAGCTTGATGTTATTGAGTTCGAGGATTATGTACAGCCTAACCTTGTAGTGGAATCAGGTGAGTTTGATGCCAATTATTTCCAGCACATTCCCTATCTTGAAAGCTTCAATGAAGAGAAGGGAACGCATCTTGTAAATGCGGGCGGTATCCATTACGAGCCTTTCGGGATCTATCCCGGAAAGAAGGCCAGCCTTGATGATATTGAAGAAGGTGACAGTATCGCAGTACCGAACGATACGACGAACGAAGCGAGGGCACTGCTGCTCCTTCAGGACAACGGACTCCTTAAGTTAAAGGACGGTGCGGGCCTTACCGCAACGACTAACGATATCACGGAAAACCCTCACAACATAAAGTTTGTTGAGCTTGAGGCAGCGCAGGTGGCAAGAGTGGTTGATGAAGTGGAGTATGTAGTATTAAACGGAAACTATGCCCTTGAAGCTGGATATTCCGTAGGTAAGGATTCCATCGCTTATGAAGCGAGTGATTCTGTCGCTGCAGGTACATACGTTAATATCATAGCCGTAAAGGAAGGCAACGAGACGAGCGATAAGATAAAGGCACTTGTTACTGTACTTAAGTCGGATGCGATCAGGAAATATATAGAAGATACATACGACGGTGCAGTAGTATTCTTTGAATAGTCATAATTTACCCCTATGCGGGAGGGTCATATGACCCTCTCGTTTGGGTGTAAAGAGAGTACGGTATTATGGATCAAGAGGTAATAAACTCATATATTCCCTTATTTAAAGATGCCTTCCTGCTGACCGTCAAGATCGGCTGGCTTGGCATCGCATTGGCATTTTTATTGGGGATAGTGTGTGCATTTATATTATATTTTAAGATACCGGTCGCAAAAACCGTAGTAAGGTGCTATGTGGAGCTGTTTAGGAACACTCCGCTTTTAGTGCAGCTTTTCTTCATATACTATGGGCTGCCGGCTGTCGGGATCAGTATATCGGCCGAAGTGTGCGGTGTCGTCGGACTGGGCCTTCTGGGCGGAAGCTATATGACCGAGAGCATAAGGAGCGGACTTGAAGCGATACCGGTGATCCAGACCGAAAGCGCACTGTCGCTCGGTATGACAAACGGACAGCTGTTTAAAAATGTGATCCTTCCGCAGGCATTTACGATAAGCGTACCGGGCATTGTTGCAAACGTTATTTTCCTTCTTAAGGAAACAAGCGTGTTTTCGGCGATAAGCCTGATGGATCTGATGTTTACCGCGAAGGATCTTATCGGTCTTTATTACAACACGATGGAAAGCCTGTTCCTCCTTGTCATATTTTATGTGATCATGCTGCTTCCGGTGTCATTGGCCGGGACTTTCATAGAAAAAAAGGTACGCTTTAAGATGTTCGGAGATTGAGCATATGGGATTTGAAGTCATATTTAAAGGTAAAAATTTCATACGTCTTTTGAGCGGGCTTGGCGTGGCATTGCGTATCAGTGTCATATCGGTCGCGATAAGCATCGCTCTTGGTATAGTCATCGGAATGCTCATGACTCTTAAGAAACCGGTTATAAATGCCGTGACCAGGGTATATCTTGAAATAGTAAGGATCATGCCCCAGATGGTGCTTTTGTTCATCGTATTCTTCGGATTTACCAAGATGACGGGATCGAATCTGTCGGCTGAGCTCTCCTCTATAATCGTATTTTCATTCTGGGGGACCGCTGAGATGGCAGACCTTGTAAGGGGCTGTATGATAAGCATCCCCGTCATCCAGTATGAGAGTTCAAAAGCTCTGGGACTTACAAGACTTCAAACATATATTTACGTTATAATACCTCAGATAGTAAGGCGGCTCATCCCGCTGTCCATAAACCTGATAACAAGGATGATAAAAACCACGAGCCTTATCATGATGATCGGGATAGTTGAAGTATTAAAGGTAGCTCAGCAGATCATCGAAGCAAACAGAAAGAGTGCGCCCAAGGCAGCCTTTGGAGTGTTCGCGGCCGTATTTCTTTTATACTTCCTTGCATGCTGGCCGATAAGCTGCCTGTCAAAATACCTTGAAAAGAAGTGGGAGAACTGACATGGAACCTGTACTTAAGATAGAACACCTGAATAAAAAATTTGACGATTTTACGGTGCTTGAAGATATCAACCTTTCCATAGCAAAGGGGGAGGTCGTTGTCATAGTCGGCTCTTCCGGATGCGGAAAAAGTACGCTTCTTCGCTGCATCAACGGGCTTGAGGACATAAACGACGGGCGTGTGCTGCTTGACGGCGAAACTGTAAATCCAGGCAGCCGGAACCTGACAAAGAGCCGTGAAAAGATAGGTATGGTCTTTCAGAGTTATGATCTGTTTCCCCATAAAACGATATTGGAAAACGCTATCCTTGCGCCCATGAAAGTTCAGAAAAGAAGCAGGAAGGAGGCTGTGGAGGAAGCGATGCAGCTTCTTGACAGGGTAGGCCTTGCTTCAAGAAAGGACAGCTATCCCAGACAGCTTTCGGGAGGGCAGAAACAAAGGGTAGCCATAGTAAGGGCACTTATGATGAATCCCGAAGTCCTTCTGTTTGATGAAGTAACTGCAGCACTTGATCCCGAAATGGTAAGAGAGGTACTGGATGTTATATTGGATCTTGCCAAGCAGAAAAGAACGATGCTCATAGTCACCCATGAGATGTCATTCGCCAAAGCTATCGCTGACAGGATACTGTTTCTGGACGGAGGAAGGATAATCGAGGATTCGGATCCGAAGGAATTCTTCACGTCGCCAAAGACAGAAAGAGCCGAAAGGTTCCTTCGCACCTTTGAGTATGAAAAATAGTGATGATCGGATAGCTTAAATAGTATATACCTGGTTAAAAGACACCGCAAATTTTATAAAAGCACCGTATGTGTTTATTCAGTGGCTTTGAATGGATGAGCAAGCACCTCTCTGTAGTCTTTCAGGTTCTTTTTAAGCAATTCCGGTATATTAAGATCATATGGACATTTAGGCAGGCAGGCGCCGCAATTAATGCATTCATCAATCCTTGCCATTTCGGCCTGCCAGTAGTCGTTTAACCATCCGGAACTTGGAGCCCTCCTCAGCATTAAAGCCATCCTGTTACACTGATTTATCTGTATGCCGACAGTACAAGGCATGCAGTAACCGCATCCCCTGCAAAATTCGCCCTTAAGCTCAGTGCGTTCTGAATCTATAAACCTGCGTATCTCATCATCCATCACCGGCGTATTGTTCATATACGACAGCCATTCGTCGAGCTCGTTTTCCCGCTGTATGCCCCAGATGGGAACAGTGCCGTCAAACTGACCCACAAATGCCATTGCGGCACGTGAATTCGTTATAAGACCTCCGGCAAGGCCTTTCATGCATATGACACCGATATTTTTCTCCAGACACAACCTTATAAGCTTGATTTCCCGGTCATCCGCAAGATAGCTTATCGGATATTGTATGGTCTCATAAAGACCCGATCCGGCCAATTCTTCCGCTATCCCTATTTTGTGTGCGGTTCCGCCGATATGCCTTATCTTGCCCTGTCTTTTGGCTTCAAGCATACATTCATACATACCTGTTCCGTCATCCGGCTTAAAGCATCTTCCCATCAGATGAAACTGGTAAATGTCTATATAATCGGTCTTAAGATTGGAAAGGGATGTATTAAGATCCTCACGGAATTTCTCGGGAGTAGTCGATGTTGTCTTTGTAGCTATAATGATATCCTCACGCTTTACATATCCGTTTCCAAAGGCAGCTCCCAGTTTTTCCTCGCTGTCGCTGTATGCACGGGCAGTATCAAAAAACCTCATGCCACCGTCATAAGCTCTGCGCAAAATCCTTATGGCATCATCCATTCCTACCCGTTGTACGGGAAGTGCTCCAAACCCGTTCTGAGGCACGGTAATACCGGTTTTTCCAAGCGTTATATTCTTCATATTTTTTCCTTTCGGTTGCATATCGCTACAAGGCTATTATAGCAAAGATACTGCAGTTATAGTAAAATATAAATGCAGTATCTAAATAAAGACAAAAGTATGAAATGATATGAGAACACGGGAAGAAGGGCTTGAATACGGAATGTCTTTTGAAGGGGCATATAAACGTATATATGAAGCGGTAAAGTCGATCCCGCGCGGGAAAGTGGCAACCTACGGTACTGTTGCGGCTCTTGCGGGTAATCCGAAGATGGCGCGGGCCGTGGGCAACGCACTTCACAAGAATCCCGATCCCGATAGTATTCCCTGTTATCGTGTGGTAAATGCGAGCGGAAAGCTGGCCGAAGCTTTTGTATTCGGAGGGATAAATGTTCAGGAAAGGCTGTTAAATGAAGACGGGATCGAAGTAAAAGACGGATATGTCGATCTTGATAAGTATGGATGGAAAGGGCAATGAGCAGGTCGGCGACGGAGGATAAAACATTATGAAAAACTATGATATGAGGGAACAGCTTGACAGGATAGATAAAGTGATAGGACAGGGACCTTACCGTGATGACTGGGAGTCTCTGTCTGCTTACAGGGTGCCTGACTGGTATAAGAAGTTAAGGTTCGGGATATTTATCCATTATGGGCTGTTTTCGGTCCCGGCTTATGATACGGAGTGGTATCCGAGGATGATGTATGTTAAGGATTCAAAGGCATATGAGCATCATATAAAGGCTTACGGTAAGCATACGGAATTCGGGCTTAAGGATTTCATACCGATGTTTAAGGCGCATAATTTTGATGCGGACAGGTGGGTGTCGATATTTAAGCAGGCGGGGGCACAGTATATTGTTCCCGTAGCAGAGCATCATGACGGTTTTCAGATGTACGGTTCGGATCTGTCGTCATATAATGCCGTTGATATGGGACCGCATAAAAACATATTGGGGGAGCTTAAGAAAAGCGCGGAAAAGGAGGGGCTTATCTTCGGTGCGTCTTCTCACAGGATCGAGCATTTTTTCTTTCTCGGCGAAGGAAGGGATTTTGACAGTGATATAAAGGGTGATTTTGAAAGAGGAGATATGTACTGGCCGTCAGTTAAGGGACCGAAGGATTTCGATGCCTGTGACGGTGAGTGTTCCCCGACTGATGAATTCATGCAGGACTGGCTTGTAAGGACCTGTGAGATAATCGATAAATACCGTCCGAAGATCCTCTATTTTGACTGGTGGATCCAGCGCGTGGAATTAAAGCCCTATCTTAAGAAGCTCATTGCATATTACTATAACAGGGCCTGTGAATGGGGCGAGCAGGCAGTCATAAACTACAAGCATGATGCCATCCCGTTTGGGATCGCGGTACCTGACATAGAACGCGGACAGTTTGCGGCGGCTAAGCCATACAGGTGGCAGAGCGATACGGCGATGTGCTTTAATTCCTGGTGTCATACAGTTGGAAACAGGTATAAGGAAGCAAGGGACATACTGTGTGATCTTGTTGACATCGTTTCAAAGAACGGGACAATGCTTCTTAATATCGGTCCTAAGGAGGACGGTACATTTACCGATGAGGAAACAGCCATCCTTAAGGAGATAGGCAAATGGATCTCTAAGAATCACGAGACCCTGTATGAGTCTTATCCCTATCGCATTTTCGGCGAAGGCCCGACCGAGGTTTTGGAAGGCGGGTTTAATGACGGTAATGTAAAGGAATTCACATCGCGAGATTTCCGCTTTCTTTCCGGAAACGGCTGCATCTATATCATCGCACTGCATCCGGATGAGAACGGTAAATATGTCGTTTCAAATTTTGCTAAGAAACAGGGGGCCTTTAATACCGGGATAAGATCGATAATTCGTCCCGGATATGACACAAAACTCCGGTTTGAGCATACTCCGGATGGACTGTTCATACACTGTAGCACGGAGAATGATCTGCCGGTCGTATTTAGAGTGGTAGTGGAATAGTGGTCATCGGTTTTTTGCACTCCTCACATAATTCGGAACCATTATTGAGCATTATGGTTAAGACATTCTTTTTGCAGTTTTGGCAATACCTGAAATTCCTGCGCACTGCACCGTCATCCACACCCTGTCCGATGCCGCCGATCACCATTTTCATATCATCATCTGACAGAGCTCTGACTGTTTTTGATCTTGAGTTTTTTTCATCATTTGGCATATCATGATCCTCCGGCTTTAAGTCTATGCGAAGTATAGTGTTATATGATGATTATAGCATATGATCAACCATATAATTTATCTTTTTTCGTCCCGGATTTGTAAATAAAGGACAGTTGTGATAAAATTTGAAAAAAATATAGATGGATTTACGGTGCCGCCTGTCATTTTAAGGGCAGGCGGTTAAAAGGGAAACAGGTGCAAGGCCTGTGCGAACTCGTCACTGTAAGCACGGAGCAGGCCGCCAATCTAAGTCACTGGGAAACCGGGAAGGCAGGCGGATGCGTTGATGTGTGAGCCAGGAGACCTGCCGTAGATCCGATACTGTGACAGTCACGAGTAATTGACTTTTGTATCATACAAGGCAGGCAGAACCTGTCTTAAATTTGCATGGTTGATTACTCACCTCTTTTTGGGGTGAGTTTTTTGTATTTGTTTGGAATATGTTTAAACCGGTTTTGAACAGGTGCATAAATAAATGAAAGGAAGGAAAGTATTATGAAAAAAAACAAATTGATATGGATCATGTCAGCAGCTCTTTTTGCTGCCGCACTTGCCGGATGTAAGGATGTAAATATCAACATCAACGATACATCCCAACCTGCAGCCGGAGAAGTTACGGCAGCCGATGAGGAAAATGTTGAAGAAGCGGCAGAAGATGATCAGGCAAAGGCAGATGAGGTTGCAGCCCTTATCGATGCCATCTATGTCCAGGAGCGTACGGACGAGACTGACAGCCAGTGCGAGGCTGCAAAGAAAGCATGGGATGCGCTTACGGATGCGCAGAAGGAGCTCGTTGAAGGCGAAGAAGCCGATCCCGATTATTTCGGCAGGGATACAGGTGATGCTTCAAAGGATGATCCGCTTAACGCCGATGATATAGGCGATAATGAGATACTGGTCGTAAGTTTTGGAACTTCATTTAACGATTCAAGGGCAGAGGATATAGGAAGCATAGAAAAAGCGATCGCAGACGCCAACCCTGACTGGGCCGTAAGGCGTGCGTTCACTGCGCAGATCATAATAAACCATGTTCAGGCACGTGACGGGGAGAAGATCGATAACATGCAGCAGGCACTTGACCGTGCGGTTGCAAATAACGTTAAGAACCTTGTGATCCAGCCCACACATCTTATGCACGGTGCCGAATATGACGAGCTTAAGGAAGCGGTTGATGAATATGCCGATAAATTTGACAGTGTGGTAATAGCGGAGCCGCTTCTTGGTGAAGTAGGCGCCGATGCGAGTGTTATAAATGAGGATAAGAAAGCAGTTGCCGAGGCAGTTGTATCGGCAGCCGTTTCCGATGCGGGCTTTGAGTCGCTTGATGCTGCTAAAGACGCCGGAACCGCATTTGTATTTATGGGACACGGAACCGCACATGTGGCAAAAGTAAGCTACAGCCAGATGGCAACGCAGATGAAGGAATTGGGATATGAGAACGTATTTATAGGTACCGTAGAGGGTGAGCCCGAAGAAACCGCATGTGAAAGTGTGATCGAAGATGTTAAGGCAGCAGGGTATAAGAAAGTCATCCTCCGTCCGCTTATGGTAGTTGCGGGTGATCATGCCAACAACGATATGGCAGGGGATGATGATGACAGCTGGAAGAGCATGTTTACGGCATCCGGTGCATTTGATTCGGTTGACTGTCAGATCGCGGGTCTCGGACGTATCAGGGAAGTACAGGAGTTATATGTTTCTCATACCGCAGCTGCCTTAGGTAATATGGGAGAGGCAGACGCAGCGGAAAAAAAAACTGATGCAGCAGCCTTAAAGGATGGTGAATACGAAGCCGAATTCAAGACCGACAGCTCAATGTTCCATGTTAACGAGGCTATGGACGGCAAGGGCGAGCTTACAGTTAAGGACGGAAAGATGACGATACACATAAGCCTTGCTTCAAAGAATATCGTTAACCTTTATCCGGGAACTGCCGAGGATGCGAAGAAAGACGGCGCGAAGCTGCTTGAGCCGACTACCGACACGGTTGAGTACAGCGACGGGACGACGGAAGAAGTATACGGATTCGATGTCCCCGTGCCTGCCATCGATGAAGAATTTGACTTAGCTCTTATCGGAACGAAGGGTGTTTGGTATGACCACAAAGTATCGGTGTCAAACCCTAAGTAAGTTATACAGATCCGGAATACTTATTATACTGTGTTTTTGGATGTTTACCGTAACCTCCTGCAATATGCAGGGGGTTACGTCTGATGTTAAGGAAAAGGAAGCCGGAGCCTTTCAGGTTAACATAACAATGGAGGGCGGTTCCGGAAAAGCTCATATATTATCCCCCGTAACGATAACGGTTAAAGAGGGAGAATCATACGCAACCCTTGTCTGGAGCAGTGAAAACTATGACTATATAATTGTCGACGGGGTAAAGTATGAAAACGAAAACCCGGGCGGCGCTTCCACGTTTACCGTACCTGTCGAAAGCTTTGATGAGCCTCTTGAACTTATCGGTGATACGGTAGCGATGAGCAAGCCGCACGAGATAGAGTATAAGATCATATGGGGAGATACGGAAGAAGGAGCCTTAGAAGATGAGACAGGAGAAACACAGGAAACAGGGGCCGTATTCGGTATAAGGCCTGAAAACAGGGAATATCCGAAAATAGGAGGCCTTGAACCTACGGGAAGGGTTGAACTTCTTCATGCGGAGGGCTTTGACATCACGGAATATGATGGTTTCAGGCTTTTAAGCATTTACGGTACAGGCGATTATCTTATAGTTCCCGAAAACAGCGATACTCCGGATGATATTCCGGCGGATATTACTGTCCTTAAACAGCCGCTTGATAATACATATCTGGTATCAACCTCCGTCGCGGATCTTATAAGGCAGATAGGAGCTCTTGACAATATAAAGCTGTCGGGCCTTCGTGCGGATGACTGGTACATTGACGATGTTGCAGATCTTATGCGGGACGGAAAGATCACATATGCGGGAAAATACAGGACTCCCGATTATGAGCTGATCCTGTCGCAGGGATGTGACCTTGCCATAGAAAACACGATGATATACCATGACCCGCAGGTTAAGGAAAAGCTGGAAGAACTCGGTATACCTGTGTTGGTGGAAACATCAAGTTACGAGCATGATCCTCTCGGCCGTCTTGAGTGGATAAAGGTTTACGGGGCACTTTACGGCAGGGAGGATGAGGCAGATAACTGGTATGAGGAGCAGGAGAAGATCATCCGGACGGCAAATAAGGGTAATGCCAGCGGTAAAACAGTTGCGATGTTTTATGTGTCGGCTGTGGGTATGATCAATGTAAGGACTCCCGGTGATTATATAACTAACATGATAGGGCTTGCCGGAGGAGAATACATTCCGGGGTCCGATACGGTAAACACAAGCGGCGGGATGGGAACCCTTAACATGCAGGCTGAGGATTTTTACGCAGCCGCAAAAGATGCGGATATCCTCATATACAACAGCACGATTGACGGAGAAGTGGGATCGGTGGATGATATCATCGCAAAGAATAAACTGTTTGAGGATTTTAAGGCAGTCCGTGAAGGAAATGCTTACTGCTTAAGCAGTGATTTTTTTCAAAAGACAACGGGAATGACTGATTTTATCACGGATTTAAGCGATATCATTAACGGAAAGGAAAGAGAGTATACCTTCCTTACCAAACTTAAATAACCAAAACGGATCCGGTGTGGAGAGATATGAACAAAAGATGTTATGCCGCTTTCGGGATCATGACAATGTTACTTATCGCGGCGGTGTATTTAAACCTTATATCGGGCAGTGTTTCGATAGCACCCGATAAAGTGTTTGCGGCACTTTTCGGAAAGGGTGCGGATGCTATGCAGTCAAATGTTGTTACCGCAATACGTCTGCCGAGGATAGCTGCCGCATTCATACTCGGAGGGGCGCTGGCCCTTGCGGGTTATATGCTGCAGACCTTTTTTGACAATCCGATCGTCGGACCGTTTGTCCTTGGTATATCATCAGGTGCCAAGCTAACGGTAGCCTTATCCCTTATATTCTTTATGGCGCGAGGCAACAAACCCGGCTCGCTGTTTCTTGTAGGTTCGGCTTTTATCGGGGCAATAGCCGCGATGGCATTGGTCCTTTTACTGTCGATCCGTGTAAGGAGCATGGGGATACTTGTAGTGTGCGGTATTATGATCGGTTATATCTGCTCCGCCATAACCGACCTGGTTGTGACATTTGCGGATGATGCGAACATAGTAAACCTTCACAACTGGTCTATGGGAAGCCTGTCCGGAATGAACATGACCGATGTGGGGATAATGACGGTCATCATCGGGATATGTCTCATGGCATCGGTGTTTCTTATAAAACCGATCGGAGCATACAGGCTTGGCGAGGCCTATGCGGGCTCGGGCGGGGCTAATATAATTTTACTGAGGATCATGCTGATATTAATATCCAGCCTGCTTGCGGCAACAGTCACCGCTTTTGCGGGCCCTATATCTTTTGTCGGGATAGCGGTTCCTCATCTGTTAAGGGGCATGACAAAAACAAGTGAACCTGGAGTTATGATCCCCGGATGCTTCATGCTCGGGGCACTTGTGACTCTTGTGTGTGACAACCTTGCAAGGACTGTCTTTGCACCAACCGAAGTATCGATAAGTTCGGTCACTGCAGTACTTTTGGTACCTGTCGTGATCGCAGTGATGATAAAGAGAAGAAGCAGATCATGAACGACAGAGTCAATAAAACGGAAGGGAGAGGCCTTGAAACAAGGGGCCTTACGATAGGATATGATTCGGATATAATTACCGACATATCCTTAAGAGTCGTTCCCGGAAAGATAGTGACATTGATAGGTCCGAACGGCAGCGGGAAATCCACCCTTTTAAAAACGGTGACGGGACAGCTTAAGAGCCGGGGAGGTGTGATCCTCATAGACGGCCGTAACAGGTCATCAATGAGTACAAAAGAGATAGCAACAAAACTGTCGATAGTGATGACCGCATCGGTAAAACCCGAGCTTATGACCTGCCGTCAGGTCGTTGAAAGCGGAAGATATCCTTATACGGGCATGTTCGGAAAACTGTCGGAAAAGGATCACGAAAAAGTCGATGAGGCCATAGAAGCCACGCAGACGGAAGATATAGCCGACAGGCTGTTTACAAATATCAGCGACGGACAGCGTCAGCGGGTGTGGCTGGCAAGGGCATTGGCCCAGGAACCGGATGTGCTTGTTCTCGATGAACCGACCTCATACCTTGATATTAGATATAAGACGGATATCCTTACAAAGATAAGGGACCTTACAAGGAGCAGGAATATAGCTGTTCTGATGTCAATTCATGAGCCCGAAACGGCGATGAAGCTGTCGGATACGGTGATAGCGGTCAGTGAAGGAAGGGTACAGCGTATAGGAACTCCTTATGAAGTGTTTGAGGAAGGGTTTATCAGGAAGCTTTACCTGCTTGGGGATATGGATACGGAGCTTATAGGGAGCATTCCGTGGTATACGCGGGAAGGAATAGGGGCAGCAGGAGAGTATAAACCGTGCGGGACCAAAGGCGTTATCATGATCCAGGGCACGATGTCGAATGTCGGAAAGAGCATGATCGCGGCAGGCCTTTGCAGGATATTTTTACAGGACGGATACAGAGTCGCACCTTTCAAATCGCAGAATATGGCGAACAATTCCTATGTTACAAAAGACGGTCTTGAGATGGGGCGCGCGCAGGTCATGCAGGCTGAGTGCTGCAGGGTATCACCCGACGTTTCCATGAATCCTATACTCCTAAAGCCGACGGATGATACGGGATCCCAGGTTATCGTAAGCGGAAAGCCTGTCGGGAATATGCGAGCCGCAGAATACTTTGAATATAAAAAACAGCTTGTTCCGATAATAAAGGATGCCTTTGACAGGCTGAAAAACGATCATGACATAGTCGTTATCGAAGGGGCCGGATCGTCGGCTGAGATAAACCTTAAGGATCATGACATAGTTAACATGGGACTTGCGGGGATGGTTGATTCTCCCGTGCTCTTAGTGGGGGATATAGACAGGGGCGGCGTGTTCGCACAGCTTCTGGGAACCCTTGATCTTCTTACCGACGATGAAAGAAACAGGGTATGCGGACTTATCGTAAATAAGTTCAGGGGTGATCCAAAGCTCCTTGAGTCCGGATTAAATATGCTCAGTGAGCGCTCCGGCTGCCCCGTTACCGGTGTTGTACCGTATATGGATATACATCTTGATGATGAAGATTCACTGTCCCGGCGATTCCTAAGCAAAACCGCGAAGGAATTTGATATAGCGGTCATAAAGCTTCCTCATATTGCCAATTTTACGGACTTTGATGTTTTTGACCAGGCTGATGATATCTCGGTGAGGTATACAGATATTCCGGCTGATATAGGGGATGCCGATATCGTCGTGATACCCGGAACAAAGAATACGACAGGTGATATGAAGTGGCTCAGGGATTCGGGGATGGCACAGGCCATACGGGAACTGGCGGCAAATGATACAGTCATCATAGGTATCTGCGGGGGTTATCAGATGCTTGGGGAAAGGATCGATGATCCCGAAGGATCGGAAGGAGGCGGAAGCATGGAAGGTCTATCCCTCCTTCCCGTTAAGACGATCATTGAAAATACCAAAACCAGGAAGCTGTTTGAAGGGATCTGCGAGGAACCGACCGGAATATTGTCGGAATTAAAGGGCAGTCCGGTAAGGGGCTATGAGATCCATATGGGAAAAACGGAGTGCACGAAGGAAGCTGCACCGTTTACGTCAGACGGTACGGGATACTGCATCGGAAATGTATACGGGACCTATGTGCATGGGCTGTTTGACACGAAGGAGATGGCTGCGGGTGTTGTTAAAGCGGTGGCAGCAGGGCACAAAAAGAGTGTAAGGGTTTCCGATATCACGGATCAGACCGACTATAAGGAAAAACAGTATGATGCACTGGCGGATGTACTGCGAAACAGCCTTGACATGCCGGCGATCTACAAAGCGATGGGGTTTTGATCATGGATAAGGATCAGCTTTACAAAATAAAGATAGATAAACCGGATGCTTACATATATGCAAAAGCCAAGGCACGCTTTGACAGTATTGCAAAGCCTATAGATGCACTCGGCGACTTTGAGAATGTCATATGTGATATCGCGGCGATGACGGGAAACGAAAAACCTGACATTTCAAAGAAAGCCCTGATCATCATGTGTGCGGATAACGGTGTGGTGGAAGAAGGCGTGACCCAGACGGAAGCTTCGGTTACGGCATCCGTTGCAAGGCTTATGGGAAGGAATGCATCAAGTGTCGGGATAATGACAAAGGGATATCCGGTTAAGACAGTCCCCGTTGACATAGGGATAGATACCGATGAAAAGCTTGAAGGAGTTTTAGACAAAAAGATCGCTAAAGGGAGCGGGAACATAAAAAAGGCTGCCGCAATGACCAAAGAGCAATGCCTTGCGGCCATTGAAGCAGGTATCGGGATCGTAGGTGATCTGAAAAACGAAGGCATTAAAATGATAGCGACCGGTGAGATGGGCATAGGTAACACAACGACTTCAACAGCACTTCTTTGTGCGCTTACGGGAGCGGATCCCTGCGATCTGACGGGACGCGGTGCGGGCCTTTCCGACGAGGGTTTTGAGAGAAAAAGAAGAGTAATAGAAGAATCACTCATCCTGCACGGGCTTTTAAATAAACGCGCAGAAGCAACACAGGAGTATGCCTTTAACGCTTTATGTTCTGTCGGAGGCTTTGACCTGGCAGGACTTGCCGGGGTGTTCATCGGCTGCGGGATGTATCGTATCCCTGCGGTCATTGACGGACTTATAAGTGCGACAGCAGCACTTGCTGCACATTATATCGTCAGGGGCTGCGAAGGATATATGATCGCTTCGCATAAAGGTAAAGAGCGTGGCAGCGAACTGGCGCTTGAAACACTTAATAAGAAGGGTATCATCGATGCGGATATGGCGCTTGGAGAAGGAACCGGAGCCGTGATGATATTTCCGCTCATCGATATGGCCATGGCGCTTTACGATTCGGGTACGCATTTTGATGAAGCATATATAGAAAAGTACGAAAGGCTCGGAAAATGATAACATTGGTGATCGGCGGACCGGACAGCGGAAAGTCGTTGTTTGCGGAGTCGCTGGCAGATACGGTAAATTATGTACACAAGTATTATATCGCCACTATGAAGATCGCGGACAAGGATGCGGAAGACAGGCGAAAAAGGCATGTTAAGATGCGGGAGGGGAAAGGTTTTGAGACGCTTGAGATCCCGTATCGGATCGATGATGCCGTTAAGTTTATGCAGAGTCCTGAAAACAGCGTCGTTTTACTTGAGTGTGCAGCGAATCTTGTGGGAAACGCCATGCATGAGGTTGAATGGAAGGAGAAGCTTGAGCAGGGAAAGCAAAAGGATGAGGATGTTTTTATATGCCATATCGTAAACCTCGTTACGGATCTGGCAGATAAAGTCGGACGCCTTATCGTGGTCTCGTCGGAGTATGAAATGACCGATGCGGCTGTCTGTGAGGATGCCGAAACTCAATTGTATGTGAAACTTCTGCATGCAGTGAATTTGAAGCTTTTAAGTATCGCCGACAGGGTATACGAGAGGAAAGATGAGTAAATTATGAGATTTTTAAGAGGTATCGCCGCAGCGATCCTGATGTATACAAGGATCCCGGTACCGGGCTTTGAGTTAAGCGACGATGACATGAAAAACTGCATAATGTTCCTTCCGCTTACGGGCGTATTCATAGGAGCTGTTATATTTGCCCTTATAAGGTTCCTGCCGGCACATGGTGTTCCGATCATTGCCGTTGCCATGCTTGCAGTCGTCGTTCCTCTTTTGATAACGGGAGGATTTCATGTTGACGGGTTTATGGATACGGTCGATGCGCTTAGCTCATATAAGGACAGGGAACAGAAACTTAAGATATTGAAGGATCCCCATATAGGTGCGTTTGCGGTAACGGGCCTTGCAACAGCCGGGCTTATAATGATCGCCTCTTTTGTCGTTATACTGAATATTGAAGCGGAAGACAGCTTTCCCGTGATATTAACTGTGTGCTCTGTATTTGTAATATCAAGGGCGCTTACGGTGCTTACCTGTGTACTCATGAAAAAGGCTAAGGCTGAAGGGATGCTTGCCGCTGAGACGTCGGGAAGCAGGAGAGCGGCGGTTGTTGCTTCGGTGATCTGGCTTATGACAGTCCTTATACCTGACCTGCTCCTTGACCCTTTATGCACAGCGGTGACAGTTGCGGCATTTGCGGTTTTTATGCTTTATTACAGACATATGGCATACAGGGATTTCGGTGGTGTGACCGGGGATACGGCCGGTTATTTCATTACGGCGGGAGAGGTTGTTTCAGTGTTTGCCATAGCCGTTTTTGAGGTGATCTTACATGCATGATCTTAAAAATAAAAAGACAGTGATCCTTATCCGGCATTCTAAGACTGAGTTAAATGCTTTGGGGATATATATGGGCTGTGGGACGGATGCCCCGCTTTCTGAGGACGGTAGAAAAGAAACGGTAAAGGAACGGGATAAGATAAGGCGGATCACAGGGGATGCCTGTATTTTCAGCAGTCCGATGGAACGGGCTTTAGAGACGGCGGAAATACTTTTTGGTGACCGTCATATAAATGTGGAAGAAGCCCTTAAGGAGATCGATTTCGGTGATTTTGAAGGAAGGTCGGTAAAGGAACTGACTGATGATCCCGGGTATCAGGCCTGGATCGATTCGGGAGGGATGATGCCTATACCCGGAGGGGAAAGCATTGAAGTATTCAGTAAAAGGACGATAAGCGGTTTACACAATATACTGCGCGGTTCAGACAGCGAAAGAATTGCCATAGTCTGCCACGGAGGAAGCATAATGGCTATAATGAGCACCCTTGCCGGAGGTAATTATTTTGACCGGCTTGTCGGTAATCTTGAAGGATACATTTTAACACTTAAATGGGATGATGAAAGAATATCTGACATTACATACGATCGCTTTGGCGGCGGGGATAATACTTGACTTTATCATAGGGGATCCCCACAGCCTTCCGCATCCTGTACGTGCGATCGGATCGTTGATAAGCATGCTGGAGGGCAGGCTGTATAAGGAAAAAGCCGGCAGGAAGCTGCAGCTTTTCGCGGGAGCCCTGCTTTGGATGATCGTGGTAACCGTCACGGGAGCAGTGACCGTTTTTATATTGTTTTTATCATACCGCATATCCTCATACCTTTATGCGGTTATCGAGACCATACTTACTTTTTATATGCTTGCTGCAGGTTCCCTTCGCGATGAGAGTATGAAGGTTTATAAGGAACTTGAAAAAGGAAACATTGAAGGTGCAAGATACTGCCTGTCGATGATAGTCGGGCGTGATACCGAAAAACTCGGAGAAGCGGCTGTAACAAGAGCAGCAGTTGAAACGGTTGCCGAGAATACTTCCGACGGCGTTATAGCACCTCTTTTATATACGGCTGCCTTAGGACCTGCCGGCGGAATGGTATATAAGGCAGTGAACACGATGGATTCGATGATGGGATACCGTAACGATAAATATGAGTATTTCGGAAAGTTTGCAGCCAGGGCCGATGATATCGCAAACCTTATACCCTCAAGGATAAGCGCTCTCTTTATGATAATCTCATCGTTTTTTCTTGGGATGTTTTTAAGTGTATACAGCGGTATCCGCGCCTTAAAGATATGGTGGCGTGACAGGTACGGACATAAAAGCCCCAACAGTGCACAGACCGAGAGTGCCTGCGCGGGAGCGCTGGGCATTAAGCTTGGCGGAAGCAGCACATACGGCGGAAAAACGGTTGATAAGCCGTTTATCGGTGATGACATAAGGGCCATTGCGATTGAAGATATTAAGCGTTCCATAAAGATCATGTTTTTTACGGAGGCATTATGCACGGCGGCGATATTTATTCTGATCATGTTGATATTGATTTCTCTGTAAATTTAAATCCCGTAAATCCGTCCGATGAAGATGAAGCGGCGATAAGGGATGCGGTCGCGGCAGGTATTGAAAACGCAGGGGTCTATCCCGACATACTTCAGAGGAATGTAAGGAGTATGATCGCTCTATCGGAAGGAGTAAAAAACGGATGTGTATGCGCGGCAAACGGCGCCTCCGAGCTTATAATGGCTGCAGTTTCAATGATATCTCCGGGCAGGGCGCTCCTTATTGAACCTTCCTTTTTGGGATACAGGCGTTCGCTTGATTCTGCAGGATGCGAAATAAAAGAGTACTTTCTTAAGGAAGAAGATGAGTTTTGCTTAAAAAGCGATGTGATCTCATATCTAAGCAAAGGGATCGATATGGTCTTTCTACAGGATCCATGGAATCCTGTAGGAAAAAATATTGATGACGGTCTGCTTAACCTGATCCTTGATAAAGCAGATTCGCTTGGCATCACAGTCGTGCTGGATGAGAGTTTCTTCATGCTTTCGGATAAGAGCCTTGAACGATCCGGGGGTTATACGGCGGAGCTTATTGACAGATACGGCAGACTTATCATCATAAAGTCATATACGAAGAGTTTTGCCCTTCCGGGGTTCAGGATGGGCTATGCGGTTTCATCCGAAAAGATGACAGGGAAGCTTACGGGACATCTTCCCGAATGGAATTTATCAAGTGTTGCGGATGCCGTAATGGGAGCATGTGCAAAAACAGTGCTTAAGGGAGAGTATCTTAAATCATCCGCAGAATATATACGGACGGAAAGAGAGCATTTAATAAAGGATCTTAAAAGCCTCGGACTTAAGGTTTACGGAAGCGATACGGTGTTTGTACTGTTTAAGTATGAGGGAGGAACGGATCTTTACGGTGAGCTTTTAAAGAAGGGGATACTTATAAGGGACTGTAAGGACATCCCGGGCCTTGGCAGGGGGTTTTACAGGGTTTCGGTAAAAAGCAGGGCGGATAACGAAAGGCTGATAAGAGTGATAGGTGAGACAATAAATGGAAATTGAATATGTAAGGCCGGAAGAGATAGAAAAAAAGAGCTTTGAGATGATCACAAAGGAACTGAAGGAAAGTTCGGTATTCATAAACGGAGATATTCCCGTTGCTTTTGATGCGCCCGAATTAAACGTGATAAAAAGATGCATACATACTACGGCAGATTTTGACTATGCAGCGACAATGCATTTTTCGCCGGATGCGATCGATAAGCTTAAGGGCCTTATAAAGGCAGGTGCTTATATTGTTACGGATACAAATATGGCACTTGCCGGGATAAACAGGCGGGTACCGTTAAGATACGGATGTGAAATGCGCTGTTTCATGGCTGATGAGGATGTGGTAGATGAAGCAAAGGAGCGGCAGCTTACAAGAGCGCATGTATCGATGGAACGAGCGATGAAGCTTGCCGGTCCCGTGATCTTTGTTATAGGTAACGCGCCGACAGCGCTTATCACCCTTAAGGAGCACTGCGACAGGGGGCTTTATAAGCCTGCGTTCATAGTAGGCGTTCCGGTAGGATTCGTAAACGTGGTACAGGCAAAGGAACTTATAACGGGCAGTGACATCCCGCATATCGTAAACAGCGGAAGAAAGGGCGGGAGCAGCGTTGCGGCGGCGATCGTAAATGCCGTTACAAAAATGATATGAAGAACGGATTCACAACCGGCAGCTGCGCGGCCGCGGCGGCAAAAGCAGCGAGCCTTATGGTATTTGAAAATATTGATATTGAGATGATATCGATAATGACACCTGCGGGTATAAGATATACGGCTTCCGTTGAAGATATAAGGCGAAGCGACGGGGAAGATACAAGGTGGGTTTCCTGTGCGGTCAGAAAATATTCGGGTGATGATCCCGATGTTACAAACGGTATGCTCATTTATGCAAAAGTGGCCGTATGTGATGATGAAAGCGGCATCGTTACAATAGACGGCGGTATCGGGATAGGAAGGATCACACGTCCCGGGCTTGACCGGCCGGTCGGGGAGGCGGCGATCAATTCAACGCCGCGCAGGATGATAGAGCAGGAAGTCAGGACCGTAACGGAAAAATACGGATTTAAAGGGTCGGTCAATGTAGTCATTTATGCACCGGAGGGTGAAGAGGTCGCTGCAAAGACCTTTAACCCAAGGCTCGGGATCAAAGGCGGGATATCTATAATCGGAACAACGGGGATAGTTGAGCCGATGAGCACAAGGGCAATAATCGATACGATAGGGGTAGAACTTAAGCAGAAAAAGGCCATGGGAGATAAAGTTGCTGTCGTATCACCCGGTAATTACGGACTTGAGTTTATGAAAAACGAGTTCGGATACGACCTTGACAGGGCCGTTAAGTGTTCAAATTACATAGGAGAAGCCATAGACCTTGCACGTACCGTCGGATTTGACAAAATGCTGCTTGCCGGACATCTGGGGAAGCTTATAAAAGTATCCGGTGGGATCATGAATACACATTCGCATGAGGCCGACTGCCGGATGGAGCTTATGGCATCTGCAGCCGCCTTGGCAGGCGCAGATGCGGATGTGATCAGGAGTATATTAAACTGCCTTAATACGGAGGAAGCATACGAACTTATGATAAAGGCAGGGATTTCAGATAAGAGTTCTAAGATAATAGCACAGCGTATAGAACATTACCTTACGCTCAGGGCACAGGATATGAAGATAGGTTGCATTGTTTATTCAAATAAATACGGACTTATAGCAAAGACTGAAAATGCGGAAAGGATGCTTGGGGAAATATGATAGATTTTGTGGGAGCAGGCCCGGGAGCGGCAGATCTTATTACCGTTCGCGGTATGAAGCTGATAGAAGAGGCCGATGTCATCATATATACGGGAAGCCTTGTTTCTCCAAAGCTTCTTGAGTATGCAAAAAACGATCCGGAAATATATAACAGTGCGACAATGACTCTTGAAGAAGTTACCGAAACAATGCTTAAGGCGGATGCAGCCGGGAAGAAGGTTGTGCGCCTTCATACGGGAGACCAGAGTATCTACGGCGCCATAAGGGAGCAGATGGACATACTTGATAAACAGGGAGTAAAGTATGCGTCAACACCGGGTGTCAGCGCCTGCTTCGGGGCAGCCGCAGCACTTGATCTTGAGTATACGCTTCCCGGTGTAACACAGACACTTATCATAACAAGAATGGAGGGTGTGACAGAGGTCCCGGAAAGCGAGAGCATTGAAAAGCTTGCATCCTGCGGGGCATCAATGGCGATATATCTGTCAGCCGGTATGACGGATGAGCTTTCGAAGCGTTTAATAGCGGGAGGTTATTCACCCGATACGCCGGCAGCACTTGTATACAAAGCGACACATCCCGATGAGAAGATATTTATATGCACTCTTAGGACACTCGCCGGCGTTGCAAAGGATAACGGGATCACAAGAACCGCGCTAATACTTGTCGGTGACGTCATAACGCACGGACATTTTGACAGGTCAAAGCTTTATGATCCGTCGTTTGAAACAATGTACAGGAAACCGGAAAATGGATAAGACGATCATCTGCTTTACCGAAAACGGTAAAAAGGTAACGGAAAAACTGATAGGCGAACTTAAGGCACATAATATCGACAATGCAAAAGGCTATGTATTCGGAGATACCGGCGGGAGCGAAGTGATAGAAAAACCTGACGTACCGCCTGCCCTTTTCGTTAAAAATGAGTTTGATAAAGGACATGCGGTCATATTTATCGGTGCGGTCGGAATAGCGGTGCGCATGATAAGCGGGTGCGTTAACGATAAGCTTAAAGACAGCCC
Organism: Lachnospiraceae bacterium; assembly: GCA_017550535.1. Taxonomy (GTDB): domain Bacteria; phylum Bacillota; class Clostridia; order Lachnospirales; family Lachnospiraceae; genus UBA2868. The sequence goes on from JAFZOS010000081.1 coordinate 48,214, forward strand.
CGTCATAGTGATCGATGATAACGGGACGTTTGTCATACCGATCCTATCGGGTCATGCCGGCGGAGCAAACAAGCTTGCGGTCATGCTGGCGAAACTCCTGGACGCAATTCCCGTTTTAACTACATCGACCGATGTGAATTCCGCATTTTCCGCGGATGTATTTGCGGCCGAGAACAGGCTTGCGATAAAAAACCGCGACGGCATAAAAAGAGTATCGGCAAAAGCCATCGAAGGGAAGCCGGTTACCGTATCGATAAAGGATTATCCTCCGAAGGATGCGGTTGATATAATAATCGCCGATGAGACCGACAGGGAGTATTCGCTTTTGCTGTCACCCAAAAAGCATGTGATCGGGATCGGGATGAAGAAGGATAAGGATGAGGGATATGTCGAAAAATTCATCCTGTCAGTCCTTAAGGATAATAATATCGATATATGCGATGTTTATGCTCTCGCAACGATCGATCTTAAGGAAAATGAGCCTGCGCTGAGATCGTTTTCGCAAAAATACCGAATACCGGTGATAACATTTGAGGCTTCGGTTCTTGAGCGCGCTGAGGGTGATTTTGCTTCTTCTTCGTTTGTCAGGGAGACGGTCGGAGTAGATAATGTATGCGAGAGAGCAGCTGTCCTTGCGGCGGGACCCGGCTCTGAATTGTCCGTGCACAAAACGGTGGGCGAGGGGATAACGCTGGCAATAGCCGTAAGACAATGATCGGGGAGGAAGGATCAAATGTCAAAAATATATGTTGTGGGTATCGGACCGGGTGATAAAGACATTATGACGGCGCAGGCTGCAGCAGCGCTTGATGAATGCGACGTGATCATCGGCTATAAAACATATACGGATCTTTTAAAGGACAGATATCCCGATAAGGAGATAATAGAATCATCCATGCGCATGGAAAACCGGCGCTGCGAAAAATGCCTTGAACTTGCAAGGGAAGGCAGGAAGGTCGCGCTTGTATGCAGCGGTGATGCGGGAGTATACGGAATGGCATCCCCTATGCTTGAGACGGCTTTAAAAGATGGTTTTGACAATGTTGAAATAATACCGGGAGTGACCGCGGCCCTGTCGGGAGCGGCAATACTCGGCGCACCGCTCGGACACGATCACTGCATTATAAGTTTAAGTGATCTCCTGACGCCGTGGGAACTGATCGAAAAGCGGCTTGAGTGTGCGGCAAAGGGAGATTTCTGTATCGTTATATACAATCCCGCGAGCCATAAACGGAAAGATCATCTTAAAAAAGCATGCGAGGTCCTGCTTAGGGTACTGCCGGAAAATACGGTGTGCGGATATGTAAGGAACATAGGAAGGGACGGATGCCTAAAAAAGCTGTGTACGCTCAACGGACTGGCCGGCGAAGAAGTTGATATGTTTACGACCGTGTTTATCGGTAACTCAATGACATATATAAAAGACGGAAAAATGATAACACCGAGAGGATATGATATTAAGTGAAGATACTGATTTTTTCGGGAACAACTGAAGGAAGAAAACTGTCAGGCATGCTGTCGGACTCCGGAATTAGCCATACCGTATCGGTTGCATCAACCTACGGAAGCGATGTAATGCCGGAAAGCCGGTTTGCGCTTTTAAAGGTTGGCAGGATGGATGAGAAGGAAATGGAAGAATACTTTGATAACAGCGGTTTTGGGGAGGGAGATATCGTAGTTGACGCAACTCATCCTTATGCAGCAGCTGTCAGTGAGAATATCGGTAAGGCCGTAAAAAAGGCAGGATGCAGGCTGTATCGTATCGTAAGGAGCACGGATGAAAGTATTAAGGGCGATCCGTCGGAAGATATCCGTTTTTATGATTCTATGGAGGATTTTGCGAAGCGCATGGATGATTCCAAGGGCAGTATCCTGCTGACCACAGGCAGCAATACGCTTGGGACCTATTGTAAGAATGTATCGCCGAAAACGCTTGCAAGGACATATGTGAGGATACTCCCCGCGACGGATAGCATTGAAATATGCAGGGGGCTTGGGATCGAACCGTCACACGTTATCGCGATGCAGGGACCGTTTTCGTATGAGTTAAACCGTGCGATTCTTGATCAATATGAAATAAAGCATATGCTGACAAAGGACAGCGGGGCAGCAGGCGGATATCCGGAAAAGATAAAAGCGGCGATCGATTTGGGCGTCTTGTGTCATGTCCTTTCACGACCCGGGAATACCTCTGCGGAAGATGAAGGATATGATATCCGTTATGTGTATGAAATGATCACGGGATATCCGTATAAACCCAAAAGAAAGATAGTACTGGCCGGTATCGGACCGGGGAGGAGCGGCCTTTTGACAGGTGATGTCAGGGAGGCGGTAAGCCGTGCCGATGCGGTATTTGGTGCCGCAAGTGTTATAAAAGACGTAAAGGCAAAGAAAAAGTATGATATGTATATCGCAGGCGATATCATAAGCGTGCTTGAAAAAGATAAGGATATAATAAACGCGGCCGTACTGTTTTCCGGTGATCCGTCATTCTACAGCGGTGCAAGGAAAGGATACACGGCTTTTAAAGAATGGGATAATGAAGCGGATGTAGCGATCCTGCCCGGAATCTCATCCGTCTCGCTGCTTGCCGCAAAGACCGGTGAATCATATGATGATGCAGCCATTATAAGCATGCATGGAAAGACGGAAGAAGAATCACTGCCGGGGCTTATCGATGCCGTTAAACATAACCGTAAGACATTTGCATTAACGTCATCTGCAGAGGATGTAAAAAAAGCAGCAAAGGTATTAAAGGAGAAGGGTTTGGAGCCGGTACTTTATACGGGGTGCGACCTTTCGGGAGAAAATGAGTGCATAGATATGCTTACGGTTGATGAAGCGGAAGGATATGACAAGGTTGGAAAGATAACAGTGTTATTTATAAATGATCATCCTTTCAAAAAGAAGATAATAAATGCTATCCCGGATGAAGAGTTTCTGAGGGATAAGACACCGATGACGAAAGAATGCATAAGACACGAGAGCATAATAAGGCTCGGACTGTGCCGGGGTGATGTTGTTTATGACATAGGCGGAGGTACGGGTGCGGTAGCCCTTGAGATTGCAGCCATGGATCCGTCGCTTAAGGTTACAACGATCGAAAGGGATAAAAGCGCGGTCGAACTCATAAGGAAAAACGCAAAACGCCTTGGATGCGGTAATCTAAGGGTAGTCGAAGGTGATGCCGCCACCGTGCTTAAGGATATGGAGCGTCCGGATTGTGTCTTTATAGGCGGCAGCGGCGGAAGGTTAAGGCAGATCATGGAACAATTGGCAGTTAAGGGAGAGGGCATCCGTTTTGTCATCAATGCCGTAAGCCTTGAAACGATCGAGGAAGCGCGGCATATGATAAACGATATGGGAGCATCATCGGTAAGGATGGTACAGGTAAGTGTAAATGACATCCGGGAAGCAGGAAGCCATCATATGATGCAGGCCCAGAATCCCGTAACCATATTTTCATTCACACTATGACAGGATATATGGAATGGATAGAACGGAAGGAAGTAATAACCGTATACAAAAGATCATGATAGCGGCGGCCGCAAGCGGATCAGGGAAGACAGTGATCACATGCGGCCTTCTTGAAGCCTTAAAACGCAGGGGATATGATCCCGTGTCATTTAAATGCGGTCCGGATTACATCGATCCTATGTTTCACAGGCTTGTCCTCGGGATAGAGTCACAGAACCTGGATACTTATCTTGCGGGAGCAAACGGCGTAAAGGCTGTAGTTGAAGAAGCATTAAAAGATGCCGGCGATAAGGGAAACGGCATTGCTGTCATGGAAGGAGTCATGGGCATATATGACGGCATGTCTCCCGACTCCGTAAAAGGATCGTGTTATGAAATTGCAGAGATAACACACACGCCTATCATACTGACTGTAAATGCGCAGGGTGTCGGAAGGACGGTAATAAGCCTGATAAAGGGAATACTTGCGGATGATGGGGAGCATCTTATAAAAGGGATCATCTTAAACAGGATGTCTGAGTCATATTATGATAAGATTCTTCCGCACTTAAGGGATGAGATAGCTGCCTTAAGAGATGATGTTTATATCATAGGACACATTCCGAAAAGCGATGATATGCAGCTGCTTAGCCGCCATTTAGGACTCATCCTGCCCGGGGAGATTGACGATATTAAGCAAAAGGTCGGTAAGATCGCGGATACCGTTGAAGAGTACTGTGATATCGATCTTATGATAAGGGCCGCGGAATCGACAGGTAAGATGATCGAGGATAAAAATCCGGTGCCTGAGAATGATCTTTATGGTAAAACATACACAGGCAGTACCTCTGATCATAAGGTAAAGCTTGCCGTTGCAAGGGATGAGGCATTCTGCTTCTACTACGGACAGAACTTAAAGCTTATGGAGCGGTCAGGGGTAAAGATAGATTATTTTTCACCGATCCATGATAAAACTATCCCCGACGGAGTATCCGGCATCCTTTTGGGAGGGGGTTATCCCGAACTTCACTTAAAGGAACTGGCATCAAATGATACGATGCTTAGATCGATAAGGGACGCCATTGATTCCGGTATGCCTTCCCTTGCGGAATGCGGAGGGTTCATGTACCTTCATGATGCGATAGAAGGACCGGATAAAAAAGTGTATAATATGGTGGGGATGATAGACGGTGTGTGCAGATATACCGGACATCTCGTAGATTTCGGCTACGCCGGGATAGCGGGATACAGAAATGCCCCTCCAAAAGCAGGAAGATCAGATGATTTTATAAGGTCGCTCTGCGGTATGAGGGGGCATGAGTTCCACTATTATGACAGCTCGTCAGAAGAAAAAGACATGGTGCTTGAAAAGGCCTCGACCGGTTTAAGATATGACGGTATGATAGCAGGCGACTGCAGCCTGTGGGGATTCTTACATCTTTATTATCCGTCAAAGCCTGAAGCCGTAAGAGCATTTGTTGAAGGTATGAAAAGATATGGAAAACGGTACGACTTTTTTTGCAAATAAGGACTGTAAGTACTATCCGTGTCATAAATGTGATGAGGACATAAACTGTCTTTTCTGTTACTGTCCGCTGTACAATATGGATTGCAAGGGCAGTTACACAATGACCGAAAAGGACGGCAAACAGATTAAAAACTGTAAGAACTGCACATTCCCGCACCTTGCCGGTAATTATCCCGAGGTGATAAAGAGGCTGAAATCGTAAATAAGGATATATGAACGGCGGAGGTATCTTATGATAATAAGGAAAACTGTAAATGCCGACAGTACGGGGATCACACAGGCGGTGGAGATCACCGGGAAATTTCTGAAGGAATGTGGGGTAAAAGATAAGGAACTTAACAGATCCGTCCTTGCAGTGGAGGAGGCCGTGGGGAACCTTTGCGCTCATGCGGAAGAAGACGGTCGGATAGATTTAAGGATAAGATCGTTTTTGGGAAGGATCACCGTTGAACTGACTTCAAAAGGAGAAAGGTTTGATCCGACAGAAAACATGACCGCAGCATCGATCCTTGACGAAGAGGTTGGTGAAGCGGCGCAGGAAATGATAAGCGGGATCATTCTAAAGTCCGTGGCTGAAGACCTTAAGTATCGCTATACTCATGGGGCAAACAGGATAAGCTTTACGATACTTAAGTCCCCAAGGCAGTTTCTGTATCGTACGCTCGGGGCAATGGCGGCAGCCGTTATCGTGGGGTTTGTGCTTTCTGCCCTTGGATTTGAGCAGTTTAATCATATGGCTGATTCTTATGTATTTATCCCGATAAGGACGATGTACATGAATGCCCTTAAAATGGTAGTCGCACCCGTTGTTTTCTTTTCGATCATTTCATGTATAGTACAGTTTTCGGATATTTCCGAACTGGGTCGCGTCGGAGGACGCATCATACTTATCTATCTGACAACAACGGTGCTTGCCGTGGCGGTAGGTATCGGATCGTTCAGTCTTTTTAAACCCGGAAACAAGCTGCCGCCCGATGCGGATGTGTGGGAATCATCGGCAGCCGAGCTGGCATCAAAGACCATGGATGTTTCAATAAAGGATATGATAGTCAGCATAGTTCCGGATGATTTTGTCGAGCCGTTCGTTGTATCAAACATGCTGGAACTTATCTTTTTAGCTGTTGTATGCGGGATCGCCGCAGGTCTGATAGGGCGCTATTCCGAGACTGTAAAGGATATATTTGAGGCTTTTAATGCGCTGTTTTTAAAGATCACGACAATGATCATACATTTCATGCCGGTGGCAGTATTCTGCTCAATCTGCTCGATGATGATGGACACCGGGATTAAAACAGTGATCTCGATACTCGGTATATTCGGGACTTTTCTTTTCGGACTTGTGTGCATGATCATTGTCTACAGCCTTATCCTTGCCTTTGTGGGAAAGATAAATCCGCTGCCGTTCATAAAGAGTTATTTTCCGTCCATGGTACAGGTGTTTTCCATGGCATCCAGTAATGCATCGATACCGATAAACATGGAAGCATGCGACAGGCTGGGGATACCGAAAAAGATATACAGCCTGTCTATACCCCTTGGAGCAACAATTAATATGGACGGCACATGTGTGCATCTGGCGGTGTTTTCCCTTGCGCTTGCCAGGATGTACGGAGTTGAGATAACTCGCGCGTCGATCATGGCAATAGTGATAACGATAATCGTTTTGTCCATAGGCGCTCCGGGCATTCCCGGTGCAGGCCTTATATGCTTAAGCGTTCTGCTTACGCAGATAGGCGTACCGGCAGAAGCAATCGGACTTGTCATGGGTATCGATTCCCTTATCGGAATGTTTCGCTGCATGAGCAACTGTACTGGAGATGTGGCTGCAAGCGTCCTTGTAGCGAAACTTGAAGGGTCACTCGACAAAGACAAATATAATGCACCCGTCTAAGTTTGAATTGAAAACACGTCTGAAAAAAGGTATACTGAATGTATCATTTTTAATAACAGGAAAGGCTCATCATTCACATGCAGGAATTACAATATCCCTTTGACAGCAGATATATAATCAAGAAGAAAAAGGCGATAAAACGGCAGCTTCTTGAGCAGGGCGGCAGCTTCCTTGACAAAAGGATCGCCGTTCTCGGAGGGTCCACGACGCACGATGTATGCGCGATCATGGAACTGTTTCTTTTGGATCAGGGGATAAGGCCCGAGTTTTACGAATGTGAATATGCACAGTACTGGGAAGATGTAATGTTTGATAACCCGGAGCTTGTTGCCTTTAAGCCGGATATCATATATATACATACGAGCAACAGGAATATAAGGCAGTATCCGCAGCTGTCGATGAGCGGAGCGGAAGTCGATGCTCTCCTCGAAGCGGATTATGACCACTTTTTAAAGTTGTGGGGTAAAATAGAAAACACATACCATTGTGCGGTTATACAGAATAACTTCGAGCACCCGTTTTACAGGCTGTTGGGTAATGCCGACGCAACCGACATACACGGAAGGGTCAGCTATATAAATCGCCTTAACGAAAAATTTGCAGCTTACGCAAGGGAGCATAAGGACTTTTTTATACAGGATATAAATTATCTGTCGGCTGCTTACGGACTTGATAAGTGGTCCGATCCGCTGTACTGGCATATGTATAAGTACGCGCTGTCGATGGAAGCGATCCCGACCCTTGCCCATAATATCAGCAATATCATCAAGTCAATCTATGGAAAGAACAAAAAGGCGCTGGCACTTGACCTTGACAACACGCTGTGGGGCGGCATTGTCGGGGATGACGGGGTGGAGAACTTAGAGATCGGGCCCGAAACCTCGATGGGCCAGGTATATTCCGAGTTCCAGGGCTATGTTAAACAGCTTAAGGACATAGGCGTCATATTGAATGTATGCTCTAAGAATGAGGAAGAGAATGCGATCGCAGGACTTAACCATCCGGACGGTGTGCTTAAGCCGGATGATTTTATAATGATAAAGGCAAACTGGGATCCAAAGAGCAAGAACCTTGCGGATACCGCATCAGAGCTTAACCTTCTGCCCGAGTCATTTGTATTTGTCGACGATAATCCCGCCGAACGCGAGATAGTAAGGACTCAGCTTAATGTTGTATCTCCCGAGATAGGCAGTGTCGAGGATTATATCAGGGTCATTGACCATTCGGGTTTCTTTGAAGTCACGAACCTTTCGGCAGACGATGCAAAGCGAAACGAGATGTATAAGGAGAATGCAAAGCGGGCACAGCTTGAGGCAAGCTTTGATAATTACGGTGATTATCTTGTTTCTCTTGAAATGAAGGGAACCATACGGGGTTTTGAACCCATATACATGGAAAGGATCGCCCAGCTTTCAAATAAAAGCAACCAGTTCAACTTAACGACCAGGCGCTATACAAGGGCCGAGATCGAGGAGATAGCAGGATCGGACGAATATATCGATATATATGGCAAGCTGGAAGACAAATTCGGTGACAACGGGGTGGTATCGGTAGTTATAGGCCATAAGAATGGCGACGTTCTTGACATGGATCTGTGGATAATGAGTTGCCGCGTGCTTAAGCGGGATATGGAATTTGCGATGATGGACGGGCTCGTTCACAAGGCACAGGAGGCCGGGATAAAGACGATCAGGGGTTATTATTACCCAACACCCAAGAATAAAATGGTCATGGATTTTTATGGTCTGATGGGCTTTACTCTAATAAATGAAGATGATCAGGGAAACAGGACATGGGAATTTAAGGTGACGGACAGTTATGAGGATCAAAACCGGTACATAGCGGTGAATGCCTGATCGCCGGGCAGTTTGAGGCAGTTTCGGATAGGGTTTTGACAGAAAGGAAAATAAATGAACAGGGAAGAGATATACGAAAGGCTTAACGAGGTATTCCGTGAGGTTTTTGACAGGGATGACATTACGGTAAGTGATGAGACCACGGCGGCGGATGTGGAAGGATGGGACAGCCTTATACACATCACCCTTATGGATGCCGTTGAGGAGGAGTTTGATATCCGATTCGACATGAAGACGGTGGTTAAGCTTAAGAATGTCGGTGAACTTGTAAATGCAATCGAAAGATCAATATAAGCACAGAAAGGAGAAGGCATTATGAAGAAAATCGGTATGTTGACAAGCGGAGGTGACTGCCAGGCGCTTAATGCGGCTATGAGGGGTGTGGTTAAGTCACTGTGGTATACGCTGGGAGGAGACCAGGTTGAGATCTATGGTTTCAACAACGGCTACAGGGGGCTTATCTATCATGATTACAGGAAATTCGAGTTTAAGGATTTTTCGGGTATCCTGACCCGCGGCGGAACGATCCTCGGTACATCAAGGACCCCGTTTAAGACGATAAGGGAACCCGATGAAAACGGCCTTGACAAGGTTGCTGCCATGAAGCAGACTTACTACAACTTAAACCTTGACTGCCTTGTGGTGCTCGGAGGAAACGGAACCCATAAGACCGCACATCTGTTAAGTCAGGAAGGTCTTAACATAATAACGCTTCCCAAGACCATAGACAATGATCTTTACGGAACGGATATGACCTTCGGTTTCCAGAGTGCCGTTGATATAGCGGTTGATTGTATAGACTGTATCCACACGACAGCATCATCGCACGGTCGTGTGTTCATAGTTGAAGTTATGGGACATAAGGTAGGCTGGCTGACTCTTAATGCGGGTATCGCAGGCGGTGCCGACATTATCCTTATTCCCGAGATCCCTTATGATATGGATAAGATCGTTGATGCGATCAACTTAAGGGTTAAGAGGGGCAGCTCATTCACCATCCTTGCGGTTGCAGAAGGTGCGATAAGCAAGCAGAAAGCAAAGATGAGCAAGAAGGAACTTAAGGAATACATGGAAAAGAGTAAATATCCTTCGGTTTCATACGAGATCGCGGACGAACTTCAGAAGAGGACAGGTCAGGAAATAAGGGTTACCGTTCCCGGACATACCCAGCGAGGCGGCACACCCTGTGCATATGACCGTGTATTTGCAAGTCGCCTGGGAGCTGAAGCGGGAGAGCTTATCATGAAGGGTGAATACGGATTCATGGTCGGCTACAGGAACAGGGAGATCGTTAAGGTTCCGCTTGATGATGTGGCAGGCAAGCTTAAATATGTATCTCCGGATGCAACGATCATCAAGGAAGCCAAGCTCCTTGGAATAAGCTTCGGAGATTAACGGAGGAAATATGTCTTACACCGCACTTTACAGGAAATGGCGGCCCGAGAAGTTCGAGGATGTCAAGGGGCAGGATGCAATAGTCACCACCCTTAAAAACCAAATAATCCGTGACCGTATCGGACACGCCTATCTGTTCTGCGGTACGAGGGGCACCGGAAAGACGACGGTTGCAAAGATAGTGGCAAAGGCGGTAAACTGCGAGGCGCCCGTAAACGGCAGTCCGTGCGGAAAGTGCAAAAGCTGTATGTCTGTTGCCGACGGGACATCGCTTAACGTGATCGAGATAGATGCGGCATCGAACAACGGTGTCGATAACATCAGGGAGATCAGGGACGAAGTCACCTATGCGCCCACGGAGGGAAGGTACAAGGTATATATCATCGATGAGGTGCATATGCTCTCGACAGGTGCGTTCAACGCGCTCCTAAAGACCCTGGAAGAACCGCCGTCGTATGTGATATTCATCCTTGCGACCACAGAGGTACATAAGATACCCGTGACCATACTGTCAAGGTGCCAGAGGTATGACTTTAAGCGCATCCCCGTGGATACCATAACGGAACGGCTTAACGAGCTTATGGAAGGCGAAGGGATAAAGGCCGAGGATAAGGCGGTAAGGTATATCGCCAGGGCGGCCGACGGTGCACTCCGTGATGCCTTAAGCCTTATGGACCAGTGCAATTCATTTTATTTCGGTCAGACACTTACATATGACAAGGTACTTGAAGTCCTCGGAGCCGTTGATACGGGTGTATTCTCTGAGCTTCTGTGTGCGGTCATAGCAAAGGATATAAGCGGAGCCGTAAGGATACTGGATGAAGTCGTGGCTCAGGGACGGGAGCTTACTCAGTTTGTTATAGATTTTACGTGGTATTTAAGGAACCTAATGCTCGTAAAGACTGCCGAGGAAGATGGGGATATAGAAGAAGTCATTGATATGTCCTCCGAAAACCTTAAGCAGTTAAAGCGTGAGGCGGATGCCGTTGATATCGGCAGGATCATGCGATATATAAGGATATTCTCGCAGCTGTCGGGCGATATTAGGTATGCGGCTCAAAAGAGGATACTTATAGAGATCGCCATAGTTAAGCTTTGCAAACCCGCAATGGAAACCGATAATGAATCCATACTCGACCGTATAAGGGTCATCGAGGAGAAATTCGAAAACGGTGATTTTGCAAGCATGAGTAACCCCGCAGAAAGGGAAGGCGGTGAAGACGGGGAAGATGTTAAAGCGCCAACCCTTCAGAGAGCCTTACCCGAGGATTTAAAGAGGATTGTAAAAGAGTGGCCTAGGATAATATCCGAAGTTACGAATCCCGGACGGAGGATGCTTGGAAAGTGCGAGATTTCGGTCACTGACGATGATAAACTGGTGGTCGCGGTGTTTGAGGAGACGAATTTTGAATACTTAAACAGTGATTCTTCCAGGGAGGAATTAAAGGGCGCCATAGAAGAAACGACAGGGAAGGCAGTAGAGTTTAATATCATTTCTGCCGGGACGAAGAAGGAATTCAAGCATAAATATCCCGATCTCAGTGTTATAAAAATGGAAGTTGATATCGAGGATTAGAATAAAGCTTTAAGGAGGATGCATAATGGCTAAAAGGGGCGGATTTCCGGGCGGCATGGGTATGCCCGGAAACATGAACAACCTTATGAAGCAGGCGCAGAAGATGCAGAAGCAGATGGAAGAGAGCCAGAAAGCGCTCGAGGAGAAGGAATTCTCGGCATCTGCCGGCGGTGGTGCGGTTGAAGTAAAGGTATCGGGCAAGAAGGAGATCACTTCGGTCAAGCTTAAGGAGGAAGTGGTGGATCCCGATGATATAGAGATGCTCGAGGACCTTATCATGGCTGCGGTAAATGAGGCACTGCGGAAGGTTGAAGAAGAATCACAGAACAGCATGAGCAAGCTTACCGGCGGCCTGGGTATGGGAGGCGGATTCCCGTTTTAAAGATAATAAGGGGTAAAAAATGGAGTTATACAGCGGATATATAAGCAGGCTGATAGGGGAGTTGTCGGTACTGCCGGGGATCGGCAATAAATCGGCACAGCGTCTGGCATTCCATATAATAAACATGCCTAAGGAAAAGGTTGAAAACCTTGCAAATGCCATGACGGAAGCCAGGGAGAATATTAAATACTGCAGGGAATGCTTCACACTGACAGACAATGAGATATGTCCCGTGTGCAAAGATGCATCAAGGGATCATACCCAGATAATGGTCGTTGAGAATACAAGGGATATGACGGCTTATGAAAAAACGGGCAAGTACAGCGGAGTATACCATGTACTTCACGGGGCCATCAATCCCAGCCTGGGCGTAGGACCCAACGACATAAAGCTTCCCGACCTTATAAGGCGGCTTCAGGCGGGAGAAGTATCCGAGGTCATAATAGCGACCAATTCAAGCATTGAGGGTGAGACCACGGCGATGTATATCAGCAAGCTCATAAAGCCTACAGGCATAAAGGTAACACGCATTGCCAGCGGAGTTCCGGTAGGAGGCGAGCTTGAAAATATCGATGAGATAACACTGTCAAGGGCGTTGGATGCACGTGTTGAGATCTAAGTAGTGAGTATAAAATGATCACTGAAAGAAAGGATGACAAGATGAGCGTAAGTACAAAGAGTTTCGGCAGGACAAAAGACGGAAAAGAAGTAACGATGTATTCTATCGGAAACAACAAGGGAGCAAGGGCGGATATCATAGATTATGGTGCGATCCTTGTTAACCTGCTTATCCCCGATGATAAGGGAAATGTAAAGGATGTTGTGCTGGGTTTTGACAATGTTGCACAGTATGAGGACAACAGCTGCTTCTTCGGTGCGACCGTAGGTCCAAATGCAAACAGGATAGCGGATCATAAGTTTTCGATAGACGGTGTTGAGTATAATCTTGCGGATAATGACGGCGGAAACAACCTGCACAGTGATTTTGACCTTGGATTCCATAAGAAACTGTGGAAAGCAGAAGTTATGGATAATGCCGTTAAGTTCTCATGTAATAAACCGGATATGGAGATGGGCTTCCCCGGAAACATGAAGGTAAGCGTGACATACAGCTTAAGTGATGATAATGAACTAAAGCTTGAGTATGAAGGAGTAAGTGACAAGGCAACCATCTTTAACTTAACCAACCATACCTATTTTGCTCTCGGCGGCCAGGAGGATCTTGAGAAGAACTTAAATGAGACTGAGCTTACCATTAATGCTTCAAAATTCACATACATAGTTCCGGGCGCGATACCGACAGGTGAGCTTAAAGATGTTGCGGGAACGCCGATGGACTTTACGAAACCCAAGAAGATCGGTAAGGAGATCGACACTGACTGGGAACAGATGACGATGGTACTGGGTTATGACCATAATTACGTTATAGATGATTATGACGGTAATCTTAAGCTTGTTGCCGTTGCAAAGAATGACGGACGGACAATGGAAGTATATACTGACCTTCCGGGCATGCAGTTCTATTCGGGCAACTGTATCGCAACACTTGACGGAAAGGGCGGAGTAAAGTACGGGAAGAGGGATGCATTCTGCCTTGAGACACAGTATTTCCCTAACAGTGTGAACGAGCCTTCGTTTGATTCTCCCGTTAAGGCAGCAGGCGAGAAGTACCACACGGTAACGATATACAAGTTTGCATAAGGAAACGACTATATGAAGATACAGAAGAAGAAGCCCACGCAGATAAATCTTATGATAAGATGCATTATCGCGATGTATCTTATCTATCTTGCACACGGGCTGATATCCGAGCTTGGTTCCTCGGATAATCCAAAGCTGATGGCAGGGTTTGCGATCCTGTTCACGTTCACCGGAGTACTTATCATTGCTTTTGCCATAAAGGCTTTTGTGAACAAGGAATACACCGATATGAACGAGATAGAGTCAGATGAGCAGGATAAAACCGAAGCAACGGAAGGAACCGTTATCGATGAGCTTATAACCGATGATGCGGTAATAGATGAAAGGAAAGACATAAAAGACGATACTCACGATGAAACCGGAGAATAATAACGAAAAGACAACAGAAGCAAGGAAAAAGCGGAATAAAGACCAGTTTCTGATCGTTCTTATGGGGCTTGTCGGATACGGGTTTATCCTGATCGCGATCGTTATCGGAACGTTTTTTGCGGTTAAGAATGCGTTTGCCAAAAAAGATGCGGAAGTGGCTGCGGCAGTTGAGCAGGCAGTTTCCGGGACGGATACGGATAAAGTACCCGAAGATACTGAGGAGACGCAGGATGCAGTCAGGGTTGAGGATGATGAGCCCGAAACAAACGAGGAAACCGAGGCGGACGAACATCCCACGGAAGTTGACAGGTATATGACGGCTGAAGGAAAGCTGGATTATTCACAGGTTCTTTTTGAGCCCGGAAAGAGGGATAAGAAGCTTAAATGGAGTGATACCGTATTCTCAAGGATAGAGGATGTTAAGGAACCGGAAAACTCGGCGGTCAATTCTTTCAGGCTGCAGCGAAAAAGGGCTTATACTACCGATGATCATTTGCTGGAACTGATGATATATACAAACCCGGATACGGCACAGGTTGAAAAGATAACAACGGTGGAGCATTGTTCGGATAACCTTAATATCATTGATTATTATTATGATAAGGGCAATATCAATTATGCGGCTGAGAGGGAGGCACTTATCGATGTCCCGGTGGATATCTCGTCAGGTGCCATAACTTCAAGGTATTACTTTAAAAAGGATACTCTGGTCAAGTATTCGTATTGTGAGAACAGTAAAGCAACGGTGTTCAGTGCGGCATCTCTTGACGATTACAGTGAGGGAACGGTAGAACAGTACGAATATCTGGAATCAAACCTTATAAACAAGGCATATATTTCCTATAATGCAGCCAAGACACTAGCCGAAGACCAGCTGATAGAAGGATACATACTCGATGAGTATGACCAGGCACTTTCAGATGTAGAGATCAAGCTGTACAATGCAGATGATATGGGCGAGGTTGCCCGTACTACAACGGACGGTGACGGTCATTATAATATGAGTATACCGGTGAACGATGACAGAGAATACTTCCTGTCGGCATATAAGGACAGCCTTGACGAGGTAAGGATTTACCGGATCACGGCGCGTTCCGGTTCGGGCACGTATTTTGTTCCCACGCCGAGGATGACATATTCTGATGACGGAGCCGAATATAATGAACAGATCGTTGTAAGGGATTCCCTTGATAACAATACTCCCATCGCCGATGCATCAATAAGGCTGAGGGCGGGGCTTAACTGTATGGAAGGGGATGTTATCGCAAGTTCGGTGCTTGATGCCACGGGTGCCGCGATGTTTACTCTCCAGTCGGGAAATTATACCGCAGAAGTCAGCAAGGGAGGATATGAGAATTCGTTTTTCAATGTGATCATAACCACGGGCAGGCCGGCAACCGTCGGATATGCGGTAAGGGATCTGTCCGAGGATCAGTTGCAGGTTGTTCTTGCCTGGGATACTTCGCCTCTTGATATTGATTCAAGGCTTATCGGAACCGGTGCGGCAAATATCATAAAGCCGTCACAGGACAGTGTGGGCGCACTGATGACGGAGACTGTATCTTTATCCGGCGATAATGGGGACGTGTACAGGTATTTTGTATACGATTACAGTGATATTACCGGAGGAGATGCAAATTCAGGAAATATGACGGACTCCGGGGCAAGGGTATATGTTTATTCAAACGAAGGACTGGAAGCACTTTACAATGTACCGGGCGGACATCTCGGAGTTGTCTGGGAGCCGTTCATGCTGCATGGAAAGACAGTGATACCGGTGAACAGTTATTATAACATAATAGAATCAGGCAGCTATTGGACAACCAAGTGAGACGCGGAAGGGGGATATGGCGGCATGTCGGATACGGAAAAAGGCTTTTATTCGGATGAAGTTATCAGGGAATTAATCGCATACAGGAAAAAACATAAGCTTACACAGCAGGATATTTCAGAGCGCTCGGGGATAATGCGTCCGAATATCGCACGTCTTGAATCGATGCGCGCCGAGCCGTCGATGGATGTATTGTCCCGCTACGCAGCCAGCATGGGGATGGATATTAAAATTTCTCTTGTTAAGAAGAAACAGTAATGATATAATCGTATTTGCTCGTGTGAAAATGCATGGGCAAATACAATAACGGCGTGTGGCTCAGTTTGGTAGAGCGGCGCTCAAGGTCCGGTGGACCTTGGTTTAGCGCATGACCGAGGGAGGCGCCAGCCTTCCGAGACCGTTCGGGACGGATTAATGGCATACACGCAGCAGATGATAAACAAGTGAATAACGGCGTGTGGCTCAGTTTGGTAGAGCGCTACGTTCGGGACGTAGAGGCCGCAGGTTCAAATCCTGTCACGCCGATGTTAAGGATCATCCCATATGGGGTGATCCTTTTCTTTATTATATCCAAAGCATTCATTACCATTCACAACAAAAAACCTGCCGTTCACTACATAGACGATGATTTAAACAGATTATAAGAATATAATAAGGAAGCGTAATATGGAGGTTTTATATGCTGATAGCCATATGTGATGATGAAAAACGGATATGCTCGATCTTCACTGAAAAAGTTAAGGGCTTTTGTCCCGATGCAGAGGTTGTTTCATATACATCAGGATCTGCACTTCTTAATTCAGGTTCATTTCCGGATATACTGCTTTTGGATATCAGGATGCCGGATATGAGCGGTATGGATGTTGCAAAGGTATTGAGGGATAAGGGCTGGCGGAAGATACTTATCTTTATTACGGGCGAAGAGGATCAGGTGTTCAATGCTTTTGATCTTAAGGCATTCCATTTCCTTGTTAAGCCGGTTGCAGATGAAAAGCTCAGGACTGTTATTATGAATGCCATGGAAGAATTAAGGCGTATTGTAAAGACTTCCGTAAGTAGTGATAAGTATATCAGTATCCAGTCCGGGCCTTCTCATATAAGCATCAATCTTTCCCAACTTTTATATGCTGAAGTATTCAATAGAAAAATAATCCTTCATATGGATAAAGAAAATATAGAATACTATGGGCAGTTATCGGCTTTGGAAGAGTTAGTCGACAAGGATTTTTACCATATCCACAGGTCTTATCTTGTAAACATGAAATATGTACAGAAATATGACAGGTCTTCTGTTACGCTGTTAAACAGTGATAATATCCCTATTGCCCGGAGGGAATATGATGGATTCCTGAAGACCTATATGGAATACAGCAGAAGGAGAATGGATTCATGAGTATGGATAGAATGTGGGAAATAGCAAACACCATATCGGTTATTGTAGGCTTGATCATCAGTGCAATCCTTGTCATACGTTTCTATATCCCGTATGTGATCAAAAGATCCGCAGCAGTCATAACCGGAATGACATTTTTTGTTATCATGACAATCTTATATCTCATACCGGTT
>JAFZOS010000082.1 GCA_017550535.1 Lachnospiraceae bacterium
CAGGGCTACGGCCAGCAGGGTTATGTAAACCAGGGATATCAGGGTGGACATGCATACGGCAATAATGCTTACCAGCCTCAGGATCAGGGTTATGGCCAGGGTTACGGCCAACAGGGATATGCAAATCAGGGCTATGGCCAGCAGGGCTACAACCAGCAAGGTTATGTTAACCAGGGTTATCCCGGTCAGGCCTACGGCCAGCAGGGATATGCAAATCAGGGTTATCCCGGCCAGGGCTACGGCGGCATGCAGTATCAGGAGTATCCTCAGCAGCCTATGTACAACACTTCGGATTTCGATGATGATTTCGAGTTCGAATTCCTTAACGTAGATAACTGATGATAAAAAAACCATTATATGGTAAACTTAAGGAGCAGCGGCGACAGCCGCTGCTCCTGACAGATTTAAGGAGAAATAAAAATGAATTATACGGAAAAATCCCGCAAGGTACTCGATACCGCAAAAAAGATCTCAAGGTCATATAAGCACGGCTACATAGGCTCTGAACACCTTCTGCTCGCCTTCCTTGAGGAGGGCAGCTCTGTGGTGGCACAGATACTTAAAAAGAACGATATGACCGCGCAGGCCGTTCGCGACCTTATAGATAAGCAGATAGCTCCCGAGGGCGGGATCATGCTGATGGACAAGGAAGGTTACACCCCGAAGCTTGAGGAGATACTTGAGCTTGCATCCGAAACGGCGGCATCGATGAACGAGGACATGATAAGCACCGAGCATATCCTTATAGCGCTCCTTAAGGACGGCGACAACCTCGCTGTAAGGATTCTTAACACCATGGGTGTCAACATACAGAAGCTGTTCGTCGATATATTAATGGCGATAGGCGAGGACGTAAATAAATACAAGGATCAGATCCAGGGCTTTAAGCAGGGCGGTGCAAAGATGCCCGGCAACAGCCAGATGCTCATCGAAAAATACAGCCGCGATCTGACCGAACTTGCAAAAAAAGGCAAGCTCGATCCGGTTGTCGGACGCGAAACGCAGATACAGCGCATAATACAGACATTAAGCCGCCGCACGAAAAACAATCCCTGTCTGGTGGGCGAGCCGGGCGTCGGTAAGACGGCAATAGTTGAAGGATTGGCGCGCAGGATAGCGGACGGCAGTGTGCCCGCGAGTGTACAGGGCAAGCGCCTGCTGACACTCGACATGGCGTCAGTGGTCGCCGGCACCAAGTACAGGGGCGAGTTTGAGGAGCGCATAAAAAAGATAATAAACGAAGTTACCGAAAACAGGAACATCATCCTGTTCGTGGATGAGCTCCATACTCTGATAGGAGCGGGCGGCGCGGAAGGAAGCCTTGATGCGTCGAACATATTAAAGCCTTCCCTGTCGCGGGGCGAGGTGCAGCTTATCGGAGCCACGACCCACGACGAATACAGGAAGTACATCGAGAAGGATGCTGCGCTTGAACGGCGTTTCCAGCCGATAAGCGTTGAGGCGCCGACACCTGATGAGGCGGTCGCGATCTTAAAGGGCATCCGCAGCGTTTATGAGAAACATCACGGTGTCATCATCCCCGATGAAACGGTTGAAGCCTGCGTTAAGTTAAGCGACCGCTATATAAGCGACCGTTTCCTGCCCGATAAGGCTATCGACCTTATGGATGAGGCAGCGGCCAAGCTCCGTATAAAGGGACTTGCCGATGCGGGCGACTTATCCCGCCTTGAGGAAGCTCTTGAATCCATTGAGGAGCAGAAGGAAAACGCCTTAAGGAGCGATGACCTTCAGGCATTTGCTGACCTTAAGAAGGAGCAGGCAAAATTAGAATCAGACTATGAAAAGGTTAAGAAAAAGTATATAAGGCGGTCAGGGAAGGATAAAACAGTAACGCCCGATGTGATAGCCGATGTTGTGTCCCAGTGGACAAAGATCCCGGTTAAAAAGCTTAATGAGGGTGAGAGCGCAAGGCTTAACCGCATGGAAAAAACCCTTAAGAAGCGAGTGATCGGTCAGGATGAAGCGGTATCCGCGGTTTCACGCGCCGTAAAGCGCGGCAGGGTAGGCCTTAAGGAGAAAAACAGGCCGATAGGCTCCTTCCTGTTCCTAGGCCCTACAGGTGTCGGTAAAACGGAACTGTCAAAAGCCCTTACCGAGGTACTGTTCGGTACCGAGAGCGCGATGATAAGGGTTGATATGTCCGAATACATGGAGAAGCATACGGTCAGCAAGCTTATCGGTTCGCCTCCGGGATATGTCGGCTTTGAGGAGGGCGGCCAGCTGTCCGAAAAGGTAAGGCGCAATCCTTATTCGGTAGTATTGTTCGACGAGATAGAAAAGGCACATCCCGATGTGTTCAACATTCTGCTTCAGGTTCTTGACGAGGGAAATATAACGGATTCAAACGGCCGCAAGGTATCGTTTAAGAACTGCGTAATCATAATGACAAGCAATGCCGGTGCCAACCGCATAGTTGATCCCAAGCACCTGGGCTTTGTCACCGAGGTCAACGAAAAGGCGGACCACAACAAGATGAAGGATGCGGTCATGGATGAGGTTAAGCGCATATTCAAGCCGGAATTCATTAACCGTATCGACGAGATAATCGTATTCAGGTCACTCGATCAAAACGACTTAAAGCGGATCGTGACTCTGCTTACGGATCAGCTTGCGGCAAGGATGAAGGAGGAACTTTCCGTGACTCTTACCGTATCCGATCCTGTAAAGAAGCATATAGCCTTAAAGGGCGAGGATAAGAAGTTCGGTGCAAGGCCCCTTAAACGGGCGATCCAGACGATGCTCGAGGATAAGCTTGCGGAGGCCGTTCTTGACGGTACGATAAAAGAGGGCGATCACGTTAAAGCGGCCCTTAAGAATAACGAGATAGTGCTGGAAAATATCTAGGATTTATTATATACTTTAATTAGTTGTTGGTGAGGTGTCATCCCAAGCTAAAAGGTGTCATCCTGAGCGAAGCGAAGGATCTTGAAAGCGAAGGATCTTAGGAGGGAAAACAATGTCGGTTGTAAATGAATTGATAAGGACGGAAGCTGACGGCGGTTTGAGCTTTGGAAATTACGAGCTTAACGAGAAGGCAAAAAAGGAGGATTACGAGTGTGCGGGCAACCTGTACAAGGTGAAGACGTTTAAGGAGATAACCAAGCTTGAACGTGACGGCATGTTCGTATATGAATCCGTACCGGGAACCTGCGTGCACGGGTTCCGCGCCACTAACGAGGGCGTGTTCTTTACCGTATGCGGAGCTGAGGATGCGCAGCTGACCGTTGGTGTTAAGGAAGATACGGAATATGAGATTTTTGTGGACGGCAAAAGTACGGGAAAGGTTAAAAGCAACTTAGGCGGCAAGCTTAACTTAAGCGTCGAGCTTGCAGGTAACGGTGACGTTCCCGTTGCAATAACCTTATAGGAGGTTTATTTAATTGGCCAAAGGGAAGTCGACCGTGTTCTTCTGTAACAGCTGCGGTTATGAGTCATCCAAGTGGATGGGCCAGTGTCCCGGATGTCATGCATGGAACACCTTCGTCGAGGAGACGGTAAGCAGGTCATCGAAAGGCTCGGGGACTTCGGCAGCAGCTTTGCGAACCGGAACCGGTAAGCCTGCGAAGCTTAAGGAAATCGAACTAAGCGTTGAAGATAAGATAAATACTCATATAGGAGAGCTTAACAGGGTTCTCGGAGGCGGGATAGTAAAGGGATCGCTCACTTTGGTCGGCGGTGATCCGGGCATCGGCAAATCGACTCTGCTTTTGCAGGTATGCCGGATGCTAAGTAAGGATAATGTCCCCGTCCTTTATATTTCGGGGGAAGAATCACTTAAGCAGATAAAAATGAGGGCCGAGCGGATCGGTGATTTTACCGATTCGCTCTCTCTGTTCTGTGAGACAGATCTTATAACGATCGAGGAAACGATCAGGAGGGAGAAGCCTTCCGTTGTTGTGATCGATTCAATACAGACGATGTTCTCGGAGGATGTATCATCGGCTCCGGGATCCGTGTCACAGGTCAGGGAGGCAACTGCGGTGCTGCTCAGGCTTGCAAAGGGACTTTCGACCGCGATCTTTATAGTGGGTCATGTGACCAAGGAGGGAACTGTCGCGGGACCGAGGGTGCTTGAGCACATGGTAGACACCGTGCTGTATTTTGAGGGTGAGCGGAATGCATCGTACAGGATCTTAAGGGGGGTTAAGAACCGCTTCGGTTCCACCAATGAGATCGGTGTTTTTGAAATGCGCGGCGAGGGACTAGTCGAAGTGACCAATCCTTCGGAATATATGTTAAACGGTCGTCCGAAGGATGCAAGCGGTTCGGTCGTGGTGTGCGCACTTGAAGGGACGAGGCCGCTTCTTATTGAATTGCAGGCGCTTGTGTGCAGGACGAATTTCGGTATACCGAGGCGTCAGGCAACGGGAGCCGATCTGAACAGGGTAAACCTGTTAATGGCGGTGCTTGAAAAACGTATAGGGCTTAAGCTTGCCGAATGCGATGCCTATGTGAACGTGGCCGGAGGAATCAGGCTTAATGAGCCGGCAGCGGATCTGGGTATAGTTTTATCGATTGTTTCAAGTTATAAAAATGTAAGTATTCCGGAGGATGTTATTGCCTTCGGTGAGGTGGGATTAAGCGGCGAGGTGCGCAGTGTGAGCATGGCTGAAGTAAGGGTTTTGGAAGCCGCAAAGCTTGGGTTTAAAACCTGTATCCTGCCGATGAGTACGGTGGCGGCAGTTAAGTCTCCGCCTGATGGTATCAAGCTTATTGGGGTCGAAACGGTGAGGGATGCTATAAATAAAGTGATAAGCTAAAACACTGACAAGGAGGTAGTTAAATGAACAAAAGATTCAGGAAGATCAAGGCATTAAGCTTGTTGCTTGTCCTTATACTGACGGTATCACAGCCGCTTTCGGTACTGGGCGCGACCGCTGACCTTGATGAGATTGGAAACGTCGGTGAGGGCATCGTAAGTGATGAACTCATCGTTGATTCCGAAACAGTTGACTTAAACTCGGCAGCCGATGAGGGCGTTTCCGAACAGGAAGAGCTTCCTTTCGGACTCACGGGCATGTACGAGGGATTTAAGGTAAGTGCGCAGGACATGCATGACAAGCGAGACATGGCGGTGCACAATGTTTTGGATCAGTTGTCTTCAATGGAAGCGGGCGTTGACTACGTCGAGGATGAGGTATTTTTCCTTGCCGATTCAAAGGAATATGCCGAAGAGGTAGCAAAGGCATACAACGCGGAGCTTGATTCTTACAGGTACGGTGTTGCGGTCCTTAAGCTTGATCTTTCAAAGATAAGCGTTATTGAGGCGGTTGAAGCGGGCATGGATATAAAGCTTAACCTTCCGCACGTTGAACCAAACTATTATGGATATATTGAGCCTGAAATAACGGCTGATCCGACAGCGGCTGATATGGGTATTGCTGCTTATTCTGATGTTTCTGAGAGGCAGTCGTATTCATCACTATACGGAACATATGTACATGATCCATATCTTAATCCCACGTCAAATCGCTATGAGTGGTATCACGATATGATAAATACTTATGCGGCCTGGGGCGTTACTACAGGCAGCAGTAAAGTTACGGTTGCCGTTTTGGACACAGGTGTTTCAAATCATGTGGAATTCGGCAGCAGGCTTACAAGGGCAGAAGTTATACCAACTGCCAAGGACTATAGCGGCCACGGAACAAATGTTGCCGGTATCATAGGCGCCGGTTTTAACAGTGCCGGAGGTGCCGGGATCGCTCCAAATGTCAACCTCCTTTCGGTACCGGTTTTTGCAACAACAGGCTGTACCTGGGACGATGTGATAGCGGGAATACGTTATGTTTCCGGATATGATGATTATGGAAACAAAATCCACGAAAGGCGTGCCGATATCATCAATATGAGTCTCGGAGGTCCCGGTTACACTACTGATTTTCAACAGGTTATCTATGAGGCAAGGGAAGCCGGCGTGACTGTTGTGGCGGCGGCAGGAAATGAATATACAAATACACACCATTATCCTGCGGCTTATGACGGAGTCATAGCTGTAGCGGCTTTATATCCGAACAGCGAGAAAACGGGATTTTCAAATTATGGGGATTTTGTTGATATAGCTGCACCCGGATGGATCATCTGGTCTACGCATAACGGAGCAAGTAGTAGTAGTCCAATCACAAATGTATATGCTGATACTGGTACCCACAGCGAATACTGTTCGATGAACGGCACTTCACAGGCCACCCCTATTATCGCGGGAGCCTGCGCGCTTTATATGAGTGCAGTCGGCCATGTTTCTCCGAGTGAGATGGAGGCGGTACTTAAGAAGAGTACAAATAAACCCCTTTCAGCCGGTATGGGAGCCGGAGTGATAGATCTTGCAAAGATGTTCGAAGCGGACAGGAGTGCTCCTGACATAAGCTGTACTCTTGATAAGGGCGTCCTTCCTTATGGCGGATCCATAACGATCAGTCCTTCAAGCCCTGTAACATCAAGCACCGGTATTACGGGACTTGGAGGTAAGATAGTATTTTCGGTAAACGGAAAAGCCCCGGTTGTATTAAACGGTGAGGTTGTTAACGGAGCGGTATACTCATCTCCGATAACGGCTGATCTGTTACTTTCGGAATACGGCATAAGTGCAGGAAGCAAAGTTAGTCTCATGGCTGCGACTGTAAGCGGCATGGGCGTAATGTCAAATATAAAATCTCTTGTCTTTACGGTAGGTGCAAAGCCCGAGATCAATCCGGCGAAGTTAAAGAGCATCATTTTGAGCAAGTCAAAGAAAGAGATGATCGCTTCACAAACGGATTATTTATATGTTTCCGGGATCACGGATATTAACGGTAATGATCTGTACGTTTATGACAAGAATTATGTGTGGACAAGTTCGAATCCTAACGTTGTAAGCGTTAACGGTACTGATATGGCTACGGTGACTCTGACTGCTAAAGGCAGGGGAAGTGCCAAGATAGTCTGCAGGGCAACCGACGGCAGCAAGGCCAGTGCGGTATGCGTTGTGACCGTAACTCAGCCCGTAACTTCGATAACCGTTACAGGCCAGAACTACATTTCTCCGGGCGGAAAGGCTGTATATAAAGCAGTTCCGTATCCGGCAACGGCAAATAACAAAGCAGTGGAGTGGACGCTAGTGGCCGGTGCACCTTCGGGTGTCGACATTACGCAAAAGGGTCTTGTAACAGTTGACAGCAGTGTTCCTACAGGAAGCAGCTTTACGGTTGTTGCAAATGCAAAGGACGGCTCGTATGCAAGCGGGTGCTGCCAGGTCATTGTAGCGGAGAGGGCTCAGTCGGTGAAGGTGGACTTTGATGATTATTTATATAAATATATACCTTCGACCGCTCAGGTATATAACCCCAAAACAGGTTCGCTCGCGTCCGCAAGGATGTATACGTTAAATACTCCGTTCCCGTCCGAGGCGCTCGATGAATCGCAGTTTAAGTTAAACGGTTTGATCAAGACGGTTTCGGGAAGCGAATATTCTGGTTATAACCTTGCATGGACATCGAGCAACCCTGCTGTGGTATCGCTAAGTGACGATATGGGACCATCAACGACATTAAAAGCACATAAGGCAGGAAAGGCAGTTATCACCTGCAGGACGACCGATGGCACAAACAGGGCCGCATCCGTAGTTATAAACGTAATTGTTCCGGCATCAAGTATTATGACTTATTCATCAAAGCGACAGCAGGTAATAGCAGACGGATGCAGTGTTATGACAAATGCTACTATCGGAACACTGTACGGAACTCCGACGATCAAAAATTTGAATTGGGATTATCAGGTCATAAGCGATTGGGACAGTAACGATGATCCGGTGTATTATGCATCGGATACTGAGTATGCCAAGAAACACAAACTCGTAACTATAAAGAACGGTAAGGTTGTACTGGCAAAGAATTTCTACAATTATTTTGACGGACTGAAGGTTACGGCTACTACAACGGACGGTACCGATTTGAGCAGTTCCTATGTCTATTATGGTTCTTATAAGCCTACATATTTCGTATGGGAAAACGGCAAAAAGGCAATGAATTTGAATGGTAATGCAGGTTGGTACCGATATGTAGACTTTTATACCGATTCCTCTTCCATTGCTTGGAAGACTATGACCTTAACGAGCTCAAATCCTTCCGTCGCTTCGGTTCAGATGGATCAAGATGATTATGGTTACTGGTATCTTTTAATAGTTTACAATAAGAAGGGAAACGCAAAGATAACCGCGACCTTAAATGACGGCTCCAATATGAGCATTGTTTTAAACGTCAAAGTAAAATAACACTGACTTAGGTTTAGTGAGGACTTTTTGGAGGTGTACGTATGAAGTTAAAAAGGATAACGGCATGTATTATGGCGGCGTTCATGATCATGACATCCCTGCCTGCCGATAAGGTAATGGCTTATACGGGGGATATTGACGATTCACTTGTCTTTTATGACGGGTCGGAGGATATCCTTTCCGATGCACCGGGCGATGATATTTCGGGCCCGGTGACGGATGCACCTTCTATTGAGTCCGCCGTCCTTGATATGGGCGGTGATGAGTCGGTTGATGACATATCGGTGAATGATATATCAGTGGATGATTCTTCTGACGAGGCTTTGGAAGCATCAGCGGATGATATATCGATTGACGGTGACGGTACCGGCCTTACCCTTGACGGTAACGGAGGTATGATCGAGTACAACAGCTCGGCCGGTTCCGTCAGTGCACCGGTGGTTTGGCTTGATGAGCCGACCAGGTGGATAACGGACAAACTGTATTCGCTTTCGCTTAAGCGGGAGGGGTACTGGTTTACCGGCTGGTATGCCGAGGCGGCATGTACGACGAAGCTTTCCTCGCCGAGTTACATATATAACCTTGAGGATGAACCCGCTGCCGGAACGACCATTTATGCCGGCTGGACAAATGATGTCGCGACCGTGACATACATCCTGGGCGAGGGAAATAAGTACAGCGGCAGCCTGTCCGATTACAAAAAGGTGACCACGGTGACAGCGGTTGTACCCAAGGGACAGGTATTCCTTAACAGCGGCAGCCTGGCACCGCAAAGCTATGATATTAAGTCGACCGATCTGCACAATTCTTTTAAAGGGTGGTCATTGACATCAGGCGGCGAAACTGTTGATAACTATTCATATACCGTATCAAAAGATACAACGTTATATGCGGTATATTCGGCTGAAAAAACAGTGATCACCTTCAATGCGAATGACGGTGATAACGGATATTACCGGATTTATGATGATGAGCAGAATAAGTATGTTAAAAGTAAGACCAGCCAGAAAGCTGTAAATAAAAACTCAAGCCAATACATATATCTTAATGACTATGAGCTTAATAATTCAAATGCCAGAAAGGCGTTGGTTGACTGGTGTTTAGACCCTTCGTGTACCAAGCCGGTTGATAAATATAAGGACAGTTCCTGTACGCAGCCATGGTCTGCTTCAGACGGTGATTACTTCTATATTAAGGTCGGCACTGAGGATATTACTCTTTATGCCAAGTGGGCGGACACAAACTGTGTGCTGACACTTGATTCAAA